>NC_017167.1:937214-1249619 GCF_000219875.1 Alicyclobacillus acidocaldarius subsp. acidocaldarius Tc-4-1
TGGCGCTCGCGCGCGGACTTAAGGAGCGCCATCCAGTCCTCAAAGGTGTAGTCAGGCCGCACATCGATGGAAGCCGTGAGCTTCGCCTCCGGCTTGTCCCGCAGGGACACCGTCACATAGTGGCTCGCGCGCAGCGCCGCCGGACCGCTCAGCCCAAAGTGGGTGAAGACGAGATCGCCAGGTTCCACCGTCAAGCGCTTGTCGCCTCGAAAGATGGATAGCTCGATGCCGTAGAGCGACAGCCCTTGAAGCTCTCGACGGCGAATCCACGGATGATCCGACGTGATGGGCACGGCGGTCGGGTACGGCGGCACGACAGTGTGGCCCACAGACGCCGCGAATCGGTAGCCGTCGCCGGTCGAGCCGGTCTGCGGGACACTCGCTCCGCCTGTGGCGATGACACACGCCGCCGCGGACATCACCTCGCCGCGCTCGGTCTCCACGCCGACAAATTGCCGCTCTTGCGTAAGGATGCGCGCGACGGGCGTTTGGAGCCGAACCTCGACGTCGAGGCGCTCCATATGCCGCACGACGGCGCGCACGACCGTGCGGGCGTCGTCGGACACGGGAAACATGCGGCCGCGGTCCTCTTCCTTCAGTTTCACCCCGAGCCCTTCAAAAAAGCGAATGATGTCCTCGTTGCCAAAACGGTGGAACGACGAATACAGGAACTTCGGGTTTCCCAAAACGTGCTGCATCAACTCGGGCAAGGGCTTCGCGTTGGTCACGTTGCAGCGCCCGCCGCCGGAGATGGCCAGTTTGCGCCCCAGCCTGTCGCCCTTTTCGACAAGCAATACGCGGGCACCCGCTTCGCGCGCCGCAATGGCCGCCATCAAACCCGCGGGTCCGCCGCCAATCACCAAGACATCCGTCATCTGATTCCGCCTCATTTCTGCCCTGAAGTGTACGGGAAGGCGGCGCCGTCGGCAACTAGGGCGTGTGCGAGAGCATCATCGTGGCGAACCCGACCAGGCACGCGGCGGACGCGCTGTACAGGCTCGGTCGCTCGAGGTGCGGGACGAGGATCCAGGAAAGGAGGGCGACAAACACGGGCTCCGAGGCGGCGAGCGTCGCCACGGTGCTGATGGGGATGAGGCTTGCGCTGACAAAAAACAGGAGGACGCCCGCCGCGCTGGACGCGCCTGCCGCAAGCAGCCAGGGAGACAGGTGATTTCGGTAGTGGCGCAGGAGCAGCCCGAGCTTGCCTTCGACGGCGAAGCTTGCGACACAGGCGAGGGTGGCGACGGCGACGTCGATGAACGCCGAGCCCATTGGCGATGCGCCGCTCGCGAGGGAAATCCGCCGGAACACGTGACCTACGCCTTGGAGCCCCGCTGCCGAAATGCCGATGAAGGCGCCTGACGAGAAGACGGCGCGATCTCGCGTGGGACGGGCGCGATTCTCGAGCACCAAAAGCACAATGGCCCCGAGAACGCCGACGAGGCTCGCGGTCACGCGCCACGAGACGGGATCGCCGAGGAACGCGTACGCGAGGATCACCGTGGCTACCGGGCTCAGACCTTTGAGAACCACGCCGCGCACGGCGCCGAGGCGCTGAACGGCGAGGTACAAAAGGCGCCTGCCGAGATAGGTGCTCACCGCGCCCGAAAGGCAGGCGAAGCCGAGGGCTCGCCCGCGCGTGGGGAAGCCCAAGGCGCGATGTGACGCAAGACCGACGGGCAAGAGGACCATCAGCAACAGAAGGCTGGTGACGAGCACGGGAAGAAGCCCGCTGTCAGGAGGCGAGGAATCCGCCTGTCCCTTCCTGAGGCACACGTAAGACAGGGCATACGCAATGGCGCTCGCGATGGCGGTCAAGAGTCCAGGGGACGTCACAATCTCACCTCCGGTCGCGGACAACCCATGTGTATGCGGGGACGGTTCGAGCGAGAACGTCGCTTTTGGACATCGGCGTCGAAGTTGTTTACAATGGATGAGCTACTGAAAAATCGTGTGTGACACGGGGGATTGGCATGGAGCCGTTTCGTTTTCACAATCCGACGACGCTCTACTATGGGAAGGGGCAGATTGAGAAGCACCTGGCGGACGAGGTCCTGAAGATTGGGCGGCGCGTACTTCTACTCTACGGCGGGGGCAGCATCAAGCGATTTGGCCTGTACGACAAGGTGATGGACATCCTGAAGAACGCGGGCGTCACGGTGTTTGAGCTGGGGGGCGTGGAGCCGAATCCACGCCTGACGACCGTGTACAAGGGCATCGAGATGTGCCGGCAGAACGACATCGATCTCATCCTGGCCGTAGGCGGCGGTTCGGTGCTTGACTGCGGCAAGGCCATCGCGATGGGCGTCAAATTTGACGGAGACGTCTGGGACATCTATCAGCGCAAGGCGCAGGCGACGGGTGCGCTGCCGCTCGGCACCATTCTCACGCTCGCGGCCACCGGATCGGAAATGAACGCAGGCGGCGTCATCACGAATTGGGAGACAAAGGAGAAGCTAGGCGCAAGCTCGCCGTACACGTATCCGGTCTTTTCCTTCTGCGATCCGGAAAATACGTTCACCGTGCCGCGCGACCAGACGGTGTACGGCATCTGCGACATGCTTGCGCACTGCTTCGAGCATTACTTTCATTCCACGCCGCATGCGCCCTTGCAGAGGCACCTGATCGAGGCTGTCATGCGCACCATCGTGGAATACGCGAAGCGCGTGGTGGACAACCCAACCGACTATGACGCGCGCGAGACCATCATGTACTGCAGCACCATGGCCTTGAACGGGATGATCTCGATGGGCATCGTCGGCGACTGGGCCTGCCACGCGATGGAGCACGAGGTGAGCGCCATCTACGACATTCCTCACGGCGGCGGCTTGGCCATCCTGTTCCCGCACTGGATGGAGTACGTCAAGAGCACCGATCCGAGTCGATTCGCGTCGCTCGCCAAAAACGTGTTTTTGGTCGACGGGACGGGCAAGTCGGACGAGGAGCTGGCCGACATCGCCATCGAGAAGGTGCGGGAATTCTACAGGGAGATTGGCGCACCGCAGCGTTTGGCGGACTACGGCATCGGCGACAGTCAACTGGAGCGCATGGCGGCGCAGGCGGTGCGGTTCGGTGAAATCGGCCACTTCCGCAAGCTCGGCAAGGAGGACGTGCTGAACATCCTGCGCGCGAGCCTGTGATCCGTCTGCGCCATGCGGCATCGGTCATCGAAGTGCGGCGGTGGGACGCTTGCGCGTCTCGCTGAGGCGCCTCCCGCCGCGGCACATCCTGTCCTAAGTGGAGCGCACACGGCACGGGTTGAAGGAATCACCACCTCATGAACGCGATCTTCCCTCTTGCGTTTCCAAAACGTTTTCGAGTATATTGATGCTGACTCGCGAGTGGCAGGGTCGCGTTGCCGAAAACGTTTCGGATGCGCCGGAGGCTCGCGAAAGGGGTTTGCCGCCATGAAAGTCACCATTCGCGACGTGGCGCGCGCAGCAGGCGTTTCGGTTACCACGGTGTCGAGAGCGCTGAATGGCGCCGCAGACGTCGGGGAAGAGACGCGCCAGCGCGTCATTGAAGTCGCCAAGCAACTGAACTATCGCCCGAGCCATGTGGCTCGGAGCCTCGTGCTCAGAAAGAGCCAGAACATTGGGCTTCTGGTGTCCGATTTTCGCAAAGGCGGCCACCACTTTCTCTACGATGTTTTGGTCGGCGTACACGACACGCTCGCCGAGTACGGGTACGATGTCACGCTGGTCAGTACGGATACCGCTCGCCAGCAGCTGGTCAGCTATGTGGACTTTTGTCGGGCGCGAGGGTTGGACGGCGTGATCGTCATGGGCATTCGCCTGGACGATCCGTACGTCGAGGAAGTTGTCGAGTCGACGCTGCCGAGCGTCGTGATCGACCTGCCGCTCCTCAGTCGACACTGCGGCTATGTGATGACGGACAACGTGAACGGCGCGCGCTACGCGGTGAGGCATCTCGTGTCCCGGGGCTGCAAGCGCATCGGTTTTGTGAACGGCGCTGCGCACGCTGCGGTGAGCCGCGAGCGGCTGAGGGGATTCGAGGAAGCTGTGCGCCAATATGTGGGCGCGTTCGACGAGCGCCTCGTCGTCTACGGGGATTTCACGCTCGAAGGGGGACAGCGGGCCCTCGCCGAGCTGCTCGCCAAGTCGCCGGACGTAGACGGCGTGTTCTTTGCGAGCGACCTCATGGCCATTGGAGGCATCCAACACTGTAAGGTGATGGGCATTCGCGTTCCAGACGACCTCGCGGTGGTCGGGTTTGATGACATCGACCTCGCTCGTTTCGTGACGCCCGCGCTGACAACGGTCGCACAGCCGCGATACGAGATGGGATGCGAAGCGGCGAAGATGCTCGTCCATATGCTGCAGAAGGGCGAGATGCCATCCGGCACGCTGTTGCCGCCGCAACTCGTCGTGCGCGAGACGGCCTGAGCATTTCAACTGGGGGAGAGGCATCATGCAGGGATGGGTCATCAAAGAAAACGACCTGTTTTGGTACGGAGACGCAGAGGGCCTGAGCGCGCATGCGGTTGAAAACGTTTCCGGTCACGGGCTTTACACGAGGGACACTCGCGTACTTTCCACGCTGGTGTGGCGCATCGAGCCCGACGTGTGGGTGGCATTGGACGCCACGGCTGAATCCGGATCGGAATCGGTATACCGTTACACCAATCGCCCTCCGCGTGCGGAACACGAGCCTCCACGCGAGAGCCTGCTGGTGGAGCGCCGGCAGCGCGTGGATGGGCATTGTTTTCAAGAAAGCGGTATCGTGCGCAATTTTGGCGATCTCGCCGTGCGTCTCGCCGTGATCTACGAGGTCGCGGCGGACTTCGCGGACATGTTCGAAGTTCGGGGGTTCCAGGTCGAGGCGCCCGCGAGAACCATCCGCACACGCGCATCCGGAAACGTTTGCTGTTTTTCCTATTCGTCTTCGGACGGGCGGACTTGGGAGACGCGCGTCGAGCTCGCTGCGCATCCAAGTCACCAGGGTGAGATGACACCCACGCGGTGGCTGGAGTCGGCCGGCGTAGGCAAGGCGGAGTTGCGCATAGTCGTCGAAGCCGGAGGTGTCGCGGAGTGGGCGCTCACCGTTCGACCGGAGGTGCGCGGAGGTGAAGAAGGCCTGGGCACAGGAGAAACAGGGATCGGCTTGTCTGTTTCCGAAAACGTTTCCAGACATCTGCGTGGAGGCGCGGACGAGGGAACTGGGGCCGAACCGGCATATCTGTCGACGGAGAGGCTCTCAGCGCATGGGTGGCTTCAGCAGCCGCCGTCGCTTTCGGGGAACGAGTCGTTTCGACGTTGGTACGAGCAGGGCATGCGGGACATTCGCATGCTTCAGTCCGACTTCGGCTTCGGGCCGTTTCTCGTGGCGGGCGTCCCGTGGTATGCGGTTCCGTTTGGAAGGGACAGCTTGATAGCCGCCCGCCAGATCCTTTGTGTGGCGCCGGAGGTCGCGCGAGGCACCCTCGCCACGCTGGCTCACTTTCAGGGCACGTGTGTCGATCCGGAGCGGGATGAGCAGCCTGGGAAGATTCTGCACGAACTCAGGGACGGCGAACTCGCGCGCAGCGGCAAGGTTCCATTCCGCCCGTACTACGGCAGCGTCGACGCCACACCGCTCTTTCTCATCCTCTTGGCGGACTACTGGCGCTTCACGGGCGACACGCCGTTCCTCGCGCGGATGCTTCCCCATGCGGAGCGCGCGCTTGCCTGGATGGCGGACTACGGCGATCGCGACGGCGACGGGTTCATCGAGTATTGGCGCGAGGCCGAGGGCGGGATCGCCAATCAGGGATGGAAGGACTCAGGAGACTCGATGGTCCACGCAGACGGCAGCCTGGCGCAAGGCCCTATCGCGCTCGCGGAAGTCCAGGCGTATGCGCACATGGCGTATCTGGCTTGGCGTGACATTTACCGCGAGCTCGGCGAAACGGAACAAGCAGAGCGGCTGGCGAGACTCGCGGATGGGCTGCGATCCCGCTTCCTGCAGCACTTCTGGCTGGAGGATCGGGATGAAATCGCGATGGCGCTCGATGGAAACAAGCGCCCGCTTTCCGTGGCCTCGTCCAACATGGGCCAAGTGCTGTGGAGTGACATCCTGCCGTCCGAACTTGCCGCGCGCGTCGCAAAGCGCCTGCTGCAGCCAGACTTGTTCTCGGGTTTTGGTATTCGCACGCTCTCTGCGAAGGAGCGCCGTTACAATCCGATGAGCTATCACAACGGGTCGGTCTGGCCACACGATACCAGCCTCGTCTTCGCCGGGCTCGTGAGGCACGGGGCCTGGGAGGAAGCCGAGCAGATCTTCGAGGGGCTCATGAGGGCGCAGGCGCAATTTCCGCACCATCGGCTGCCGGAGCTGTTCTGTGGATTTTCCCGCGAGGAAAGCCCTCGACCCGTCCCGTACCCGGTTTCGTGCTCGCCTCAGGCGTGGGCGGCGGCGGTTCCGGCAATTGTGCTGGAGAACCTGTTGGGTCTCCGTCCGGACGCGCCGCGGGGAGCATTGACGATGGTCCCGCGATTGCCGGCGAGTATGCAGGAGTTGAAGGTGCACGGGCTCCGCATCGGTCGCGGGACGCTGTCGGTCGAGATCGCGCGTCGGGACGAGGGTGTCTTGGCCCATGTGGTGGAGAATACCACGGGTCTGCGGGTGGATGTCATGGACGGCGCGAAGGAGGTGATGCCCGCCAGCTGAAGACGGGTCGCTGAACTCGATGAAGGAGACAAGCGGGGTCAAACCGAATCGCGGGAGGTTGAAAGGACATGAAAAAACGGCTGATGGGAATCGCGGGTGCGGCAGTAGTCGCGATGGGCGCGGTGACGGCATGTGGTCAGGCGCAGAGCGTGCCGTCCAGCCAGGCGAATGTCGGCAGCGCGTCGGCAGCGCCCATTCATCTGACCCTGGGGATGTGGGCATCGAGCCCGGCAGAGAAGCAGCTCGTGGAACGCCAGGTCGCCCTCTTTGAGAAAGAAAATCCGAACATCAAGGTGAGCATTCAGGTCATCACGGGGAACTACCTGCAGGCGCTGCAGCCAATGCTCGCAGCGCACGACGCACCTGACATCTTCTACGTGGATTCGTCCTACGCGCCGACGCTTGAGGCCTCGGGCGCTATCATGCCGCTCGACAGCTTCATTAAGCAAGATCACGTCGATCTGTCCGACTTCCAGAAGAATCTGCTCGACGCGTTCACCTGGCAGGGTCACATCTACGGCTTGCCAAAGGACATGAACACCATGGCCTTGGAGTACAACCCGGCGCTTCTCGCCAAGGCGGGCATCCAGTCGCCGCCGAAGACGTTTGCGCAGTTTGATCAGGACGCCGCGAAGTTGAAGGCCAAGGGCATTGTGCCGCTGGACATGCCCATTGACGTGGCGCGCTATTATCCGTTCATCGTCGATATGGGCGGGAGCTACTACAACAAGGCCACGAACCAGGCCACCTTCACCAATAAGGCGAACGTCGCGGGTCTCACGTGGTTTATGAAAGAAATGGAAAGTGGCAACTTCGTGACGCCGCAAGACCAAGGCGGATCCTGGGCAGGTGTCCCCTTCGCGGAAGGCAAGGCGGCCATGGCCCTTGAGGGCGCTTGGATTGTGCCGTTCATGCAGCAGACGGCGCCGAAGATGAAGTACGGCATTGCAGACTTCCCGTCGCTCAACGGGCACGATGCGAACATGCTGTTCACGGTGGCGTACGAGATGTCGAAGTACACGAAGAACCCGGATGCCGCTGCGAAGTTGCTCTTCTTCATGACGGGCAAAGAGGCGCTCAAGATGACGGCTGATTCGGGCCTCGCCATTCCCTCACGCACCAGCGAGCAGGGCGAGTTTCTGAAGAAGTATCCGTCGTACAAGGGCTTCGTGGACGGCCTCAAGGGCGCCATTCCTTATCAGTTTGGCACGCTCGGGCAGAACTTCCTCGATGCTATCAACAATGCCACGCAACAAGGCATCCTGAAGAAGGAATCGGCGCAGCAAGTCCTAAGCCAGGCGCAGCAGACGCTCGCTTCGCAGATGAACGATTGACGCTCTACGCGGCGGGGCCTGAGGAGGCTCCGCCGCCGGAATCAAGGAGGGGGTTGGCATGAGCGTCGCAAACTCCGCTGCCGAGCGGGTCACGGGGCGCGGCCGACGCATCCGTTGGAACGTGGTGGAACAGGCGCTCGCCGGTTACTTGTTCATTCTCCCCGCCATCGTGGAGTTGGTCGTCTTTCTCCTGGGGCCCATTATTTACTCCTTTGTCATCAGTTTCAAGCACTTTTCGTATCTGGATCCTTTGGACTCGCATTTTGTGGGATTCCTGAACTACGTTCATCTCTTCGAGGATCCGGTGTTTTTGCGGGCGCTGTGGAACACCACGGTGTACGCCCTCGTGGTGGTGCCGGTGCAGACTGCGATCGCCATGATGCTGGCCGTGATCGTCAACCGCATCCGCGGCAAGACGATCTTCCGGGTCATCTACTACCTGCCGTCGATCACGTCGACCGTTGGCGTGGCGGTCATCTTCAGCTTTCTGTTCCAGCCGAACGGACTGCTGAACCGCCTGCTGTGGATCCTGTTTCACATCCAGGGGCCCGACTATTTCAACAGCCCTATCTTCGCGTTTCCAGCCATCATGGCGGTCGCCGTGTGGACCACGGCAGGCCAGTTCATGGTCATCTATCTCGCGGCGCTCCAGGAGATTCCCGAGGAGCTGTACGAGGCCGCAGCCATCGATGGCGCACAGGGGTTCGCCATGCTGCGTTACATCACCATCCCGTCCCTTCGGCGGACCACGTTTCTCGTCGTGGTGCTCGGTATGATTGGCGCGTTCCAGGTGTTCGATCTCGTCTACGTCATCTCGAGCGCGAGCTCGCTCCCGCAGCAGTACACCATGACGGTTGTGCTCGATCTGTTCGAAAAGGGCTTCCGCACCATGCAGATGGGCTATGCGTCCGCCATGGGTTTTGTGTTGTTTGCCATTATTTTGATTTTGACGCTGATTCAGCAGCTGTGGCTCGGAAGGGAGGACGCATGAGATGCGTATGGCCACGCCCGCACCATCCCCGTCCTGGCGCCGCGCAAGCCTGTGGATGTATGCGATTGCCGTGATTTACGCGGCCATTTCGCTGGTGCCCTTTCTGTGGTCCATCTACACGTCCGTCAAGCCGACGTCCGAGGTGTTTCAACTGTTCGTGCCTTGGCGGACGCTGACGCTGTCGAGCTATACGTCCATCCTGGAGAACTTCCCGTTTGGGCGCTGGTTTTTGAACAGCGCCATCGTGGCGTTCATCGTGACCGTGGGAAACCTCGTGGTGAATACATTTGCGGGCTACGCGTTTGCGCGGCTTCGCTTCCCGGGCCGGGGCTTTCTGTTTTACGTCTTCCTCGGCGTCATGATGATCCCAGGACAGGTGGTCTTGGTTCCCATTTACATGCTGCTCGCGCACCTCGGCTGGATCGACACGTACGTCGGGCTCACCGTGCCCTTCTTGCTGAGTTCTACCATGGTGTTTTTGTCGCGCCAGTTCTTCCTCGGCATCCCGAAAGAGCTGGAGGAGGCGGCTCGCATCGACGGCATTGGATACTTCGGGATGTTCTTTCGCATCATGCTGCCGCTCGCGCGCCCGCTGTTGGCCGCGCAGACCATTCTGACGTTCCAGGGCAACTGGAACTCCTTCCTGTGGCCGCTTCTCATCGGTCAAACAACGGACATGTACACGTTGCCGGTGGGGCTGAACTCGTTTTATGGCCAGTACAACGCGTATTGGAACAGCGTGATGGCGGGCATGGTCATGCTGACGCTGCCGATGATGGTGGTGTTCATCATCTTTCAACGCCAATTCATTCAGGGCGTGTCCCAAGCAGGACTCAAAGGCTGACGAGAACTTGCGCGCCGACAAACACAAAAGGGGCTCCTCGTGGGAGCCCCTTTGTTGCTCGTGCGCGTTTCCCCTTACGCTTGCTGCTCGCGCATGAAGTTGCGGAGCACTGTCTGCAGGATACCGCCGTTGCGGTAGTAATCCACCTCGATGTCGCTGTCGAGCCGCACGAGCGCTTGGAACGTGAACGACGATCCGTCCTCGCGCGTGACTTCGACCGTGACCGTCTGGCGCGGCTTCAGGTCGTTCGACAGTCCCTTGATGGTGTACACCTCGCGTCCCGTCAGGCCAAGCGTCTCCGCGTTTTGCCCGTCGATGAACTCGAGCGGCAACACGCCCATGCCGACCAGGTTGCTCCGGTGGATGCGCTCGAAGCTCTCCGCGATCACGGCCTTCACGCCGAGCAGGTAGGTGCCCTTCGCCGCCCAGTCGCGGGACGAGCCTGTTCCGTACTCCTTGCCGGCGATGACCACAAGCGGGGTCCCATCCGCCTTGTACTTCATCGCGGCGTCGTAGATGGGCATCACTTCGCCCGTTGGGAAGTAGGTCGTGTAACCGCCCTCCGTGCCAGGTGCCACCTTGTTGCGGATGCGGATGTTTGCGAAGGTACCGCGCATCATGACCTCGTGGTTGCCGCGGCGCGAACCGTACGAGTTGAACTCATGCGGCTTCACGCCCTTGGACTGCAGGTACTGGCCAGCTGGGCTTGACGGCGCGATGCTGCCCGCAGGCGAGATGTGGTCTGTCGTGACCGAATCGCCCAGGTATGCGAGTACGCGCGCGCCCTGGATGTCCTGGATGTCCGGAACCTCTTCCGACAGCCCCTCGAAGAACGGCGGCTCCTGGATGTATGTCGAATTCGGATCCCATTCGTACAACTCGCCCTTCGGGACGTCCAGCTTGTTCCACCGCTCGTTCCGGTTGAACACGCTCTCGTATTCCTTCTTGAACATCTCCGGGTTGATGATTTGCCGGATGACCGCCTGAATCTCCTCGTTCGACGGCCAGACGTCCTTCAGGAAAACGTCGTTGCCGTTCTCGTCCTTGCCGAGAGGCTCGTTCACGAGATCGATATCCACCGTGCCCGCGATGGCGTACGCCACGACGAGCGGCGGCGAAGCGAGGTAGTTCGCGCGAACGAGCGAGTGGATGCGCCCCTCGAAGTTGCGGTTGCCTGACAGCACCGCAGAGACCAGAAGGTCATTCTCCTGAATCGCCTTGGCCACTTCCTCTGGCAGCGGACCGCTGTTGCCGATGCACGTGGTGCAGCCGTAGCCGACGACGTCAAAGCCAAGCTTGGAGAGCGGCTCGAGCAGGCCTGCGCGCTCCAGGTAATCCGTGACGACGCGAGATCCGGGAGCGAGCGATGTCTTCACGTAGCGCGGCGTCTTCAGCCCCTTCTCCACGGCTTTCTTCGCCAACAGCCCCGCGCCAATCATCACGGACGGGTTGGAGGTGTTGGTGCAGCTCGTGATGGCGGCAATCACGACCGCGCCGTGGTGGAGTTCGTCTTTCTGCCCGTCCGGATATTGGACGACGGCCGTCTTATCCCGCTGGTCCGCAAGCCCGAAACCGCCCTCCGACACGGGCTTCTCGAGCGCCGCCTCGAAATTCTTCTTCATATCGGAGAGGAAGATCTTATCCTGCGGACGCTTCGGACCCGCCATCGTCGGCTGGACGGAGCCGAGATCGAGCTCCAGCGTGTCGGTGAAGACCGGATCCGGCATGTCGTCCGTGCGGAACATGCCCTGCGCCTTCGCGTACGCCTCGACGAGCTGGATAAGCGATTCGTCGCGGCCGGTCAGGCGTAGATAGTCGAGCGTCGCCTGGTCGATGGGGAAGAAGCCCATCGTCGCGCCGTACTCGGGCGCCATGTTGGCAATGGTCGCTCGGTCGGCGACGCTGATGTTGGAGAGGCCAGCGCCGTAGAACTCGACGAACTTGCCGACCACGCCCTTCTTCCGCAGCATGTTCACGACCGTCAGGGCGAGATCCGTCGCAGTTGCGCCTTCGGGGAGCTTGCCGGTCAGCTTGAAGCCGATGACCTCAGGCTGCACGAAGTACAAGGGCTGTCCGAGCATGCACGCCTCGGCCTCGATGCCGCCCACGCCCCAGCCGAGGACGCCGACGCCGTTGATCATGGTCGTGTGCGAGTCCGTGCCGACGAGGCTATCCGGGAAGACGACCTGCTCGCCGTCGACGGTCCGCTCCTGGACCACACGTGCGAGGTACTCGAGGTTCACCTGGTGGACAATGCCCATTCCGGGTGGCACCGCGCGGAAGTTATCGAACGCCGTCTGTGCCCAGCGGAGGAAGCGGTAGCGCTCCTCGTTGCGCTCAAATTCCTTCGCGATGTTGAATTCGAGCGCCTCTTTAGAGCCGAACGCGTCCACCTGCACCGAGTGGTCGATCACGAGATCCACCGGGATGAGCGGGTTGATCCGCTTCGGATTGCCGCCGAGCTTGTGCATTGCGTTGCGCATGGCGGCCAGATCCACCACGACGGGCACGCCCGTGAAGTCCTGCAGCAGGATGCGTGCGGGCTTAAAGGGGACCTCGGACTTGGCCGGGTTCTCCGCGTTCCAATTGGCGAGTTCTCGCACATGCTCCTCTGTAATGACGCGACCGTCGTACTGGCGGAGCACGGATTCAAGCAGAATTTTGATGGAAATGGGGAGGCGGGAGATGTCGGCTACGCCTTGCTCCTGAAGAGCGTCCAGGCGGTAGTAGGTGTAGGACTTCCCGCCAACGGTGAGGGTCTGTTTGGCTTGAAACAGATTGGCGCCCACCCTAACTCACTCCTTCTATCTGGTTTCTGCCTCTATTTTGCGACGCGGCCCCCGCATCTGTCGAATCCTCATCCAGATTGCCGATACCGATATCGAAAACCTGCGACGGACGAGGGCGTGGAAGCGTTCGCATGAGACGAGTCCTTTGTCACTCTACTACCATGGAGGAATTTACGCAAGGTGCCTTGCCACCGGCTGACGAGCCAAAAGAAAAGGCCCGACCCCAAGGGCCAGGCAGGCACCGCGACCGTTATCCGCGATTCAAAAGCAGCACGAGCATGGACATGAGCGAAAAGCACGCGCTGATGAGGTACACCACAGTCACCGTCTGCACCTGCGTCAGCCCGAGGCGCAAGAGCCAGTGGTGCACGTGGTTCTGATCCGGCTTGTACACCGGCCGTCCGGCTCGAGCCCGCAAAAATACCACGCGGACCGCATCGAAGATGGGCACGCCCAGGGCGAGGATGGGCACGCCGATGGAAACGACGGTGGCTGACTTGAAGGCGCCGACCGACGCAATGGAGGCGAGCAAATAACCAAGCACGGTGGATCCCGCGTCTCCCATGATGATGCGCGCGGGATAGAAATTGTGTCGCAGGAAGCCGACAGCGGCTCCCGTCACCGCAATCGCAAACCAGGCGGAGGCTGTGTCGCCCTTGATGAGCGCGACAAAGAACAGCGTGGTCGCCGAGATGGCCGCGATGCCGGCCGCAAGGCCGTCGACGCCGTCGAGAAAGTTGAAGACGTTCGTGACGCCTACAATCCACAGGAGCGTGAGGAAAAGCGAAAGATAAGGAGGAATGGCCACAAAGTGGTGACCGCCGAAGGGAGACGTGAATCCCTGGATGGCGCCGCCGAAGAGCGGCACCATGAGCGCCGCGAGGATCTGCACCACGAAGCGAATGCCGACGGAAAAGTCCTTGCCTCTCGTCTTGTAATAATCATCGAGCAGGCCGATGACAAAGAGCATCGCCGCGCCAATCACGACGCCGATGTACGGCGTATCAAACCAGTCTTTCCAGAGCGAACCTGCGAGAAATGCCCCGATGACGCCCGCAAAAATGGCGGCGCCTCCGAGCAGCGGAAGCGGATCCCGGTGAATTTTTCGCTCGTTGGGAAGATCCACGAAACGGTACCGGAGAGCGACTTTTCGCATGTGCGGCGCCAACAGGTAGGCGAGTGCGAAAGCTACAATACCCGACAGCCAAAGGGGCATACGTTTCTCTCCCTAGCTCGTGTCATTCCACGGCAATTATACTAAACACGACCCTTGGCGGCTATACTGCAATCTGTGTCTTTTCAGGGGCCAAAGTATGTCCGTTGGATGACAAGTGGAGCACAACCGTTGAGTTTCAGCGCACTCTTTGCAAATATAGTGAGCGGAAACGAAGGTCGGCGTGCGGCGCTCATCGACTCTCGTGGCCTCATGGCGAAGGATGTGATGAACCGTTGCAAGCAAACGGCATTGTGTATCAGGAGCCCCCGAAGGGCGTTGAATCCGCGCGGGCCACGCTTCGCGATTACCTCTCTATTATGAAGTGGGGCATCACCGTCGCCAACCTGATGGCGACGTTCGCCGGACTTTGGGTGGCGTCCGGCGGCCATCCACCGCTCAGCATCATGCTCCTGACGCTCGTCGGCACGATGTTTGTGGTGGCAGGAGGCGCGGCACTCAACAATTTTTACGATCGCGACATCGATCAGCGCATGCCGCGGACGAAGATGCGCGCCGTTGCGCGAGGGAAGGTTTCCCCCGGTGCGGCGCTTGGTATCGGACTTGCCATGAGCGCCATTGGCCTCGCGGTCTTGCTCGTCGGCGTGAATTGGCAAGCGGCCGTCTGCGCGTTTGTGGGCCTATTCGTGTATTCCTATCTGTACACCGTCTGGTTCAAGCGGCACACCACGTTGAACACCGTGCTCGGCGGCGTATCGGGCGCCATGCCGCCGCTCATCGGCTGGGTGGCTGGGAGCGGTGGAACGCTCTCGCTCGCGGCTTGGTGCATGTTTTTCACCTTCTTTTTGTGGCAGCCACCGCATTTCCTGCCGCTCGCGATGAAAAAGACGGAGGACTACCGAGCGGCCGGTGTGCCGATGCTCCCGGTGGTTCGGGGATTTCGCGAGACGAAGCGGCAGATTGTCTTTTACACCGCCGCCATGGTGCCAGTCTCGTTGATGCTCACCGTGCTCGGCGCCGAGGGCTGGCTGTACTTCGTGGTCATGGGCGCACTTGGGCTGTGGTTCTTGTACCTCGCGGTGAAAGGATTGTTCCTCCCTCCGGAGAAGGACATGGCGTGGGCCAACCAGGTCTTCCGCTTTTCGCTCATCTACCTCACGGCCCTCTGCATCGTTTCGGTACTCTCGGTTTCCATTTTGTGATGAACGAAGCCTCTGGGGCGGACTGCGCGTTCGCCGCAGGGGCTTCGCGCTTCTATCATCCTATTGACATTGCGCCGAGAGTCCGCTTTCCTAAGAGTGTAAACGATTTCGCAGACGGCACGCGTGTCCTTGTATTTCATCCATGAAAGGATGCTGCACTGGTGAAAGCAGCGCGCCTGCATGCATTCCACACGCCCTTTTCCATCGAGACCATTCCCGATCCCGATCCCGGTCCGGAGGACGCCGTCGTCCGCGTGCGTGCGGCCGGCGTGTGTCGGAGCGATCTTCACATCTGGCAGGGGGAACTCGCCTGGGTGGGGATCCGCCCACAGTTGCCCATCATCCTCGGCCACGAGTTCGGCGGCGAGGTCGTGGCGGTGGGGCGCAATGTCCGCCGCTTCGCGGTGGGCGATCGCGTCACTGTCCCATTTCACAACGGCTGCGGCCGCTGTCCGCAGTGTCAGTCGGGCAGGTCGAATCTGTGCGACGAGTTCGGATTTTACGGCGCGACGTATGACGGGAGCTTCGCGGAATATGTGCGAGTCCCTAACGCTGACTTCAACCTCATCCGGTTGCCCGACGAGGTCGATTTTGTGACTGCGGCCGCCATGGGGTGCCGTTACATGACGGGCTTTCATGCCGTCATGCGGGGCCGCGTCCAGCCCGGTGAATGGGTAGCCGTGCACGGCGCGGGCGGCGTCGGGTTGTCCGCCATCCAGGCGGCTCACGCTATCGGCGCTCAGGTGATTGCCGTGGACATCGACGACGAAAAGCTCGAGAAGGCGCGAGCCGAAGGCGCCGCAGTGACCATCAACAGCCGGCGCGAGGAGCGCGTGTTCAAGGCCATCAAGCAGGTCACGCGCGGAGGAGCACATGTGAGCATCGACGCGCTCGGGCTCGCCGAGACGGTGTTCAACTCCGTGCGGTGCCTGCGCAAGGGCGGGCGCCACGTCCAGGTTGGCCTCACCTCCTCGGCTGAGCAGGGCATGGTGGCGCTGCCGGTCGACATCATGACCACGGGCGAGATCGAGTTCATCGGAAGCTTTGGCAACCCGCACGTCGCTTTCGACGGCTTGTTGCGGTTGGTCGGCGCAGGGAGGCTCCGGCCCAAGGCGCTCGTGGAGCGCGAGGTGGCCCTCGCCGAGTTGAACGACGTGTTCGATCGCATGCTGCGCTTCGAGACGAAGGGGTTCAACGTCATCACGTCGTTCGCGTGAAGTGGTGCAACAACTTTCGAGGGGGAGTCGACTGTGCAGACGCGAGCCGCTGTCCTCCTGGAGATGGGGGCGAGGCCGCCTTACGCATCCACGCGGCCGCTTCGCCTGGAGACGCTGGAACTGGAACCGCCGGGGCCGGGCGAGGTCCTCATCCGGGTGCATGCCGCCGGCCTGTGCCACTCGGATCTTTCTGTCATTGAAGGCGCCCGCCCGCGGCCGATGCCGATGGCCCTCGGGCACGAGGCGGCTGGCGAGGTGGTGGAACTTGGCGAAGGCGTGACCGATTTGGCGCCTGGAGATCACGTCGTCTGCGCCTTCGTGCCGAGTTGCGGGCACTGCGGCCCCTGTCAAGAGGGACGGCCTGCGCTCTGCGAGCCGGGCGCCGAGGCGAACGGCCGCGGGACACTGCTCTCGGGAGCGCGCAGGCTGCTGCGCCTTGGCGGGCAACCCGTCCATCACCACCTCGGCGTGTCGGCCTTCAGCGACTACGCCGTCGTCTCGCGCCGCTCGCTCGTGAAAATCGATCCGTCCCTCCCATTTGAGCACGCGGCGCTGTTCGGCTGCGCGGTCATGACGGGCGTCGGCGCGGTCGTCAACACGGCGCGCGTCCCCGTGGGCGCCTCGGTCGGCATCGTGGGCCTCGGCGGCGTGGGGCTCGCCGCGCTGCTCGGCGCCGTGGCTTCGTCAGCCCGGCACATTGCGGCCATCGACGTGAATCCCGAGAAGCTCGCGTTCGCGCGCGAACTCGGCGCGACGCACACGTACGACGCGCGCGATCCCGGCGTGATCGACAGGGTGCGCGCCGATTCGGCGGGCGGCCTGGAGTACGTGTTCGAGACCGCGGGCTCCGTCGCGGCCATGAAGACGGCGTTTGCCGTGACGCGGCGCGGCGGGACGACCGTGACCACTGGGTTACCGGATCCGCGCCACGAGTGGAGCGTGCCCCAGGTGCTCCTTGCGGCAGAGGAGCGCACGATTCGCGGATCGTACGTGGGAAGCTGCGTCCCGTCCCGCGACATTCCGCGCTTCATTTCACTGTTCCAACAGGGAAAGCTCCCCGTCGACAGGCTGGTGTCGGACGTGATCGATCTCGACCACATCAACGAGGGCTTCGATCGCCTCGCCGCGGGCGAGGCCGTGCGCATTGTCGTGCGCATGAGCGGGGCATGATCCGCGTATTGGTTGAAGGACGGGCCCTCGTTCGGTAAGATCCGTCTTGGGACCTCATCACGTAGCGGGGAGACGAGAGTATGTATCGTCGCTGGGAGACGAAGCCGGTTCGCGTCGGCGACGTCGTGATCGGCGGGAGCAATCAGGTCATTGTGCAGAGCATGACGACGACCAAGACGGCCGATGTCAAGGCGACGGTGGAGCAGATTCACCGTCTGGAGGATGCCGGCTGCCAGGTCGTGCGAGTGACGGTCAACAACCGCGAAGCTGCTGAGGCTATCAAGGAAATCAAGCGGCAGATTCATATTCCGCTTGTCGCAGATATCCACTTCGATCACCGGCTCGCGCTCGAGGCCATCAAAAACGGCGTCGACAAGGTGCGCATCAACCCCGGTAACATCGGCAAACGCGAGAAGGTGGAGGAAGTCGTCAAGGCGTGCAAGGAGCGCGGGATCCCCATTCGCATCGGGGTCAACGCGGGATCGCTTGAGAAACACATTCTCGAGAAGTACGGCTACCCAACGGCGGAGGGCATGCTCGAGAGTGCCGAACATCACGTGAAGATCCTGGAAGACCTGGATTTCGACGATATCATAATCTCGATGAAGGCTTCCGATGTGCCTCTCGCGATTGAGGCCTATCGCCTGGCGGCCGAGCGGTTCCGCTATCCGCTTCACCTTGGCATCACCGAATCGGGCACCCTGTTTGGCGGGACCATCAAGAGCGCAGCCGGCCTCGGGACGCTTCTCCACATGGGCATTGGCAACACCATTCGCGTGTCGCTCTCGGCGGATCCTGTTGAGGAAGTCAAGGTGGCGCGCGAGCTGTTGAAGGTTTTCCACATCGTGTCGGACGCCGTGACGATTGTGTCGTGCCCGACGTGCGGGCGGATCGATATCGATCTCATCAGCATTGTGAATGAGCTCGAAGATTACGTGCAGAACATCCGGGCGCCCATCAAGGTGTCGGTACTGGGGTGCGCCGTGAACGGCCCAGGCGAGGCGCGCGAAGCGGACATCGGCATCGCGGGCGCTCGTGGCGAGGGGTTGCTGTTCCGCAAGGGGCAGGTCGTGCGGAAAATTCCGGAGCAGGATCTCCTCACCGAGCTGAAAAAGGAAATCGATACGATGGCGAAGCGGTACGCGGAGACGGGATCCATCTGGTGATTGCGGACGCGCGCCCGGCTGCCGGCGAGATGGGCAGGCGGGCGCGCTTTTTTGTGCTTTGGTGCGTGTTCAGTACCAGCTCTTGTGGTGTGAGTGCATGTCGTGGTGCATGCTGTGATGATACGAGCCCGATTTGACGTCCTCGTAGTGCTTGCTCGGGATCTTCAACACCTGGCCGGGGTAGATCATGTTGGGGTTCTTGATGCCGTTCGCCCGAACGATGGCCGACACGGTGGTGTCGTACTTGACGGCGATGTTTCCGAGCGTGTCACCGGGTTGGACGATGTACTTGACCACTGTCATCCCTCCTCTGTACGTGGTTCGTTCCACCGTATGCGGGTGTGCCGGGACTTGCCGCGGATGCACGCCTAGATTCCCCTGTTGCAATGCAAGCTCGTGTCCGATATGCTTGCTTTAGCATATTAGCGAAGTAAAGAATGCCGCATGGGCGCAGAGAAGGCGTGGAGGCTGAAGAGGCATGAATCTTACGTCAAGCGCGTGGGGTGCTCGCGCTTGGGAGGCGGTGCGCGGGTTCGCGGACCGACCCCCGGGGATGCAGGACGGGTATCCGGACTTTGCCAAGCGTCGCAGGGCGGTCGAAACGCGCCTGCTCTCGTTTGTCGAGGACGCGGGGTATGAGCCCGTGACGAGCGGGCTGTTTGAATACGTGGACACACTTTTGCGGGCGAGATCGCCAGAATCGAGCCGCGACTGGATCCGGCTCTTCGACGGCGGCGGGCACGCGGTGGCGCTCCGCCCGGAGATGACCCCGTCTATCGCGCGCATGGCGGCGCCACGCGTGGCTGCGGGGCGAACGCCGATTCGCTGGTGTTACTGCGAACGGGTGTATCGCCGCACGGACGATCCCGCCTCGCTCTCCTGGGCGAGCGGCAAAGCAGCGGAGTCGACGCAGGTCGGGATTGAGCGCATCGGCGAAGAGGCGAGCGTCGACGTGGATATGGACGTGTTGCGCCTGTTGCACGAGGCAAGCGCGGCGGCCGGCGTAAGGCGCCACCGCATCGTGGTGAGCCACGCGCGCCTGGTGCCGCGCTTGCTCGATGCGCTGGGCATCTCCGCCTCGCTTTCGCGCGCGTTCCTCGCGTGCCTGACGAGCGGAAATTATGTCCAATTTCGCGAGCTGTGGCAGCGGCATGCCGCGAGGGACGAGGATCTCCTCGCGAATCTGCTCGCGTGGTCGCCCGCTGAGCGCGACGCCGCGAAGCGAAGCCGCGAGGCGTCGCAAGGTGAGCTTGAGGCGCTGCTCCGAGACGCGGCCGACCCACGCGCGGCCGCGGACGTGAGGGACGCGTGGCGGTATCTCTGCCGCCTCGCCGATGCCCTTCACGACTCGGGCCTCGCCTCGGACGTGGTGACGTTCGATCTCGCCCTCCACCGCGAGCTGGACTACTACACAGGCCTCGTCTTCGAGATGTTCGCGCCGGGCGTCGGCGCGCCCATCGCGCAGGGCGGGCGGTACGACGAACTCTTGGCCCAATTCGGGGCTGGCGCGCCCGCCGTCGGCTTTGCGTTCGAGGTGGAGCGCGTCATGGCCGTGCTCGAGGCGCAGGAGGAGGGGGAAGCCGGATGTTGACCGTGGCGATGGCCAAGGGGCGCACGCTGGACGACGTGGTGCCGCTCTGGCAAGAGGCCGGCATCGCGTATCCGCGCGACTGGGACGAGAGCCGTGCGCTTGTGTTCGAGATCCCTTGGCAAGACTGGACCCTGCGCTACCTCCTCGCCAAGCCCGCCGACGTGCCCACGTACGTCGCCTACGGCGTGGCCGATCTCGGCGTTGTCGGCAACGACATCCTGCTCGAGCAGGAGCGGGAGATGTACGAGTTGCTGGATCTCGGCGTCGCGCGCTGCAAGCTGTGCGTCGCGGGGCGCGAGGAGGAGCGCCGGCACGCGCCGCGGCGCGTGGCGACCAAGTACCCGAAGCTCGCCGACCGGTACTTTCGCAGCCAGGGGCACCAGGTGGAAATTGTGCCGCTCGCGGGGTCCATCGAGCTCGCGAGCGTGATTGGTCTGACGGATCGCATCTTCGATCTCGTCCAGACCGGCGAGACGCTCCGGGCCAACGGGCTCGTCGTCTTCGACGAGGTGCTCGACATCTCCGCGAGGCTCGTGGCCAACCGATCCAGCTACCGGATGAAACACCGAGAAATCTCGGCCTGCCTGGAGCGCCTCGAGGCGGCCGTCGCGAGGAGGAACGCGTATGCGCCTTGACCGGGTCGACGTGATCGAACAGGCTTCGTTCAACTGGCGGCGAACGACCGGCCGCGACGCGGACGTGTGGGGGAGCGTGGCGCGCATCGTCGAGGAGGTGCGCCTGGGGGGCGACGACGCGCTGCAGCGGCTGACGAGGGCGTTGGACGGCGTGGACGCGCCCTTGCGCGTGCCGCAGGAGGCGATGGAGGCCGCGTTTCGCGCGCTTCGCGCCGAGGTGCGGGAGGCGCTCGCGCGCGCGGCGGAGCGCATCCGCCGCTTTCACGAGGCACAGCTGCCGAACGACATCGTCATCCGGGGCGAGGATGGCGAGACGCTCGAGATGCTGTGGCGACCGCTCCACCGCGTCGGCGTGTACGCGCCCGGGGGCCGAGCGGCCTACCCATCGACCGTGCTGATGGACGTCATCCCCGCACAAGTGGCGGGTGTCCGCTCCATCGCCCTCGTGTCGCCGCCGGGGCCGGACGGCCTGCCTCACCCGGCGGTCCTCGCCGCGGCGCACCTCGTCGGGATCGAGGAGATGTACGCGGTGGGCGGTGCTCAGGCCGTGGCGGCGCTCGCGTACGGCACCGAGACCATCGCCAGAGTGGACAAGATCGTCGGGCCGGGGAACGTGTACGTGGCGACGGCGAAGCGGATGGTGATGGGCGACGTCGGGATCGACAGCATCGCCGGGCCGACCGAGGTGGTGGTGGTGGCGGACGAGACGGCGAACCCGGCGTATGTGGCGGCGGATCTGCTCGCCCAGGCGGAGCACGACGTGGAGGCGGGGGCCGTGTGCCTGAGCCCGTCTCGCGCGCTGCTCGAGCGGGTGCACGCCGAGATCGTGCGGCAGCTGGCGGCGTTGCCGCGGGTGGACATCGCGCGCGAGGCGCTGGAGCGCCACGGGGCGCTCGTCTGCGTGAAAAGTCTCCAGGATGCGGTCGATCTCGTCAACGACATGGCGCCGGAGCACGTGGAAGTGATGACGGAGGACCCGCGGCGCGTGCTGGACGGACTTCGCACCGCGGGGGCGGTGTTTCTCGGCCCCTACACGCCGGAACCGGTGGGCGACTACTTCGCCGGGACCAATCACGTGCTGCCGACGCACGGCAGCGCGCGGTTCTCGAGCGGGCTCGGGACGCTCGATTTCATGCGCCGGATGACGGCCGCCACCTACACGGCGGAGACGCTCGCTCGCCACGCGCGCTACATCGAGGTGCTGGCGGAGGCCGAATCGCTCACCGCGCATCGGGACGCGGTGCGCATCCGCAGGGAGGAGTTGCGATGAGTTCGAGCATGGAACGCCCCACCTTTTCCGCGGCCATCGAGCGCGAGACCGGCGAGACCTCGGTTCGCCTTTCGCTCAACCTGCACGGTCAGGGCCGCGCATTGATGGACTTCCCTGTCCCCTTTTTGCGCCACATGCTGCATTTGTTTACGGTGCACGGGTCTTTCGACCTCACCGTCTCGGCGACCGGCGATGTGGACGTGGATGACCACCACCTCGTCGAGGACATCGGGCTGTGCTTGGGCCGCGCCATCCGCGAGGCGCTCGGCAACAAGGCGGGCATCCGCCGCTACGGAGAGCGCCACGTGCCCATGGACGAGACGCTCGCGCGGGCCGTGATCGACCTGTCCGGCCGGCCGGCGTTCGTCCTCCACGCCCGGTTCACGGACGCGCGCATCGGCACGTTTCCGACCGAACTGGTGCACGAGTTCTTCAAGTCGGTAGCGAACGAGGCCCGGATGGCGCTGCACCTCGCGGTCCTGTACGGCGAGAACAACCACCACATGGCGGAAGCCTTGTTTAAGGCGTTCGGCCAGGCGCTGCGCGAGGCGGTCGAGGTGACGGAAGGCGGCGTGCGAAGCAGCAAGGGGGTGCTGGAATGATCATCGTGCTCGATCCCGGCATTGGCAACCTTCACAGCGTGCTTGGGGGGCTTCGCCGCGTGGGCAGCGAGGGACGCGTGGTGGCGTCGCGCAGCGAATGGGAGGCGGCGATGGGCGAAGAACGTGCCGTGCAGGGCGTCATCCTGCCCGGCGTGGGAGCGTTCGGCGACGCCATGAGCCAGATGCGCCTCCGGGGCCTGTGCGACGTGGTGCGAGACGCCGTGGCGCGGTCCATCCCGCTTCTTGGCATCTGCCTCGGCATGCAGCTTCTGTTCACGAGTTCGGAGGAGCATGGCGTCTTCCGCGGGCTGGATCTCGTCCCCGGGCACGTGGTCCGCTTCCCCGATGGGGCGAAGGTGCCGCACATGGGGTGGAACAGCCTCGAGGTGCGCGCGCCCCGTCACCCGCTTTTGCGCGACGTGCGGGAGGGGGATTACGTGTACTTCGTGCACTCCTACTACGCCGTCGCGGAGCGAGGCGAGGACGTGATCGCGAGCACGTCGTACGCCGGCGTGGATGTGCCCGCGGTGGTGGCGCGCGTCGGCGTGATGGGCACGCAGTTTCATCCCGAGAAGAGCGGTCCGGTGGGCGAGCGCATCCTCGCGAATTTCGTGCGCATTGCGGCGTATCCGGCGTTGCTCGAGGGGGTGCGCCCATGAGCGGGCTAGGGTTCACGGTCTACCCGGCCATCGACATCCTGGGTGGTGAAGTGGTTCGCCTACGCCAGGGCGACTACCAGCAGGTCACGCGCTACGAGGGACACCCGGCAGAGGTCGCCGGGCGCCTGTGCGACGCGGGCGCTCGCTTCTTGCACGTGGTCGATCTCGACGCCGCCCGCTCCGGCCAAAGCGAGAACGAGCGGGCGGTGCGCTCCATAGTCGAGACGGCCGCATCCTACGGCGCAGCGGTGCAGGTGGGCGGCGGCATTCGCACGCGGGAAGCCATCGCCCGATGGCTGGAGGCGGGCGTGGCGCGCGTCGTCATCGGCACCGCGGTGCGAAATGTCGAGCTTGTGGCGGAATGGGCGCAGGAGTTCGGCGGCCATCGGCTCGTCGCAGGGCTCGACGGCCGCAAGGGGCGCCTCGCGGTGTCCGGCTGGCTGGAAGAGACCGAGTGGTCCATCTTCGATCTCGCCCGCGAGCTCGCCAAAGTCGGTCTCGTCCAGGCGCTCGTGACCGACGTCGAGCGCGACGGCACCGGCGAAGGCCCGAATCTGGATCTGGCGCTTGGCGTGCAGCAGTCGGGGCTTTTTGCCATCACCTCGGGGGGCATCGGTTCTATCGACGACGTCGTGGCGGCGCGCCGGGCGGGCCTCGCTGGGGCCGTGATCGGCAAGGCGCTGCACGATGGGCGCATCCATCTCGGCGAACTGTTTCAGCGCCTCGCGCAGGAAGAGGAGGGAGGCGCGTGCTGACCAAGCGCATCATTCCGTGTTTCGACGTGCTCGACGGCCGCGTGGTGAAGCACGTGAGCTTCTTGGAGAACCGAAGGGACGCGGGCGATCCGGTGGAGTTGGCGGAGGCGTACTGCCGCGAAGGCGCAGACGAGCTTGTGCTGCTCGACATCTCCGCGTCCAGCGAGGGGCGCCTCGCCATGCTGCGGGTGGTGGAGCAGGTGGCCGCGCGGGTCAATGTGCCGCTCACCGTGGGCGGCGGCGTGTCCACCGTCGAGGACGTGCGACGACTGCTCCTCTCCGGCGCGGACAAGGTCTCGATGAACACCGGGGCATATCGGAATCACCGGCTCATCAAGGAATCCGCGTGGCGGTTTGGCGAACAATGCGTCGTCGTGGCCATCGACGCGCGCTGGAGCGAGCCTCTCGGCCGCTACGAGGTGATGCTTCAGGGCGGCAAAGTGGGGACCGGCACGGACGCGGTGGAGTGGGCCAAGCGCGCGGCGCAACTTGGCGCGGGAGAAATTCTTTTGACCAGCTTTCGGAAGGATGGCACCAAGTCGGGCTACGATCTCGACTTGACCCGCCGCGTGGCAGACGCGGTCCGCGTGCCGGTCATCGCGAGCGGCGGGGCCGGATCGATGAAACATTTCGCTCAGGTCCTGACGGAAGGCGGCGCGGACGCGGCGCTCGCCGCGAGCGTGTTTCACTTTGGGGAGATTGCCATTCCGGCGTTGAAGCAGTATCTGCGCGACAGGGGGGTGCCGGTGCGGTGGCCGCTGTGAAGGGAGAGGTGGAACTCGCGCGGGTCCGCTATGACGCGGCCACGGGCCTCGTGCCTGTGGTGGCCCAGGACGCCGAAACGGGTGACGTGTTGATGCTCGCCTACGCGGACCGCGAGGCGGTGAAGCGGACGCTTGCGACGGGCTACGCCTGGTATTACAGCCGATCCCGTCGGGCGTACTGGCGCAAGGGTGCGACGTCAGGCAACGTGCAGCGCGTGGTGGAGGTGCGGGTGGACTGCGACGGTGACGCCGTGCTGTACAGGGTGGTGCCCGAGGGACCCGCTTGCCACACGGGAGAGCAGGTGTGTTTTTATCGCCGCCTGGTGCCGGACGGGGTTTCGTCGGAGGCGGCGAAGGAGGTGGGCCCGAACCCCGAAGGCGCAGCGGTTCGCGCGGAAGAAGGCGATGTGCCCGCGGCGAGCGACGCGTCCGGCGATGTGCCCGGGAACGTGGCGTGGGATGAATCGGCGCTGGCGAGATTGTGGGGCGTGATCGACAGCCGCTACCGCGAGCGGCCGGATGGGAGCTACACGACGTACCTTTTCACACACGGCGCGGAGCGGATGGGCAAGAAGATTGGCGAAGAGGCGGTGGAGGTGGCGCTCGCGGGCCTGAAGGCCGAGCGCGACGCGACGGCGAAGGCCGAGGTGGCGGCCGAATCCGCGGATCTGTTGTATCACCTGCTTGTCCTGTGGCGCCACGTGGGCGTCCAGCCTGCCGACGTGTGGCAGGTTCTCGAGAAGCGGGCGTAGGGCCCGCGAGAGGGTAAGAGACGGGAGCCTGCAAATTGGCGGGCGCACCATTCCACCTTCATGCATTCGATACAGCATGGAGGTGGAAAACATGGTGGTCATCCTACATCCGCTGGTCACGGGCAGCGCCGAGATCGTCGTGAACGCGGGGAGCAGTTCGGACGAACGCGTCGTGATTGCCGACTTCCTCGGCATGACGGTCGGCGATGTGATTCGCAAGTTGGAGCGGAACGGCTATCGACTGACGTTTGTCACGGATCACTATCTCGTGCTCGAGCGGCGGGCGACATCCCTGCCACGCGCGCGCAAGGGGCCCACGATGTTCCGTTAGGTGTGAAATGCGGAAGACATGGGGGCTTGAGTTGAGCCGGTCGCTCGGCGTAGATTAGCTACGGAGGGGGCCGGCTCGTTGCGTATTCCGAAATGGGGATTGTTTGCACTGCTCATCTTTGCCAATCTGATTTGGTCCGCGAGCTTCACGGCGACGGGGCTTGCGGCCGAGAGCTTCTCGCCGCCGCTCATCGTGATGGCGCGCATGGTCGTCGGCGGGCTCGTTCTCATGCCCTTTGTCGTGCGCGACGTGCGCCTCGGGGTCTGGACGTGGAAGAAGGCGCTCCGCATCTCGCTCCTTGGCCTTCTCGGCTTCACGCTCCCTGTGACCATGGAGACGGAGGGAATCCGCGCGTCGTCGCCGGCGCTCGGCGCGGTGTCGATTGCGCTCGAGCCACTTCTGACCCTCGTGGTCTCGGCGCTCGCGTTTCGGACGCCGCTTGGCCCGCGCAGATGGTTCGCCATGATGTTGGCGGCCACAGGCGCGTGGGTGGTTGCCGGTTGCCCGAGGCCCGGGTTTGCGGGCTACCTTTTGGGAGATCTCCTCATGCTCGGCGCCGTCGCCTGTTACGCCATCTACAACGCCATTTCGGGGAGGCTGACGGCCGACGTCTCCGCGGCGAGCGCGACCTCCATCATGCTGTTGGCCGCAGGCATCGGCTGTATACCGCTGTATGCGTGGACGGGGCATGCCTGGCCGCACCACGTCACGCCGGTGAGCCTTTGGAGCCTCGTATTTCTCGCGTTTTTCGCGACCGCCGCGGCCTATTTGATCTGGATTTTCGTCCTGCAGGATCACGACGTGGCGAGCGCGGCCATCACGCTGTATCTGCAGCCCGTGTTTGGCGTCCTGATTTCGGTTGTCGTCACTGGGGAACGGCCGTCTGCGCTGTTTTACGCTGGTGGCGCGATGATCCTCCTGGCGCTCTTCCTCGGTCAACACCGGGGGCAGGCGAAGACGGTCACCGCGTCGGAAATGGAGCGCGCGTCGATGTGACGGTGCTGCTCCATGTCAGCGGTTTTCAAACCCTTCAGACCTGAGTGGAATAGAACCAAATTTGCGGGTTTCGTTGACCGATATGGACTATAACGGGCGGGTCTTGAGCATGTCGGACACCTTCACATCCATCGTCGTGACGGCGAGTTCGGTCGCCATCGGTTGGGCGGCGGCACACCTGTCAATCGATACCGTCTACGTGACTTGGGGGCCCGTCACAGCCCTCATCGCAGTGGCCATTCTCATGGCGCTTCGCCAGTGGCTCCGCGGGCAATCCGCCATCTCATCCGCCGCAGACCCTCCTTCCGCGCCGTGAAAAGGAGCGAGCGCAAAGGCGCTCGCTCCCTGTGCCTTCTTCAGAATCCCGAGAGCACGATTTTGCCAATGGTCCTGCCGGATTCGATCTTCGCATGCGCCTTCCGCAGATTCTCCGCATTGATGGGCGACAGGTGTTCCGTCATGGTGCTTTGAATCTCGCCCGCGTCGACGAGATCGGCCACTCGATTCAGGATGTCGCGCTGTCTGGCCATGTCCGCCGTCTGGTACCGCGGCCGCGTGAACATCAGTTCCCACGCGAACGTCACGCTCTTGCCAAACAGGAGTTCCAGATTGAGCAGCGTGCTCGTCTCCACGATGGAGCAGATCTTGCCCTGTGGCGCAATGACGTCCGCCATCGGCTCCCAGTGCTTGTCGGTGGAGTTGAGGCAGAGGATGGCGTCGACGTCGCGGAAGCCGAGCGCTTCGAGCTGCGGCCGGAAGGGGCGCGTGTGATCGAGGATGTGATCCGCGCCGTGCCGCAAGGCCCATTCCTTGGTCTCCGGCCTGGACGCCGTGCCGATGACCGTGAACCCGGCGCGCTTGGCCAACTGGGTCGCGATGGAGCCCACGCCGCCAGCCGCACCGATGATGAGCAGCGATGTGCCGCGATTCGCGCCGGGGTCGAGCGAGAACCCGAGTCGATCCTCTAGCGCTTCCCAGGCCGTCAGACTCGTCAGCGGGAGTGCGGCGGCTTCGGCAAAGCTGAGCGCCTTCGGCTTGCGGCCCACGATGCGCTCGTCGACGAGGTGGTACTCCGCGTTCGTGCCTTGCCGCACGTTGCTGCCGGCGTAAAACACCTCGTCGCCTGGCTTGTACCACTGGCACTCCGGCCCCGTTTCGACGACAATTCCAGCGGCGTCAAAGCCGAGGATTTTGGGCGTGGATTCCACCCTGTCTTTTGGCGCGCGGATCTTTGTATCGACGGGATTCACGGAGACAGCCTGGATCTGCACCAACAAATCGCGCCCTTGCGGGCGGGGGCGCTCCACCTCCAGGTCCAGCAGGCTCTCCGGATCCGAGATGGGCAGGTATCGATACAGGCCTACCGCTTTCATCTTCGCCACAGGCATCGCCTCCTCGTGAGCCAGGATCAAACGCGTACCACTCACAAAGAGTTATACACTTCCCTTTCGTTCAACGCAAAATCCCGCAAAATCGTCCGGGAATTCGGTATACTCGAACTACGAATTTGTTCAAGCGCGGCGCGTGATTGCCCGCCGCTTCTGGGGAGGAGATGTCGTGGTGCGTTCGGAAGGTCAAGGATTTCGCCGGTCGCTCGGGCTGCGCCAGGTGCTCTCCATCGCCGTGGCTGCCATCTCGCCTACCACGTCCGTCTTTCTCGTCTACAACACGGCCCTGTTTCAGGCGGGCACGGGCGTGTTCTGGGCCTTTCTCGTCGGCGCCTGCATCGCACTGTCCATGGCGTTTTGCTACGCGGAACTCGGGTCCGCATATCCCGGTGCGGGCGGTGCGTACCGCATCGTGCAGCGCGTGCTGGGCGAGCCGTTTGGCTTCATCGCCGTCTTTCTCTTTCTCGTGCTCGGCGTCGTGATCACCGCGAGCATCCTCGTGTCCGCCGCCTCCTACTTGCACGCGCTCATCCCGGCGCTCCCGGTCAACTGGACGGCGGTCGCCATGATGGCCCTCGTCACCTGGCTTTCGCTGGAGCGCATCGGCGCAACGAGCGCCGTGGCGACGGCGATGCTCGTGCTGGAGCTCGCGGTCATCCTCGCGTTCACGGCGCTGGCGTTTGCGCACGCGCAGCATCCGCTCGCGTACCTCGGGCGCCTCACCTATCCCATCCGGGTCGATCACGCCCCGCAGTCTGTGAACGGGCAGGACCTTCTGGCCGCGGTGGTGCCGGCGCTGTTTGCGTTCAACGGCTACGATTGGCCGCTCTACTTCGCGGAAGAGACCGTCGAGACCCGCCGCGTCCTGCCCCGCTCTGTCCTTTTGGCTGCCATCGTCAGCGTGGTGGTCGAGGTCCTCGCCGTGATGGCGGCGACGCTCGCGGTGCCGCAGACGTCGTTCACCGTCATCCCATCGTCTTACTTGCCACTCGTGTCCATCGCGCAGTCGGCCGCGGGCCAGACCGGGACCACCATCTTGCTCGTCGGCGTCGTGATCGCCATGTTTGACACCGGACTCACGGGCAATTTGGCCTACGCGCGCATCTATCTGGATGCCGCGCGGGACGGGAGTTGGCCAGGACCCGTCAACCGATTCTTCGCGAGCATGAATCGGCGCGGCGTGCCGAAGTGGGGATTTGTGTTGCTCGGCGTGGGCAACGCGCTGTTGTGTTACTTCACGTCTTTGAACAACCTCATCACCTTCACCGGCGTGATCATTGTCACCATGTACCTGCTGGTGGCGGTGTCGGCCATCGTGCACCGCGTGCGCCGCGGATCGGCCCAGGCGCCGTTTCGCATGCCGCTCTGGCCGCTGCCGCCTCTGATTGCGCTCTGCGGCGTGGGCTTGTCGCTCGTCGAACAGGCGCCTGGCGATCTCATCCGGACGGCCGTTCTCGTCGCCATCGCGCTCGTGTACGCGCTCGGCTATCTTGAGCGGCGCCGGGACTTGCGATCCGGCCGCGAATCGTCCATGATGGAAGACAACAACTGAATCCGGAACGCAACGCGCAATCCTTCGGGGCAGGGTGAGGCCTAACGGCCAATTCCCGATCGGTGGTGATCCGAGCGCACGACTCGGTCAGTCCACGAGCCGAAAGGCACGAACTGGTGAGATTCCAGTACCGACGGTATAGTCCGGATGAAAGAAGGATGGCGGCGCGTTGGCGCACGTCGTGCGCTTTCGCAGCTTGCCGAGACTCTTTTGCCCATTCGCCCCTGATGGTCAGGGGCTTTTTCATGGGCGGATAAGGGGAGATGGCCGATGACCGAAGACGAGCGGTACATGCACATGGCGCTTGAGGTGGCGCGCCTGGGCGAAGGCCAGACGTCCCCAAACCCGATGGTCGGCGCCATCGTCGTGAACGGCGGGCGGGTGGTGGGCCAAGGCGCACACCTGATGGCGGGCACGCCGCACGCCGAGGTGCATGCGCTGCGCATGGCGGGGGAGGCGGCGCGAGGCGCGACGCTCTACGTCACGCTCGAGCCGTGCAATCATCACGGCAGGACGCCGCCCTGCACGGACGCCATCCTCGCCACAGGCGTTCGGCGCGTGGTGGTGGCCACGTTGGACGTGGATCCGCGCACGGCCGGGCTCGGCGTGAAGCGCCTGCAGGAGGCCGGGATCGAGGTGACGGTCGGCGTGCTCGAAGCGGAGGCGCGCGAACTGAACCGCCACTTCTTTCACCGCGTCGAGACCGGTCGCCCTTACGTGGTGTACAAGGTAGCCATGACGCTAAGCGGGCACGTGGCCGCATCGAGTGGCCACAGCCAGTACGTGACCGGACTCGCGGCGCGCGAGGACGTGCATCGGCTGCGGCAGATCATCCCTGCCATCGGCGTCGGCGTCGGCACGGTCCTCGCGGACGATCCCGAGTTGACCGCGAGGGATCTCGCCACGGGGACAAGGCGAGATCGTCAGCCGCTTCGCGTGGTGTTCGACACGCGGCTTCGCACGCCGCCGACCGCGCGGCTGTTGGCGGCGCCCGGGCGCACGGTTCTCCTCACGTCGGAGCGCATGGCCTCCGCTCCGGCCGCGAGGCGCCTCGCGGAACAGGGCGACGTCCGCATCGCGCCGGTGGCCGAGCGGGACGGCCACCTGGATCTGCACGCGGCGCTTTCGGCCGTCGCAGCGGAAGGGGCGAATGCCCTTCTGGTGGAGGGCGGGCCCACGCTTGCGTCGGCGCTTCTTCAGAGCCGACTCATCGACGAGGTGCGCGTGTATGTGGCGCCCAAGCTCCTCGCGAGCGGGTTGCCCGCCTTCGCTGGCGCTTTCACCCAGTCGATGGCCGAGGCCGTTCAACTTCACAGCGTGAGGAGCGAATGGCTGGGTGACCATCTCGTCCTCACAGGGCGAATTCACTATCGTGAGGAGGTGTGAGCATGTTCACCGGACTTGTGGAAGGAACTGCGCGCCTCGCGGCGGTATCTCGCCACACCGGCGGGGCCACCTTTACGTTGGAGGCGCCGTTTCTCATGGACGACCTGCGGGTCGGTGACAGCGTCGCTGTGAACGGAGTCTGCCTCACGGTGGAGACGGTGGGCAGCGGCTTGTTCACCGCCACGGCGGTCCCCGAGACCCTGCGGCGCACCAACCTCGGCGGGCTTCAGCCCGGCGGCCGCGTGCACGTCGAGCGCGCCATGCGCGCCGATGGGCGGTTCGGAGGCCACATCGTGACGGGGCACATCGACGGGATTGGCCACGTGACGGACGTGTATCCGGACGGGGAGGCGCGCGTGCTTGTCATTCGCGTCGATCCGTCCCTCGCCCGCTACATGGTGGACAAAGGATCCGTGGCCGTGGATGGCGTCAGTCTCACGATTATGCGCGCTGAGAAAGACAGGTTCTCGGTGTCCATCATCCCGCACACGCAGGCGGTCACGCGGTTCGGCGAGATCCGCGAGGGTGAGACCGTCAACATCGAGTGCGACGTGATCGCCAAGTACGTGGAGAGGCTCTTGACGTACCGCGGCGATGCGGGTGCTTCAGGCGGCATCGATGCGGCGTTTTTGGCGCGGCACGGGTTTTTGCGATAAGAGGGGGCATGGAGGATGAACACCATCGAAGAGGCGCTTGATGATCTGCGCCAGGGCCGCGTCGTCATTGTCGTAGACGACGAGGACCGCGAGAACGAGGGGGACTTTGTCGCGCTCGGCAGCCGCGCCACGCCGGACGTGGTGAATTTCATGATCACGCACGGCCGCGGGCTTTTGTGTGTGCCCATCACCGAAGCGCGCGCCAAGCGGCTCGGGCTCGAGGCCATGTACGAGCGCAACACCGACAACTACGGCACCGCCTTCACCGTCTCCGTCGATCTCGTCACCACGCACACGGGCATCTCCGCGTTCGAGCGCGCCGAGACCATCGCTGCGATTGTGTCGGAAGACACCGGCCCGGACGACTTCCGGAAGCCTGGCCACGTGTTCCCGCTCGTCGCCAAGCCCGGCGGCGTGCTGCGCCGTGCAGGCCACACCGAGGCGGCGGTCGATCTCGCCCGCCTCTGCGGGGAGCCTGAGGTCGGCGTCATCTGCGAGATTCTGAACGAAGACGGCACCATGGCGCGCCTGCCGCAACTCGAGCAGGTGGCGGAGCGGTTTGGGCTCAAACTTATCACCATCGCAGATCTCATCGCCTATCGCAAGCGAACGGAGAAGCTCGTGCGCCGCGCGGCTGAAGCGGAGTTGCCGACGATGTATGGCCACTTTCGGGCCGTGGTGTACGAGAGCGAGATCGACGACAAGGAGCACATCGCGCTCGTCATGGGCGATGTCTCCGACGGCGAGCCAACGCTCGTGCGCGTGCACTCCGAGTGCCTCACGGGCGACGCGTTCGGATCCCTGCGCTGCGACTGCGGGCCTCAGCTTCACGCCGCGCTGCGCCAGATAGCCCGCGAAGGCAAGGGTGTCTTGTTGTATCTGCGCCAAGAGGGGCGCGGCATCGGCCTGTTGAACAAAATCCGGGCGTATGCGCTGCAGGATCAGGGTCTGGACACGGTGGAGGCCAACCACCGGCTCGGCTTCGCCGACGATCTGCGCGACTACGGCATCGGCGCCCAAATTCTGCGCGATCTCGGCATCCGCAAGATGCGCCTTTTGACGAACAACGTGCGCAAAATCAAAGGCATCGCGGGGCACGGGCTCGAAGTCGTGGAACGCGTGCCACTCGAGGTGGACCGCAATCCGTACAACGAGGCGTATCTGCGCACCAAGCGGGACAAGCTGGGGCATTTGCTGAACTTGTGAGAAGAGCGGGATGACCGTTCGAGAGAGGAGCATGACACGTGCGCGTGTATGAGGGGAACTTCATCGGACAGGATTTGCGCATTGGCATTGTGGCGTCTCGGTTCAACGAGTTTATCACGAGCAAGCTGGTCGAGGGCGCTCTGGACGCGCTCAGGCGCCACGGCGTATCCGAGGAACACATTGAACTCGCCTGGGCGCCCGGCGCGTACGAGATTCCGGTGGTGGCCCGGTGGATGGCGGAGTCCGGGCGGTATGACGCGGTGGTGGCGCTGGGCTGCGTGATCCGCGGCGCCACTGCGCACTTCGATTACGTCGCGGGTGAGGCGGCGCGGGGGATTGCGCAGGTCAGCCGCGACACGGGCGTTCCCGTGATGTTTGGCGTGTTGACCACGGATACCCTCGAGCAGGCCATTGAGCGCGCCGGCACCAAGGCCGGCAACAAAGGCGCGGAGGCCGCGCTCGGGGCCATCGAGATGGCCACTTTGCGGCGGGCGTTGCGCGCCTAGGGCGCCAGGTGCGCATCGCTTGCGGTGCGCGCCGCGCTTCCGCGAGGGCGCTCGGCGGGTTCGCGAGCGCCCTCTGTGTAAGACGTTGAGCCGCTTCATTCGAGGGTTTGGGAAAGCGCCAGCTCGCGCGCGTCCGGGGGCTGCTGCGCCATGGAGGCGCCATCACGTCGGCGTGCCCGGCCCGCGGCCGTCCAACCCCCGTGCACGAGCAGCGAATCGCTGTGGACGAAGGCTTATGCGTGGGTCCTTGATATGTGTGCATCCCCTTAGCTTTCGCTCTTATCCTTCGCTCGCTGTGCATGCCGACGGTTTTGGGCACCGACAACTTGAAACGCACGGCCTGCCGCTAGCTTGACGTGAAACGAACCTGATGTTACCATTCATCATAAGATTCTGAACGTCGCGGCGCAACTTCAAGACTGCGGGCGCCGCAAGGAGGATCCACATGCGCTCGTGGTTCGCATTTCTGCGCACGCCCTGCCGCAAGCGCCTGTCCAAGCGGCAGCGGCTCGCCATCCTGGCCCTGACGATGGCCATGAATTCGATGTTGCTCGCGAACGGCCGATACCTCCACCTGGGAGACGGGTTTTGGGGCGGTTTCGCCTTGGGCATCTGGATCATGTCCAACGTGCTTCTCATTTTGAACGCCGCCATGCTCATCCGAGAGCGGTTCTGAGGCATGCGGCTTGTGCCTTTTGCGCCGCGGTGATACACTGAAGTCGAACAATTTCATCGTGAGAAGGGCCTAGGGGTGCCGGAAGGCTGAGAGGCGGACATGCGCCAACCCTGTGGACTCGATCTGGGTAATACCAGCGTGAGGAAGTGCCCGTCATCGTCCATGTGCGCCCTTTTCCCTGCGTGGTGAAAAGGGCGTTTTCGTTGTGGCGTGCGGCGCTCCCAGGGCCTGTTCCACGAAAGGGGAGCGGAATGCGATGTCGAGGTGGAGGCTGCGCGAAGTCATCCTGATGGTTGTATTGGCCATTGTCTGCGGAGGCATTTACCGCGTGTGGGACGTGCTGTACGCCCTCATCCCGGCGACCGCGTACGCGCTTCAGGGCGTCATGACGGGGCTCTGGATGATCGCCGGCGTGATGGTTCCGTACATCGTGCGGCGCCCAGGTGCGGCGCTCATCGCGGAGCTGGTGGCGGCGGCCGTCGAGCTTTTGCTCGGGGAGCAGTGGGGGCTCGCCAACATGATCTCGGGCCTCATTCAGGGTATCGGTTCGGAAATTGCCTTCCTCATCTTTGCCTATCGCGTGTGGAATACCGGTACGTGCGCACTATCCGGCGTACTGGCGTCAGCGGCTTTCATGTTCCAATGGTATTTCCAATATGGCGGCGACAAGCTGCACCTCGGCACGCAGATCGCGTTTGTCGTCATCTCGCTTGTGAGCGGCGCGGTGCTCGGCGGCCTGTTGCCGAAGGCGCTCGCGGATGCGCTTGCCCGCACCGGCGCGCTGCGCAATTACGAGATCGCCAAGCGGTCGGTGAAGTCGGCATGACGATCGCGGCTTTAGGGATCGAGCGGGCCCTGGCCCTCGAGGTGCGCAACCTGACCGTGACGTACGAGGAGGCGTCGGAGCCCGCGCTCGCCGGCGTGTCGTTATCGCTTTCAAAAGGCGAATGCCTGCTTCTCATCGGCCCGAGCGGGTGCGGCAAGAGCACGCTCGCCATGGCCATCGCGGGCATCTTGCCGCGCTCCATCGAGGCGCGGGTGGAGGGCGAAATTCGGCTGGCGCCCGAGCTTCAGGCGCCAGGCAAGATCGGCTATGTGTTTCAGGATCCGGATCTCCAGTTCTGCATGCACCGGGTGGACGACGAGATCGCGTTCGGCCTCGAGAACCTGCGGATTTCGCGCGACGAGATGGCGCCCCACATGCAAAGCGCCTTGGCGGCCGTGGGACTCGATGTGGGGATCGACGCGCGACACAGCGTCTTTTCCGGCGGCATGAAGCAGAAGCTCGCCGTCGCATCCGCGCTCGCCATGGACGCGGATCTCGTCATCCTCGACGAGCCGACCGCGAATCTGGATCCCGATTCGCGCCGCCACGTCTACGACGTCATCCGCCGCCTGAAGGAGGCGGGGAAGACGGTGATGGTCATCGAGCACCGGTACGAGCCGTTCCTCGATGTTGCGGACGCGGTGGTGGAGCTTGCGCCGGGCGGGCGCGTGCGGACCATGTATCGACCGGAGGAGGCGCCGCGCCGCGCGCCGCGGCAAAGGCGCCGCGCTGCGACGCTGCGCGCGGACGAAGCGCCTGTGCTCGAGGCGCGCCGCCTCACCCTCCGATATGGTGAGCGCGACGTGTGGCGGGACGTTAACCTTTCGGTCCGGCCCGGCGAGTGGCTCGCAGTGTTGGGGCCAAATGGCGCTGGCAAGTCGTCGCTGCTTGAGGTGCTCGCGGGACTCCGGCGGCCCACGTCGGGCGAGGTGCGCTACCGGGGCGAGCTGGTTCACCGGATGCCGGCGAAGGCCCGCTACGGGCGCATTGCCTATGCCTTTCAAAACCCGGAGTACCAGTTCTTGTACGAGCGCGTGGCGGACGAAATCGCCGGGCGCGTGCTCGGGGACCAGGTGCCGGACGACGTGGAGCGCGAGCTTCAGGCGTTTGGGCTTGCGGGCTGCGCCCATCTGTCGCCGTTTGGCATCAGCCAGGGGCAGAAGCGGCGACTCGCCATGGCCGTCATGATGCGCCAAGGCGCGGACGTGTGGCTCGTCGACGAGCCCACCTATGGCCAAGACGAGGCGTCGGAGCGAATGATCCTCGAAAGGCTCGATGCGCTTTGCGAGGCGGGCAAGGCCGTGATCGCCGTGACGCACGATCTGGATCTCGTCGCGGCTCACGCGGATCGGGTGATGGTGCTGGCGGATGGGGGCGTGTTGTACGACGGGCCGCCGGAGGCGTTGCTGCGAAATCAAGAGCTGTTGCGGCGGGCGCGCCTAGATGAGACGGCGCCCGTGGAGCGAAGCTCTGTGCAAGCCGACGAGGGTGTGCCCGAGCGCGAGGCGGGCGTTCCGCCCGCGAAGGCGCCATCGTCCGGGCGCCGGGCGAGATCTCCCCTGCGGCGCTGGCACCCCGATGTGAAGGCCGCCGCGCTTTTGTGCGTCGCAGCGGTCGCGCTTTGTGCGCGCACGTTTGCCGAGGAGGGGTGGATCTGGGCGCTCGTCGGCGCGCTGGCCTTCGCTTTCGGCTGGCTGTCGCCGTGGAAGCTCGTCAAGCGCCTGTCGCCGCTTTTGCTGATTTATGCGGTGTACTTGTGGGCCTTTGCGGCCAATGCAGCGGCGCCGCCGGGTACGCGCGTGGTGCACTGGCTCTGGTTTGACCTGAGTGGGTACGGCTTCAGGCAGGGGCTGCTCGTCGTGCTGCGGACCTTCGCGACGGTGGTCCTCGCGTACGTGCTCGTCGCCACGACGGACGGCACCGATTTCATGGTCGGCCTGTCGCAGTCGTTCCACCTGCCGCCCAAACTGTCGTATGGCGCCATGGCCGGCACAGGCTTTCTCGGCCGCTTCAAGCACGATCTCGACGTCTTCCGCATGGCGCGCCGCGTGCGCGGGCGGGAGGGCTGGTGGCTTCTTCGCCCGGTCCGATACGCTCTTCCACTTCTCGCGCAATCCATCCGGGTGAGCGAGCGGCTCGCCATCGCCATGGAGGCGCGGGGATTCTTCGGGCCGCCCGCCGAGCGATGGGACGCGAGGACGTACTGGCGCCACATTCGGCTTCGGGCGGTGGACGTCATCGCGGCAGGGGCTGTGGTGGCCGCCGCGGTCGCGTGCCTGTGGGCGCATTGAGGCCCGGATATCGCCGGGCCTCGGCCATGATGAACTTGTCCGGACGACTTGGCGAACGGTGGCCGCGAGGCCACACTTCCCACGGACAAGAGCGGAATTTGTGGTATCATAGGAACGTCGGCTGAAAACATGGAGTGGGAGTGGGACATGATGCCCTTCACAGAGGTCGATCAACTGGCAGTCAACACGATTCGCACGCTGTCGATTGACGCGGTCGAGCGGGCGAACTCCGGCCATCCGGGCCTGCCGATGGGCGCAGCGCCGATGGCCTACGTGCTTTGGACAAGGTTCCTGAAGCACAATCCTGCGAATCCGAAGTGGGTGGACCGGGATCGGTTTGTGCTGTCCGCGGGCCACGGGTCGATGTTGCTCTACTCACTGCTGCACCTGTCCGGCTACGACGTCACGCTGGAGGATCTCAAACAGTTCCGCCAGTGGGGCTCCAAGACGCCGGGTCATCCGGAGTACGGGCACACGCCGGGCGTCGAGGCGACCACAGGTCCCTTGGGGCAGGGCATCGCGATGGCGGTCGGCATGGCGATGGCGGAGCGGTTCCTGGCGGCGAAGTTCAACCGCGACGGGCACAACGTGATCGATCACTATACATATGTCCTGTGCGGCGACGGGGACTTGATGGAAGGGATCAGCGCGGAGGCCAGTTCGCTGGCGGGGCACCTGAAGCTGAACCGCCTCATCGTGCTCTACGACTCCAACAGCATCTCCCTCGACGGCCCCACCGATTGGGCGTTCACCGAGGACGTGAAGAAGCGGTACGAAGCGTACGGGTGGAACGTGCTGCGCGTCGAGGACGGCAACAACCTCGAGGAGATTGAGGCGGCCATCGCCAAGGCGAGGTCGTTTACGAATGCGCCGACGCTGATTGAAGTGCGGACCATCATCGGGTACGGCGCGCCGAAGAAGCAGGGGACGGCCAGCGCGCACGGCAGCCCGCTCGGCAAGGAAGAGGCGCAGGCCGCCAAGGCCGCGTACGGCTGGCACTACGAAGAGGAGTTCTACGTGCCGGACGAGGTGCGCAAGCTGTTCGCCGAGGTGAAGGAGAAGGGCGCGAAGGCGGAGGCGGCGTGGAACGAGGCCTTCCAGGCGTACGCCAAGGCGCATGCCGATCTCGCCCGGACCTTCGAGCAGGCGTTCGCGGGCAAGGTCGATGTCGACTTCGACAAGGTGCTGCCGGAGTTCAACGAGGCCATCGCCACGCGCGAGGCGTTCGGCAAGGTCGTCAACGCCATTGCCCCGCACATTCCGACGCTGCTCGGCGGATCGGCTGACTTGTCGAAGTCGAACAACACGATGATCAAGGACGAAGATCACTTCAAGGCGCCGGATTACGCGGGCAAGAACGTGTTTTACGGCGTCCGCGAGCACGCGATGGGTGCGATGATGAACGGCATCTGCCTGCACGGCGGCGTGTTCCCCTACGCGGGCACGTTCCTCGTGTTCGTCGACTATCTGCGCCCGGCGGTTCGCCTCGCGGCCCTCATGCAGCAGCCGTCACTCTTCGTCCTCACGCACGACTCCATCGCCGTCGGCGAGGACGGACCGACGCACGAGCCCATCGAACAGCTGCCGTCGCTTCGCGCCATCCCCGGGCTGCGCGTGTTCCGCCCCGCGGACGGCACTGAGACGGCGCTCGCGGTGAAATACGCGCTGACGCACCGCGACAAGCCCGTGGCGCTCGCGCTCACCCGCCAGAAGGTGCCGACACTCGTGGAAGTGAAGGCGCACAAGGGCGACTTCGATCGCGGCGGGTACATCGTCTTCCAGCACGAGGATGGCTCCGATCTCGCGCTTTTGGCTTCCGGGTCCGAGGTCCAGCTCGTGCTCGAGGCGGGCAAGCGGCTCGCGCAGGAGGGCGTGAAGGTGCGGGTCCTCTCGTTCCCGTCCATCGACGTGTTCCTGGAGCAAGACGCATCCTATCGCGAGTCGGTGCTGCCAAGCGCGCTGCGCAAGCGCCTCGCGGTGGAGATGGCGCACCCGATGAGCTGGTACCAGTTCGTCGGCCTCGATGGCAAGGTGCTCGGCATCGACCGATTCGGCGCCTCGGCACCCGGCGATGTCGTCGTGCGCGAGTACGGCTTCACGGTCGATCACGTCTACGAACTGGCCAAAGAGCTCATTGGGCGTTGAAAGACCGGGATTGTTGAAACGGGTCATCCGACCGGACGCTTTGGTCCGGTGGATGGCCTTTTATTTTGGGTAGAGAGATTATAAACCTCGAAGTTCTTTGCCCATTTTCTGAATGACATCATTCGCAATCACCCAACATCGAAGTGCAGAGCGGTCCCGGAAGCCACAAAGAAAAGCAAGACCGCTTGCTCCAAACGCCAACACCGAAAAACACACCAGAACCAGCAGCCAAAGAAACCATCGAAGGGATGGAAAAGGGTTGTCATTCATCGAACGCAAGCAAAAATTCGATGCAAAAACAGGATGTATGCTCATATACTGACTCGAAGAAAGACAAAGAAATCCCTTAACGTCGGCAACCTCATTCTGCCGAGATGGATAAAGTCCCGCGCGAAAGGAACTGAAAAGGCGTTTGCCAATACGGGCATCAACACGACAAACATTGGGGCAATGACTCCGTACGTTGAATTCGTAATGGGTCCGTAATTGACGAAGGAACTCACCAATTCTTCGGCAACGGTCCATAAAGCCGCGACGACCATGGGAACCAGATACCTGTACAACACAGTCATCATGGACACTTCCAGTTCTTCATTCTGCATGCTTTGTACATACCACACCAATGAATTTCCTGTACATCGATCAAGTGATACTTGTGCGTGTCAGCTTGCATGCACGCAGACGAGAGAACGAAGAAGGACTTCACCCAGCCTCCCGGATGGATACATGTACACAGGGACGGCTGGGGAAGTCCACGAGCGGTTCCATCAAGCTCGCTTTCCCCCATAGTGCTGCGTCACAATGGCAATAAACGCCTTCGTCAGTTCCTCGTGCTCAATGGCATCCGGATACGCCAGGAAGGTAGGCCGGCAGAAGTGCGGATCCGACAAGGGGATGGCCACCACACCCCTTGGCTTCGGCGTCGTGCAGCGTGCGCCGGGGCAGGAGCGAGATGCCGAGCCCCTGCGCTACCATCGCTTTGATCCCGTCGATGGAATCGAGCTCCATGCGCACGTCTGGATACACGTTGTACTTGGCGAGGAGCATCGCGATGCGCCGCCGGAACGGCGCCGTGGTGTCCGCAAACGCGATAAAGGGTTCCTCTGCGAGCGCGCCGATGGACGGGAGGTCGTGCACAAACCGATGGCCGCGCGGAACGACGAGATCGATGGCGTCCGGCGGATATTCGATGAGCCGCACGCGCGGGTGGTGGATGGGCTCACCGAGAAAGCAGAAGTCCACCTGGTTTCCGATGAGCGCCTCGACCATGTCCTCGTACATGCCCATTCGGACCTGCAGGCGCACTTCGGCCACCTGCAGAATCTGATGGAGGCACTTCGGCACGTCGGTGGAGACGAAGGCGCGTCCACTCATGACGCGGAGCGTCCGCACCGCGCGCTTGGAAGGCTCGAGCATTCGGCGCTCGAGGTCCACCATGCGCTCCGCGAGCGGGTAAATGCGTTTGCCCTCCTCCGTCAGCTGGACGCCGCCCGGCGTGCGGGTAAAGAGCTGGCAACCGAGATCGCGCTCCAGCCGCTGCAGGCGGTTTGTCACGGTGGATTGGGACATGTAGAGTTGATCCGCGGTGCGCGAGATGGATCGGTTGCGCGCCACTGCGAGAAACAGCTCCAGATCTTTCGTTTCCAAGCGCTCCACTCCTCACTCGTCCACCGGTTCGCGCGACGCGATGATACCCCCGCCGAGGCACACCTCGCCGTCGTAGAACACCACCGACTGGCCCGGCGTGATAGCTCGCTGGGGCTCATCGAAGATGACGCGGCACGTGTCTTCGCCCGTCATCTCGACCTCGACCGGCTGATCGTCCTGGCGGTAGCGGAACTTCGCCGTGCAGCGGAATCGCTTTGCGGGCGGCCGTTCTGCGATGAAGCTCACCGTGTCCGCGGTGAGCGCCTGGCTGTACAGGCGGGGGTGATCGTGGCCCTGCGCCACCACGAGGACGTTTCGCGCGAGGTCCTTGTCCACCACGAACCACGGGGCCGGATCGCGACCGGGAAGGCCGCCGAGGCGCAGGCCCTTCCGCTGGCCGATGGTGTAGTACATGAGCCCGTCGTGCTCGCCGAGCACCCGCCCGTCCACGTCTTCGATGAGGCCCGGCTGGGCCGGCAGGTACTGTTGCAGGAAGGCGCGAAAGTTGCGCTCTCCGATGAAGCAGATGCCGGTCGAATCCTTCTTCTGCGCCACGTGCAGGCCGTGATCGCGTGCAATCTGGCGCACCTCGGGCTTGGTCAGATGGCCGATGGGAAACATGGCCCGCCGCAGCGGGGCCTGCGTGAGCATGTGCAGAAAGTAGGTCTGATCCTTGTTCTTATCTCGCCCCCGCAACAGCGCCACCGAGCCATCCTCTTCCCTGCGCACCTGGGCATAGTGCCCCGTGGCGAGGTAGTCGGCGCCGAGATCGAGGGCGCAGGCGAGCAGTTCCTTGAACTTGATCTCGCGGTTGCAGAGCACGTCCGGGTTCGGCGTGCGTCCGCGCTTGAACTCCTCCAGGAAGTGCTGGAACACGCGCTTCTCGTACTCGCGCTCAAAGTTGACGCCGTAATAGGGGATCCCAATCTGTTCGCACACCCGGCGCACGTCCTCGAAATCCTGCTCCGCGGTGCAGGCGCCGTTCTCGTCCGTCTCGTCCCAGTTCTTCATGAACACGCCAATCACGTCATAGCCTGCTTGCTTGAGGAGAAGCGCCGTCACGGACGAATCCACGCCGCCGGACATGCCCACCACCACACGCGTTGCCACGGTCGTTCCCTCCCTTCTCCGCGCTTTCGGGCGATCTTTTGATACAATGATCACCGGCATTCGTTTCACCCTCACAGGGAAAGGCGGGTGATGCGCGGTGTTCGAACTCGATCGATCCGCCATCCTGGAACATCCACGGCTGCGGTTTCTCACCGATCTCGTTCCCGTCCACGAGCATCTGGACAACATTGAAAAGTTTATTCGCATCTGTTTTGAAGAGCAAGGATGGCGCGTGGCACAGGCAGGGCGCGTGGTGGCGCTGCGCGCGACGGACCAGGACAGGCTGTCGAGCGCCTTCAAGGCGAGTCTGTACCTCGGCAAGTACAACGACATGGCGAACCGGGACAGATTCCTTCGTAGCATGGTGGCTGCGGGCCACTCGTACGAGCCCATCCGCGGCGAGACTGTGTTGTTTCTTTTCATCGGCGTGGCCAAGCCGGTGTACGATCACCTCATTACCTACACCGTGGGGCGGCCCACGAGAATTGCTGGCGGGCAGCGGGCGAACGTCCCGTGGGGCTTTGAACTGCCGGTGGAGGCTCGCCATCCGGAGGAGTATGAGGAGGAACTGGAGCGCATTCGTGAGGTCATTCGCTTGGCGAAACAGGAGCGCACCGAGCAAATGCAGGCGGCGCGGGCGAAACTGCCCGTGGGCTACATCATGCCGCCCTTTTTGCTCGAGTTCTCCGAGGAGGCGCTCATCAAGCACGTGTTTCGCCAGCGGCTGTTTGAGCGCGGCGCGCAGGGCGCCACCGTCGAAGTGGTGTCCGACATGCTGAAGGCGTGCCTCGCCATTGACGAGGAGAAGTGGACGTTTCTCATCGATTATCACGGCCCGCACATTCAGCAGTGGCAGAAAGCGATGCGCACGCTTCGCAAGGAGCGCCTCAGCCTTCGCCAGCTCGCGGAGATGGAAAACCTGTCGCCCGAGGAGGCGCTCGACGCAGATCTTTACGATTTGCTCATGGCGACGGTTGGCAAGCTGCCGCCGTCGATGTGGGACAGGATGCGGTAACTATGGAGCGGAAGGGCATCAGGTGATCTCGACCACGGATTCGACCACCCAGATGCCGCCGGGGCCCTGTTTGACGGGCTGATACAGGCGAACCAGGTAGACGCAATCGCGGTGCTTGACGCGCACCACCGCGTGCATGAGCCCGCTGTCCGCGTCGCGGTACTGTTCGACCAACGTGTAGATGTCGTTCATTCGAAACCCCAGATGGCGCGTCCCCACCTCCTGCGCGGTTCGGACGGGGCTTAAGCGCCATAGATTTTGGCCGTGATCGACGGCCTCTTGAATGCGACGGAAGTCCTCGCCTGGAATCGCGACGTGACCCGTGACGACCTCGGGGCATGGCATGACGAGCATCCTCCTTCGCGCGGGGCAACTGTACAGTTCAGCGTATGGCATTCTGACGAACGCCGACACGACGGTCGCCCAACTGCCTTGAAAGGGTGTGAGCAAGCGATGGCAATCGACGGACGTGGTAAAGTCGCAGTGGTGACGGGTGCGTCGAGCGGCATCGGCCGACAGACGGCTCTAGCGCTCGCGCGCGCAGGTTTTGACGTGGCGGTGGGGGCGCGGCGCAAGGAGCGCCTCGCCGATCTCGTCGACGAGATCGCCCGGGAGACGGGGAAGGCCGCGTACGCGGCGGCGCTCGACGTGACGAGCGTGCCAAGTATCGACGCGTTCGTGCAAGGTGTCATCGGGCACTTCGGCGTGGTGCATGTCCTCGTGAACAACGCAGGGAAGGCCTTGGGGCGGGATCCGGTGGAAACCGCGGACGAGGCCGATTGGCAGGAGATGCTCGACACGAACGTGATGGGGCTCATGCGGATGACGAAGCGTTTCCTGCCCCACATCGTGGCCTCCGGCGACGGCCACATCGTCAACCTCGGCTCCATCGCGGGCCACGAGTCGTACGCTGGGGGCAGCGTGTACTGCGCGACGAAGTTCGCGGTCCGGGCCATCACCGAGGCGCTGCGCCACGAGCTGCTGGGCAAGCCGGTGCGCGTGACGTCCATTGATCCGGGCATGGTGGAGACGGAGTTCAGCTTGGTCCGTTTTCACGGCGACGCCGCCGAGGCCGCCAAGGTGTACCAGGGCGTCCGGCCGCTCACGGCGGACGACATCGCGGACTGCATCGTGTTTGCGGTCACGCGGCCGGCGCACGTGAACATCGACGAGATGATTGTGACGTCCATCGATCAAGCGGGCGCCCGCGTGTTCCACCGAAGGGGGACGCCGTCGTGAAGGCACTTCTGATGCAACCGGACGATCTCGCCGCGCGGCTCGGCCAGGACGAGCTCGCCGTCTTTGACTGCCGGTTTCAGCTGTCGGACCCGGAGGCTGGAGAGCGCGCGTATCGGGAGGCGCACATTCCCGGCGCGTACTATCTCCACCTCGACCGGGATCTGTCTTCGCCTCCACGCGAACACGGCGGGCGCCATCCGTTGCCCGATTGGAACCGGTTCGCCGCGCGGCTTTCGGCGTGCGGCGTGCGGCCGCAATCCACTGTGGTGGTCTACGACGCGGGCGAGGGGATGGCGGCGCGGGCGTGGTGGCTGATGCGGCACATCGGGCTTGCGGACGTGCGGATCCTCGATGGTGGGTGGAAGCGATGGACGAGAGAAAACAGGCCGGTGACGCCTGAGGTGCCCGAGTCTCGGCCGGGCGGCGTGGAAGTTCGGCTGCGCGACGGGGAGACGGTCGACGTCGACGAGGTGCGTCGGGGACTGCGCGAGGGAAGCCTCGTGCTCGTCGACGCGCGCAGCCCCGAGCGGTACCGAGGGGATGTGGAACCCATCGATCCGAAAGCCGGGCATATCCCTGGCGCCTTGAACCATCCGTGGGAGCGGGGCCTGAAGGAAGACGGCACGTGGCGTTCGCCCGAAGAGCAGCGCGCTCGCTTTGCAGATCTAGCGAAGTGCGGGAAGCCCATCGCTGTGTACTGCGGATCGGGCGTGACGGCCTGTTCCACGCTCTTCGCGCTTGAACTCGCGGGCATCCCGGCGAAGCTGTATCCGGGGAGCTGGAGCGACTGGGTCTCGTACCCCGAAAATCCCGTCGCCACAGGGGATGAACCGGGGGCGTGGGCGCTATGAGGACGCTTGGCGCCGCGGAGGCGAAGGAGCGTCTTGAGGCGTGGCGCGGCTCCCGGGTGTACGTGCACTTCGAGGTCAATCCGGAGGCGTACCTGCGCAACGCGAGCGCGACGCTCGACGAGGTGGGCATGTTCGGCGACGGGCTGTACCGCCTGCATCTTCGCTTTCGCGATCCGGACGGCCTGCTCTACATCCAGGATGTGACCGAGTTTGTCGAAGACGGATCGGCGCTCGTCGCAATGGGCCTCGATGGCCAGAATCGCGTCCGGCAGACGCTGACCGTGAGCCTAGCGCCGCTCGACGTGGGAAAGGTGGGATGAGCGCATGGCGACCGTCATGGGCGTGTTCGCCCACCCGGACGACGAGACGTTCATCGCCGGAGGCACCTTCGCGCGCCTGGCGGCCGAGGGGCACCGCGTCGTGATCGCCTGCGCGACGCGCGGGGAGATGGGCCGCCGGCTCGGTGTGCCGCTTCGAGCCACGCGCGAATCCCTGGGCGCGCTTCGCGAGCAGGAGCTGCGCGAGGCGTGCGCCGCGCTCGGCGTGAGCCGCCTCGTCCTCCTGGGCTACCGGGACAAAGAGGTCGAGATGGTGCCGGAGGACGAAGGGGTGTCCCGGCTCGCGTCGCTCTTCGCCGAGGAGCGACCCGACGCGATCATCACGTTTCACGATCCGCTCGGCGGCCATCCGGATCACGCGGCCATCGGGCGCTTGGCGACGTCGACGTTTGCGCGATATCGGCGAATGAACGAAGGCGCGCGCCTCTTTTACCTCGCGTGGGGGGACGATCTCGCCGCCTTCAGGCGATATCCGCAGCCGGCGAAGGCGCTCGTCGAGGTGGACGTGCGCGCCTATCGCCGCCAGAAGCTCTTGGCGTTTCGAGCACACCGCACGCAGTCGGAGCTGGACGCCGCCATCTGGGGAAACGAGGAGAAGGCCGTCCACCGCATGCGCCATCGCGAGTACTTTGTGCTGAGCCAGGGGCCGAATCTCAGGCGCCCGGGAACGTTGATCGACTGAAAGCGGGGCGAAACCACATGTACGACATCTACGGAGAATCGGCACTGCCCGCAGACGTGCGCGAGCGCCTGCGCATCACGCGCGATCTCGCCCGTCGTTTCCACGATCGGGCACCGGAGCACGATCGCGCGGGCGACTTTCCGTTTCAGAACATCGAGGATTTGAAGTCATCGGGTTACGTGCGCTGGACCGTGCCTGTGGAATACGGGGGGCTTGGCCTAAGCCTCGAGGAGATGCTCATGCATCAGGAGGTGCTCGCCAAAGGAGACGGATCGACCGCGCTGGCAATTGGCTGGCACGTGGGCATTTTGCTTCACCTGCGCGAGACGGGGGCGTTCCCGGACGAGCTGTTTCGCATGGTGTGCGAGTCCGTCGTGAAGGAGGGCGCGCTCATCAACAGCTGCGCCACGGAGCCCGCCACGGGGAGCCCGAGCCGCGGCGGCAAGCCGGAGACCACCGCCGTGAAAGTGCCCGGCGGGTATCGGATCACGGGCCGCAAGATATTCAGCACGCTCTCCCCAGCGCTCACCTGGATCATGGTGACCGCCACGGTTGCGGACGAAGACGTGGTGGGGCAGTTTCTCGTTCGGCAGGAGGACGTGGAAATTGTCGAGACGTGGGACACGCTCGGCATGCGCGCCACCGGCAGCCACGACATCGTGCTCAAGGACGTGTTTGTGCCGGAGGAGCGGGTGATTGTGATTCACCGCCCGGGCGTGCAGGCGGAGCGCAGGCCGGACGGCAGCGGTTGGCTGCTTCACATTCCGGCGTGTTACCTCGGCATCGCCCTCGCGGCGCGCGACTTTGCGCTGGAGTACGCCGCGACGTACCGGCCCAACACCTTGCCGCATCCCATCGCGGAGGTGCCGCACGTCGAGCAGAAACTCGGCGAGATGGAGCTCAAGCTGCTCGCCGCTCGCACGCTCTTGTACGATCTCGCCCGCCGTTTCGACGCGGCCACGCCGGAGGAACGCGTCAAGTTGCAGCCCCAGTTCGGCGCGGTGAAGACGCTCGCGACGAACGCCGCCAATCAGGTGGTGGATCTCGCCATGCGAATTGTCGGCGGCCGCAGCCTTTCGCGCGCCCTGCCGCTCGAGCGGTACTACCGCGACGTCCGGGCCGGCCTACACAATCCGCCGATGGACGACGTGGTCTACCGCAACCTCGCGAAGGCCGCGCTCGCTCGGCGCGCCGCGGGGCAGGCGAAGGTATGACCTACAGGGTGGCCTGCGCGCTTGCCTCGCAGGAGGCCGCCCTGGCCACGCTCAGGACGTCTTCTGTTTGGCAAAGTCGATGTAGCCGGCGCTTCCGTCCCGGTTGACAAACAGGTCCACGGCCTCGTAGTCCTGCCCGTTGAATCGGATCTTGCCGTTCGAGGCGTACAGCACGCCCTCCGGCGTCTTCTGCTTCACGCCGATGCCGGGAAAGAGCAGTTGCTCGTGGCCATTCATGTACAGATTTGCCGTGTAGATCACCTGGCCGTTTTGCACGTGTTTCTCCAGGTTCCAGGCCTCGCCCACCGAATTGGACGGAACGGCCTTCGCGGTCACGTGCACTCGGATCTCGCCGCCGGGCAGCTTGTCGTAGCTCGTCGGATACGGCACACTTCCTCCAATGCGGATTTTGAGCAACACGGCGGCGAGCACGACGATAAAGATCCAGAAGTACTGGCGAAAGCGGGCGTCGCGCAACGTCTCGCACCTTCTTCACGACTCTTGAATTTGAATGGATTCGATGTACGCAGTCTTGAGCGGATAGCTGTCCTCCTGCGTGATGGGATTCGTGGTCACCGGAATGGCGGCGATCTTGTCGATCACGTCCATCCCCGAGATGACGCGCCCGAATTCCGTGTACCGGTTGTTGGGCGGCTGAAACACCTGCGTGTCATTCGCCGTGCAGATGAAAAACTGGCTGCCGCCCGTGTGCGGCTGGCCCGTGTTGGCCATGGCCACGATGCCCTTGGTAAACGGCACCTGGTGGCTCAGTTCGTCGGGGATGGTGTAGCCTGGGCCGCCCGTGCCGTCGTTGCGCGGATCGCCCGTCTGGATGACGAAGTTTTTCACGATGCGGAAAAACGTGCAGTCGTGATAGAAGTTGTGCTCCGCCAGGAACACGAAGTTGTTGACGGTGACGGGCGCGTCCTTGGCAAACAGCTCGATGGTGAACGTCCCGTAATTGGTGTGCACAATGGCGTCATACGTCTTGTTCGGGTTGATGAACATCTTGGGCATGCTCGTCCACTGTTCAGTCGACGTGTGCAGATACGGCGGATTCGCCGTGTCGAGCGTCTGATTGCCCTCGTTCGACGCAGAATTTAGGGCGTTCGTGACGGTTTCATTCGACGTGCTTCCAGAAGTCGTGTTGTTGGCGGCCGTGCCGCAGCCCGTCAACGAGAGCAAAGCCGCGAACGACACGCCCGCGAGCATGGTTCGACGTTTCATGGATCTGCCTCCTCATGAGCTTGAACCAACGCTCATCATATCACAAGCGCTATCATCGCCATGGTTCTATGAGCGCACGTTGAGGCGGTCAAACACCGCCCGAAGGAACGACTGGGCGTCCGAGCCGTCCGAAGAGATGACGTTTCCGTCCATCACGACGGGGCCGGGTTCGAAGATGGCATGGCGGAAGAGGGGCTCGTGCGCTTGCACGACGCTCACGGGCGCCGTGAAGCGCAGTCCGCCCAGGATCCCTGCCGAAGCGAGGCACAACAGTCCTTGGCCGGAAGCGGCGAAGTAACCGCCCGTCGTTGAAAAGCGGCGCAGGTAGCGGTGCAGGCGCAGATCGCCCCAGCTGTCGGCTTCGTATAGGCCGCCTGGGATCACGCAAAGGCCGGCGTCCGGCGGCACGGGTTCCTCGACGCCACCGTCCGCCTGGATGACGAGTCCCTCCGCCGTCTGGCAAGGGCGCCCGTCGAGCGTGATGACGCGGGCGCGGCGATTCAACCGGCGAAGCCCTTCGAGAACCAGCGCTACGTCGCCCAGGCGAGACCATGGAAGTGCGACAAATACAGCTCTCATGGCGAGGCTTGTCCTCTCGTTCCGATTGGAATCCATCGTAATCGTAACAGAATGGACGGGATCGCACATCCCCATTGGGGTTTCTCGATGGGCTGCGACGTGGTAGTCTCTAATCTTGCTGACGCCACGGTGTGGGAGGGACGGCCGTTGTGCTTGATGTGAAGGACATCCTACGTGGACTGAATCCCGAGCAGCGGGACGCCGTCACCACCACGAGCGGTCCGCTCCTCGTGGTGGCGGGGGCGGGAAGCGGCAAGACGAGCGTGCTCACGCGGCGCATCGCTTACCTCATCGCGCACGCTGGCGTGGCGGTGCACGAAATTCTCGCCATCACGTTTACGAACAAAGCGGCGCGCGAGATGAAGGCGCGCATTCGCGATCTCATCGGCCCTCGCGCGGACGATCTCTGGATGGGGACGTTTCACAGCATCTGTGTCCGCATTCTGAGGCGCGAGGCGGATAGGCTCGGGTACCAGCCGAATTTCACCATTCTCGACGCCGAAGACCAGGAGGCCCTGGTCCAGCAGTGCTTGCTCGATCTCGGCTACGATCTCAAAACGCACGACGCCCGCTCCATCAAGCACCGCATCTCGCAATGGAAGAACGAGGGCGCCACGCGCGCCGTCAACGAGTCCAACCCGTCGGATCTCATCGCGGATCGGGTGATGGAGCTCTACAATAAGCGCCTTTTCGCTGCGAATGCGATGGACTTTGACGATCTCATCGGTCACACGGTCCGTCTCCTCGAGCAAAACGACGACCTGCGTGAAAAATATCAGGACAAGTTCCGGCATGTGCTCGTGGACGAGTACCAGGACACAAACGGCATCCAGTTCCGCCTGCTTTGCCTTCTCTGTGCGAAGCACCGCAACCTGTGCGCGGTGGGGGATGCGGACCAGGCCATCTACGCCTGGCGCGGCGCGGACAGCGAGCACATGTTGCGGTTCGAGCGGGACTTTCCGGACGCGAAGATCGTGTTGCTCACGCGCAACTACCGCTCGACGCAGGAGATCCTGGACGCGGCGAACAGCGTGATTGCCCACAATCCGCGGAGGCGGCCGAAAGAGCTTCGCTCCACGCGCGGGCATGGCGACAAGCCCCTTGTCGTGCGGCTGCCCGACGGCGCGGCCGAAGCCCAATACGTGGCGGAGGCCATCGAGGAGCACGTGCGAAATGGGGGAAGGTACGAGGACTGCGCGGTGCTGTATCGGGCCAATGCGCAGTCGCGCGTCGTAGAGGAAAAGTTGCTTGAGCGCGCGATTCCCTACACCGTGGTGGGCGGGATGACCTTCTACGATCGGCGTGAGGTCAAAGACGTGCTGGCGTATCTGCGGGTCCTCGTCAATCCGCAGGACGAGATCTCGCTTCTTCGGATCATCAATCGTCCGAAGCGAGGGTTGGGCGACACGGCGGTGGACAGGCTGCTGGAATTCGCGCACGCCGAGGGCATGAGCTTGTACGAGGCGCTTGCGCGCGGCGAGGAGGCTGGGCTGTCTGAGCGCGCCGCAGAGGCCGCGCGCCAGTTTCACGCCTCGCTGCAGGAACTTGCGCTCTGGATGGAGGGCATGGCCGTCTCGGAGTTTTTGGCGGAAGTCTTGCACGCCACGCGCTACCGCGAGATGTACCTTGAGTCGGGAAAGAAGGAGGACCTCGCCCGCGTCGAGAACATCGATGAGCTGTTCAGCGTGACGAGATCGTTTGACGAGCGCCGGGGCGGGACGGTGGCGGAGTTCCTCGCGGAGGTGAGCCTGCTCTCGGATATCGACAAGGAGCGCCATCGCGGCAAAGGATCCGTCAGGTTGATGACGCTCCACGCGAGTAAGGGGCTTGAGTTTCCTGTGGTGTTCCTCGTGGGCATGGAGGAGGGGCTTTTTCCCCACGCGCGGTCGCTCGACGATCCGATGCGCATCGAGGAGGAGCGCAACCTCTGCTACGTGGGCCTGACGCGCGCCATGGACAGGCTCGTGCTCACGCATGCCGCCTGGCGCACGCTGTACGGCCAGACGGTGGCGCGCGAGCCGTCGCGATTCCTCGCCGAGATCCGCGAAGATCTCGTCGTGCATGTCGATCTCGCCGAGGCCCTGGAGCCGGAGGTTCTGCGTCCCGGCGATCGCGTGGTGCATCCGCAACATGGGCAGGGCATTGTGCTTTCCATCGAGTCGCACGCCGGAGAGGAACGCGTGCAAGTGATGTTCCATCCATCCATAGGGATGAAATGGGTGTCGAAGAAAGGATTACGGACGGACGGCGCCGTCGTGGTACAATGAGACGAGCGCATCTGCGCCGCTGGATTCGCCATCACAGGGGGCTACCGCTTTGATGTACTGGATCATCGTCCTCAGTGTGCTCGCAGCGTTGATCGCAGCATACACCGGCTTTTACTTCTGGGCGCGCAAGCGCCAGCGCCAATTTGACGAGCAGTTTTTGGCGCACAAGCAGCGCTTCGAAGTGTTCGTTCTTTCGAAGCGGCGCGTCCGTGAACGCGGCAAGCAGGGCATCGCGCGCTTCGTGCCGCTCACCACGTACCAGGTGGTGGGACGCGTCACGCTGGGGCAGACCATGAAGGGCCTGCACGTGCATCGGACGGCGAACGTGACGTTCCGCACGACCAAAGAGGAGTACGACAAAATCGAGGTCAACCGGAAATACCGCATGGACATCGCGGGCGACTTCATTGGCAATGTAGTAGGGGAGGTCACCAATAAGCGCCGGCGCGAGCTCGAAAGGAAGCGCCAGGAAGAAACGGCGAGTCGGGGAAAGGGCATTCGGTGGTTCTCGTTCGCGCGGCGCAAGCCGGACTGAGCCGCCGCGCAATTGGGCGGGCACTTGCATAGTGTGATGTCGACATCTCCAAGGGAGGTCGACATCATGCCGAATCGAAACCGCCCCCGCCGCGCGGGCCCCAAGCGTTCGCGCGCGCGTTCCAACGCACACGCCCGAGGGCGCCGGAACCCGGCTCATCCGCCTGGCACCGAAGAGGTTCGTTATCGCCCTCGCCGTCCCGAAGACGACGACTGGATTGTGCAACTCGCCCGCCGGGAATTGGGCGACGTGCACGAGCAGGCGTTTGGTGAGCCCTTTCCCGAGGCGGAGTTGCGCCAGTACCTTCAGTCGGGCATGCCGACGGTCGTGATCGAACGAAACGGGAGGCCCGTGGGATTCTATTCGTACCTGCCCAGTGCGGAAGGGAAAGTGCATGTGAGTGCGCTGGTGATTGACTCGAAGTTTCAGCGCAAGGGCATCGGCCGAAGGGCGATGGAGAACCTGGAGGCCGAGGCCAAGCGCATGGGGGCGCACACGCTCGAGGTGTTTATCCAGGACGTGAATCCGAAGAGCCTCGCGTTCGCCAAGCAGCTGGGCTTCCGCGAAGTGGCGCGCATGGAGCCGAGGACTCTCGTCTTGTGGAAAGTCATCTCTTCGGGACCCGTCCTTCCGCCTGTGGCCATGCCGTTCTGATCCGACGATACCCAGCTTCGCTTGGACAGGTGGGTTGCATCGCGGTCGCGTGTGCGCGTATGCTAAAAGCGTATTGGAGGGATGGATCATGATGAGCGACGTGACCTCCACAGAAGCGCGCATTCGCGAAGCGATTGAGTCCATTCGCGAAGCCATCCAGCAGGATGGCGGCGATGTGGAATTTGTGTCGTACGACGACTTGTCGAAGACCGTCTACGTCTCGCTTCAGGGCGCCTGCGTGGGTTGCCCGGCGAGCGTCATGACGTTGAAGATGGGGATTGAGCGCGCGGTCAAGAAGGTAGCGCCGGATGTGGAATACGTCGAAGCCGTCTGAGACCGCGCCGTGGCCCGAATGGGCGCCGCCCGGTCAAGGGCGGTTTTTTTGTACCGCGGGCAGATGGGATACAATGGATGACAAGAGGATTCGGACATGGACGTGCGTGTGAACCCAGGGGGAATTTCGATCTCCCTGCCGAAGCCCCCTCGGCCGATGCCTTGGGTGGAGGCGCTCTCCCAGGCGCTGCATGTCCCGCAGTCGCACGTTCGGCATCTGCTTCGGCAGGGGGCCGTTCGCGTGCGGGGCAGCGCACCGGGCCATCTCGAGATGTGGGATCGACCCACGCAGGTGTGGATCGACGAAAAGCTACATCCTGTCGACGTGGCGCCCGCCACGCTGCCGCCGGTTCAAGTATTCTACAATGATTCCAGTCTTTTAGTCGTGGACAAGCCTGCGAATTTGCTCGTCCACAGCGACGGAAGCGGCGCGCCGACGCTCGACGCGTGCGTGCAGCGATTCCTGAACGAGGAAGGGGCGGGACGCGCGTATCACGTGCACCGGCTGGACCGCGGCACCACGGGTTGCGTGCTCTACGCGAAGCATGGACTCATGCTTCGCGCGATGGACGCGGAGCTTGCCGCCGGGCGGGTGCGGCGCACCTATCTCGCCGTCGCGTGCGGGGCTCGCATTCGACCAGGGGTGGTGTCCGCGCCCATTGGACGAGATCGCCACGTGTCGGGCCGATACCGCGTGTCGCGGACGGGCAAGGCAGCGCACACCCATGTGGACGTGTTGGACGAGGCCATTCAGGGCGGCGTGCGGTGGACGCTCGTCAGGCTTCGCCTGGAGACGGGGCGCAGACATCAGATCCGCGTTCACCTGTCGGCGATGGGAGCGCCCGTAGTCGGCGATACACTGTACGGCGGGGCGCCGCATCCGGCGCTTCCGCCAGGCCAACTCGCGTTGCACGCCGCGCGGCTCCAATTTTGCCACCCCTATACGGGGGAGGACGTCGAGGTGCACGCTCCCCTGCCGCCGGCATGGGAGGCGCTCGTCGCCGCCGTGGGCCTTTCGCTCGACTGCCTCAAAAGGGAGTGACGTTGTGCGAACCCGCTTTCAACAGGCCCAGGCATTCGCGCGCCGGCTCGGCGCGAATTGCTTGGCGCACGATATCACGTCGCTCGCCGCCCAGATTTCGTTCTATGCGATGTTCTCGCTTCTTCCGCTCCTCGTTCTCGTGATGTACGGGGCGAGCCTCGTGGTACCGCATCGCATCATTGTAGAGATGGTGCTCGGCGCGCTCAGGCCCTACTATCCTGACCTGCAAAACGCGAATCAGATGCTGGAGAATAGTCTCAACAAGCTGAGCGACATCGGCGCCCGCGCTGGTTTCGTGAGCTTCCTTTCCTTGGCGTGGTCCGCCACCAGCGCGCTCATCGCGGTCCAGCAGGCGCTCGACCGCATCTTCGAGGTGGGCGTACCGCGGTCATTCCTGGCCCGCCGCGCCATCGCAGCGCTCTTCCTCGTGGCGCTGGTCATCGTGGCCGTGGTGTCCGCGCTTGCGATGGCCATCTACCCGTGGGTCGTGCATCACATTCCGGCGGGCACGTGGCTCGTGACCGCGTTCACCCGTTTTTCGGGCGTCACACGCGTGCTCTACCCCTTGTCGCTCTTTGTCACCTGCTTCGTCGTGTACCGGTACCTCCCGTCGAGGCGGGTCAACCTCAACTGCACCATCCTGGGAGCACTGGCCGCCACGGTCCTGCTCGATCTCGCGAGGTTGCTCTTCGTCGTGTACGCGGCGCACGCCGTGACCTATCACGCGGTGTACGGCGGGTTGACGGTGGTGATTCTGCTTATCTTCTGGATGTACATTGCGCTCATCATTCTGCTGTTGAGTGCCGAGATTGCGTGGCTGCTCGAGCAGGCGGGGGGAGATCCGGGAGGTGCTGAGCCATGACCCATGCGTTTGATGGCGCGTTTCCCGACCAGCTGAGTCTGGTCGGCATGGTTTTCTATGCGTATCACGGCGTGTATCCCGAGGAGCGGAAACTCGGCCAGCGCTTCACCGTGGACGTCCACATGCACGGCGACTTTCGCCGCGCCGGGGAGGAGGACGATCTCGACTACGCCGTCAATTACGCCGCGGTGTACGACGTGGTGCGCGCGGCCGTCGAGGGGGAGCCTGTGCGGCTCATCGAGGCGCTGGCGGAGCGCATCGCGCGCCGAGTGCTCGCCGCCTTCCCCCTGGTGGGCGCCGTCGAGGTTGCCGTCGAAAAGCCGGGAGCGCCCGTGCCGGGGCCGATGGAAACCGTGCGCGCGGTGGTGCGCCGAACGCGCTAGGGACTACGCCATGCGCCGATATAGGTGCGTCGCGTAATAGAAGAGAATCGGGGTCACGCCGAAGCGATAGATCCGCCGGCGCGAGGCGGCAAGGTGCGCGGCGGATCGCGTCTTGGGATCCGAAAGATACATGCCCATGAGCCCGTGGACGACATACCGGTGAATGATGCCGCCCGGGATGTCCTCGGTTCGCTCTACGCCTTCGGCGGCGAATTGCTCGATCCGCTCCCAGGCACGCGCCGGATCCCGGTAACAGGCGACAAAGTTGAAGTCCCCGCGCGCCTCGTCCTCGAGGGCGTCGATCCAGTAGTCGAGCAGGATGTGCAGGCCGCAGATGTAAGGGAAATATTGATGGTGGAGTTTTTGTACGTCGGCCGGCGTGATGGGTTCGGTGGCGGCCAGAAACAGGGCAAACATGCCCAGGGTCGATCCGGTGGCGGCCGCCCACTCGTGCCAGGCGACGCCTGGGTACCCGGCGAGATGCTGCCGGGACCAGTTCAGGAGCCGGTGTTCGCGTTCTTCGACCGGGGCGTGCTTATGCTCCTGCAGCTCGCTGTACCGCCGGGCATACCAGTCCACCTGAGATTCCACCGCGCGGTAATGCGGGAGCTGTTCCAACGCTTGCTGGCAGGTTCGGACGAGCGATTCGAGATATCCGCCGTCCTCCCGGTAGGCGTAATGTCGATAGTAGTCCGAAGGGGGTGTGCCGGGATGGACGGCGTCCTGAAGGCTCCGATGAAGGAGCTGAAAGGCGACGGGATCGCAGATGCCGGCGCGATCGCACAGGTTGTCCAGGTAGTCGCTGATGGTCTGGAGCGACACGATGGCCTGGACGAGGTTGGGCATATGTTTCGGGTTCGCGGCCGCGTAGACGGCCCCTCCGTCGGCGTGGAACTGCTTATCTCGCAGGCTGGCGAGCGCCTGTTCGCGCAGGAGTTCGTCCGGGATGGCCTCCGCTCGCGCGCGCCATCTGGCGAGCTCGGCGCGCACGAGCGGCATCACGCGGCGAAACAGCCTGTAGAGAAATTGGCTATGGGTGAGTTTGGAGCCGTTTGGCATCCTTCATCCTCCGTTCCGGGGCGCCTTACCTGCGGTCAAACAGTTCCAGGAGCTGCTGAAACCATCCTGCGCCTCCTCCGCTTCCTATCGTACCCGAAGTCTCCGATTTTACGCTCGCGCCATTCTGGGGCGCAGGCGTCGAGGACTGTGGCGGCGATGGGGGCTGCTGCGCGGTGTTCGGCGCGTACGGAGAAAACGGGATTGCGTGATGATGCACCGGCCAGTGCGCGGGATGGTACGGGTGGAGCGGCGCATGATACAGCGGCGGCGTGGCCGGCGGAATGAGGCCCCTGCGTTTCATGCCGTGATGGAGCATGGTGAAGAGCGTGCGCACCTTCTCGTCCTGGGCGATGTTGAACGCGAGCCCGCCGAACTTGATGAAGGAATCGAGTTTCACGTCGATCACCTCCCGCGGTCATCCCGATCCTATTCCGCGGGCACGCCGCGCGATGGCGGCGTTTACCGGGTATTGAACTGGAAACGCGCGGGCAGGTGTGGGCCATCGTGCAGATGGCGAGGATTTCACGTATCATGGTTGGAGAACTTCAGCGAGAGAGGAGAGCCGCGATGTCGAGTGTGAGCACGACCGCGCCCCGCTTCGCGCAGCGGTTCCTTGAGGTGGCCGATTGGCTCGAGGCGAAGGGCGCGTCTCGATATGCGGACCGCATCCGCAGCATCCTGGCGGACAGCGAGGCCGTCACCACCTACACGGCAGCCTTCTGCGGGCTGTTTTCCGCGGGAAAATCAAGCCTCGTCGGCGCGCTGGCAGGCAAGCGCCTGAGGACCGGCGCCAATCCGACCACGGCTGAGGTGGAGGCCGTCGAGGTGGAAGTCGAAGGCGGCACGCTGCGGCTGCTTGACACGCCGGGCATCGATTCGACGGACGAGCGGCACCGAGAAGCCACCATGAATGCGCTGTATCAGGCTGATCTCGTCGCGATCGTGACCGACTACCAACACGTCGAGGCCGACGCGAATCTCGAGTTGCTCCAGATGTTCACCGCGAGCGACAAGCCACTCCTTTTGATCGTGCACCAGGTCGACAAGCACCTCGAGGCGGAACTGCCATTTGAAGCGTTCGCCGAGAGCGTGCGCGAGCTCGCCGCTGACTACGGTGTGGATGCGTCGCGGGTGTTTTTCACGGCCGTTAGGCCTTCGGCGCACAGCCAACTGGACGAGCTGCGTGTGTTTCTCGTCGCAACCGCCGAAGCCGCGCTCGGCACGGATGGCGAGCCGATGATCCGCAGGCTGATCGAGGTGGCCCGGGAGGGTGTGAGCGCCTGTTACGAGTTCGAATGGGAAAAGCGGACGAAGGCCGTCGAGGAGGTCCTTGGTCGCGCGCCGCAGACCCTGGACGAGGCCCGCGAGTGGCTTTGGGACGCCAAGCGCCGCGCCGAGGCGCTTGCGCAGGAGGAAGCGGAGCAGAGACAGCGCCTGAAGGCGCTCGTTGAAACGCTGAGAGACGGCTGGCTCCGGGCGGTCGATCTCGCCCAAATCGCGCCCTACGACACGGCGGAAAAGGGGCGGCGGTACGTCGACAGCCTGCGCGCCGACTTTAAAGTGGGCATGTTTCGATCTGCGAAGAAAACCGAGGCGGAGCGCGAAGCCAGGTTGCTGGCGTTTGTGGACGATCTCGCCGAGAAGGTGGAGAACTTCCTCACGCGACCGCTCTCCGCCGAGATGGCCCAGCAGATCCGCGAGGTGGGCCTGCAGGCGGCCGCAGAAGAGCGGCTCATCGAGCGGTGTCAGGGACTCCGCGTACCTGTCGACGCGGCGTACGTTCAGGCGTGCGTGAAGCCGGGATCGCTCGTCTCCGCGGAGTACGGGCATCAGTTCATCCGGGATGTGCAGGACCGGGTGCGCCGCGACATGCGAGCTCAGGTTCAAGAGATTGCGGAGGCGCTTGCGGCAGCGGTCGAGGAGCGAATGCAGACGGAAGAGCAGAGGCGGGCCCCCGAGCGGGACGCCGCCGAACGCTCGTGTCAGGTGCTGCGAAGCTACGTGGAGCTTGGGGAAGAGTACGAGAGCGCGCTCGCAGCGGTGACGCAAGGGGAGGTGCCGCGCGGTGAGTGAACAGGATCGCGCGCTATCGCGCCTTCGCGAGATGCGCTCGCTCGTTGCCGACGTCGAGGGGGTGGATCTGCGGCCGCTCGACCGCGCCATCGAGCGGCTGGAGCAGAAGGCGACCACCATCGCGGTGTTCGGCGCGTTTTCGGCAGGAAAGTCGTCGCTTTTGAACGCGCTTCTGGGTCGGCCGCTTCTCGCCGTATCCCCGCAGCCCACGACGGCGGCCATCACGAGTATTCATCCTGGCGGCGGGCGCGGCACGTCTGTGCGCATTACGGCCAAGTCTCGCGACGAACTCTGGCAGGACGTGCGGGCTCTGCTCGACGCGCTTTCACTGTCCGCTTCCGATCTGGAAGACGCGATTCGCGTGGCTTCGGGCCTTTCGCCCGCCAAGTTTCCCATTCACCTGAGGCGCCACATCCGCTTCTTGAAGGTGCTCGCGGAGGGCTATCCGGACATGGGGACCCGCATCGGCGAGCAGTGGGAGGCTTCACTCGAAGAGCTCCGCGATTTTTCCGCCGACGAGAAGCGCGCGGCGTACGTCAGCCAGGTGGATGTGTGGGCTGATTCGCCGCTTGGCAAACGCGGTTTCATCTTCGTGGACACACCCGGTGTTGACTCCATCCACCGCCGTCATACGAACGTCGCGTTTCATTACATGCGCGAGGCGGACGCGATTGTCTTCGTGATGTACTACACGCACGCGTTCAGCCAGGCGGATCGGGAATTTCTGCTGCAGCTGTCGGGTGTGCAGGATGTCGCAGGAACGAACAAGCTGTTTTCGGTCGTGAACGCGGTCGATCTCGCCGAAAGCCGTGAAGAACTCGACGCTGTGCTGGAGCGAGTGAAGCAGGACGAGCGCAGGCTCGGCGTGCGCGAGCCACGGGTGTACCCGGTGTCGGCGCAGCTCGCGCTCGCGGCCCGGGCGCTTGCTGCAGATCCCCACGACGAGGTGGCGCTCGAGATTGCGCGCGCTCGTCTAGGCCGAAGTGATTTCGAGCCGACCGCTGAAGCCATCGCCCATCTCGAGCGTCGCGCAGGTCTCGCTGCGCTGGAAGCGGACCTGGTGGATTACTGCACGCGCGAGGCAGATCGGCTGGCGCTGGATCTCGTCGAGCGGACTCGCCAAGCCCTGGTGCGCGACGTGGAAGCTGCCCTCGAAAAGGTGACGCTGGCCATCACGAACGACGAAGCCGCGCGCGACGGACAGCGGTCGGAGATGGCTCGTGCCCGCGGGCTGGTGGACGAGGCGGCGACGTCCGTCGAGGCGCGGGCCGTACCGCCTCTTCAGCGGGAGTTGCACGAGCTTTTGTTCCACGCTGGCGAGCGCGTGCGTTTCGCGTATCGCGACATGTTCCGGGAGGCGTTTCATCCCGGCCGTTTCCGCCTCGGAAATCCGCAGGACAAGCTTCGCGAAGCCGCGCGCGAGTTTGCGGAGGCCATCGGCCGTCGCCTCGAGATTGAGCTTCGGACCTTCGCCCTCCGCGCGGAGCAACTGGCCGTCAAGGCAGCGGCCCAAGAGGCCGCGCGGCTCGTGGAAGAATGGCCTGTCCACGCCGTCCCGATCCGGGATCCCGACGTATCGCTGGATTTGGACGCAGCAGACGAGGCCGTCGCCTTCGATGACCGCGTGCTTCATCCGCACTTCCGTCACTTTCGCTCCGCCAAGCAGTTCTTCGAGGAGGGCGGGCAAACGGCGATGATGGACGCGGCGATGCCCGCCGTGATGGAGCAGGTGAAGAGGAAGCTAGATGAGAGCGGCGGGCGCTTGGCCAAGCGGGCCGAAGTCGCTCTGGTCGAGTCGTTGCGCGCATTTTATCGCGATCTCGCCGCTTCCCTCGATGCGTTGTCCGCTCATCTGGACGAGCCCGTCGATCCGGCCGAACGGGATCGGCTTGCTGCCATCCTCGCATCGCTCCGGTCTGCTGAAGGAATGAGCGCTTGAAGATTCGGTTTGTCGCCCACGTGCTGGATGGTTAGAATGGAGTAGCGAGAAAGCCTGCCAAGGGGGAGATTGTCCATGCGGCGTCGACGTTGGGAGTACGAGGATTGGCCGAGCGAGAACAGGCGGTGGGGCATGTGGCTTGCGGGCGGGATCGCGCTCCTCGCCATCTCCTACATCCTCGGCATCTGGACAGGCGCGGCGCTTACGCGCGGTCGTTCCCAGACGACCGTGGAGTACATCCCTCCTCAGACGGGCAACACCACGAGCACATCCGGTGCGCTCACGCCCATCCCTGGCGTCGAGGACACGACCATCGTGACGCAGATTTACAATCGTGTAAAAACAGCATCTTCACCATCACGGCCGTGTCCGGCGGCAAACCGACGTCGAGCGACGCCGAAGAAGATATCGGCACCGGCTTTCTCATCGATCACAATGGCGATCTCCTGACCAACGCACACGTCGTGGGTTCAGCCACCACCGTGCAGGTGTCTGGTGACAATCGGCAATTCGTGGGCCGCGTGATCGACGCGGATCAACTCGACGATCTCGCCATTGTGCGCATCCCTGCGCCGAAGTCGCTGCAGCCGCTGCCGCTTGGGTCGGTGAAATCTCTTCAGCCTGGCAGTCTGGTCATTGCGATTGGGAATCCGTTCGAGCTCACCTCCAGCGTGAGCTCCGGCATCGTAAGCGGGCTGAACCGGTCGATGTCCGAGTCCAACGGCCACGTCATGAACGGAATGATCCAGACGGACGCGCCGCTCAACCCGGGAAATTCGGGCGGACCGCTTCTGAACGCGGCCGGACAGGTCGTGGGCATCAACACGCTGATTGAGAGCCCCATCGAAGGATCCATCGGCATCGGATTTGCCATTCCCATCGACCGCTTTATCCAGTTGGAGCCGGAGTTGCTCTCGGGCAAGCCGATTGCCCACGCGTGGCTCGGCATTGAGGGCATGGACATCGACAGCTTGATGCAGCAGGCGCTCCATCTGCCCGTTTCATCGGGCGTGTACGTGACCGAGGTGGCCCAGGGCGGCCCTGCGGCCAAGGCGGGGTTGCGCGGGGATTCCAACGCGGCGAAGCTCAACAGCCTGAGCCAGTCGGCCAATCCCTACGCCGCATTGAAGGGCAACGGCGACATCATCATCGGGATCGACGGCAAGTCGGTGTCGAGCATTGAGCAGTTGACCCAGTACATCAACCAGGACGATCCGGGCCAGACGGTGGTCCTGACGGTGCTGCGCGGTGGGAAGACCCTTCATGTGCGCGTGACGCTAGGGACGTGGCCGTCCGGGCAAAATCCGTGAACCGGACGGCCGTGCGGGTCGTCCTTACGGCTGAAGTTACGGTTGAAGGCGAGCGTTGCGAATGGCCTGCTTGCGCTCCTTGGCGACGTGCGACTGGTGAAACATCTTGAGCAGCGCTCGTTTTTCCAGTCGCGACACGTAGGAGCGGGAGATGTCGAGCGAGTCGGCCACCTCATTCTGGGTCCACTCGCGCCCGTCGGCGAGGCCAAACCGGAGTTCAATCACCTTGCGCTCGCGCTCGTCGAGGACGTCGAGCAATTGGCGCATGGTGTTGAGTTCCATCCGGCGAGACACTTCGTCCTCCGTGGAGTCGCTCTCGGAAAACAGGATATCGCCGATGGTGATCTCGTTCCCCTCCTTATCCGTCCCGATGGGGCTGTACAGGGAGACGTCCTTGCGCGACTTTCGCTGGGCGCGCAGTTGCATCAGAATCTCGTTTTGGATGCATCGCGCCGCGTAGGTCGCGAATTTGGTCCCTTTGGACGGCTGATACGTGTCCACAGCTTTAATCAAGCCGACCGTGCCGATGGAAATCAGGTCATCCTGATCGATCCCGGACGTATCAAACTTCTTCACGTCGTCGACATCGCCGCGGTTGGGCCATCGTGGAGGCGAGTGTGTGCATTTCCAGGAGATCATTCAGCACTACGGCTATGCGGGCGTCTTTTTCATCATCTTCGTCGAGGCCATTGGATTTCCGTTTCCGGCTGAGACGACGCTGACACTCGCCGGGATCGAATGGTCCAAGGGCGTGTTTCATCTGGTTCCTCTTTGGTTGATGGGGTGCCTCGGCAACCTCTTCGGCTCTGCCGTGGCCTTCTTCATCGGCTGGTTTCTGGGACGCCCGGTCGTGTTGTACTTCGGCAAGTACGTCGGGATCACGGACCAGAAGCTCGACATGGTCAACGAGCGCTTCCAGCGCTACGAGTTGGCCGTGATTTTCATCGCCAAGTTTATCGCGGGCGTGCGCATCATCGTGCCGTACCTAGCGGGCATCAATCGCATGAATCCCGCGAAGTTTTTCATTGTGAACACCATCGCCGCCGTCGTGTGGTCGGGCGCCTTCATCATCGCAGGGAAGTACATTGGCGAAGAAGTGAGCCGCTACTGGCCGTTCCTCAAGCATCACCTCTGGCTGGCTGCCCTCCTCGCCGCCATCCTCGTGGCGCTTTTCATCGCGTTTCGCAGGTGGGAGCGTAAAAAGATGCATGGGTCGGCGCCGAATGCCAAAGGGGACGGTGCCGAGCGCTGATCTCGCGCTCGAACGGGCCGCTGTCGTAGGACATCTCTCCATCCGCATACATGCGAGTGGGGGGTGTTCTTCGTGCAGCGGCCTATTCGCGTGATCTGGCGTTGGGCAGCAGGTGAGATGACCGAGCCGGATCCTGCTCGACTTGCGCGCCTGTGGGCGCAGACGTGGCTGGCGATGTCCGACACGCTCAGGCATACGGGACATTCGACCTCCGGGGGTGGCGCCTGATGTGGACCGCCATCTACACGCGCGTGTCGACCGAACACCAGGCGCAGGCTGGGCATGGGCTTGAGGTCCAGCGGGAGGCGTGCGTGCAGTACGCCCTGTCCCTTGGGGTGGCTCCGCGCGACATCCGCCTCTACGAGGAAGCGGGTGGATCGGGCGAGGACATGGACCGACCGGAGCTGATGCGACTCCTCGACGACGTGCGGCGCGGGCTTGTCGATCGCGTCGTCGTGAAACATCCCGACCGCCTGTCGCGCAACGTGGCCGACAAGGCGATTGTGGTGCGGGAGTTATCCGCGTGCGGTGTGAAGCTCCACTTCGTCGATGTGCCGAACTGGGATGAGTCCGACGAAGCGGTGCTTCTCTTCCACGTCATCTCGAGCATCGCCGAGTATGAACTCCGGCAAATTCGGCGGCGCACGCTGGCGGGAAAACTGAAGGCGGTTCGGGGCGGCCGAGTGATGCCATCCGGGGTGGATCCGTACGGCTATCGCTACGAGGACGGGCGGTACGTCGTGGTACCCGAGGAGGCCGAAGTCGTCCGGCTCATCTATCAATGGTACGGGATCGACGGCCTGAGCCTTCGGGCCATCGCCGAGCGGCTCGAGGCCATGGGGGTGCCGACGAAGACGCGCCAGGCGGCGCGCTGGCACCACAGCACGGTGGCGAGGATCCTCGAAAACCCTGTATATCAAGGTACTTGGTATTACAACCGCAGGCGCACGTCCAAACGGCACGGCGTGAGAGGCGCCCGCCGCGGCCGAGGCCGGCAGGTCGTGGCAGTGCGGGATCCAAGCGAATGGATTGCCGTGTCGGTACCGGCCGTAGTCAGTCCGGAGCTCGCGCGCTCGGTCGAGCTGCGCAAGCAGGGCGGTCCGCGAGGCGGTTCAACGTCGATGCACACGTTTTTATCGGGCAAACTCGTGTGCGCGCACTGTCAACGCGCATGGCGGCACGAGGCATGTCGGACGGCAGGCGGGATCGTGCGCAAGTTTCGGCGCCCGCCGGGGGAGCGAGGGACCGACCCTTGCGCGTATGGCTGTGCGCGGGTACCCGCAGACGAGATTGAGCAGGCGGTGTGGCGCGAGCTGGTGCGGCGCATGCGCGCTTGGATCACGAAGGAGGACATCACGGCTGGCGCGAGCCCGGGTGACCCGCTGATGGAGGACGTGGCGCGCCTCCGCAGAGAGATGCGCGCCGCGGCAGAGCGGCGGCATCGCGCGAGGGAGTTATATCTGCGTGGTTATCTGGACCGGAGCGAGGCCCTGCGCGCGATGGCGGAGGAGGCTCGGCGCCTGCGAGAGGGGCGCGCCGAGGCCTGTCGGATGTGCCATGCGCGGCGACATCGGTTGGAGGCGCGGGAGGCGCTCTGGGCGGCGCTTGAAACGCACGAAGGTGTCGAGTTGCGGAGGTTGTGGCTCGAGGCGGCGGTGTCACGCGTCGAGATCGACGCCTCGGGCGGCGAGATTGTCCTCACGCTAGTCGCCCGGATGAGTGATGATTCGGGATGATTCGGGTCTCGGCGTCGACGACACGTTGGCGACGTGAGCGACCAGGCGGAGGTTGTGCTCGACGAGGATATCGTGCGCCTGTTTGTCCCGATATTTTCGCCAGAGTTCAAAGTACTTGGCCTCGTCCTCCTTGGACAACGGCTGCGGAAATGACTGGCTGGCAAAGCTCGACGCCAGCACAAAGTCGTCGGCCGATCCGGAGAGCAGGGAATGCTTGAACAACGGGGACTCACCTCCGACTGTGCCAAACGCCCGTGCTTCCTAGCCTATGTCGCATGGCCGCAAGGGGTGAGATGTACGCGGCCAGTCCAAGCCCAATCACCTGATGGCCGAGATCGTTCGGATGCACCGGCGCGCGGCCGCCCGCGAGGACGTCGTCGAGGCGGCCTGTGCGGTATCCCGCGATGAGGAGCGGCTCTCGGCCTGCGAACCACGCATCCACCGGAGCGATGAAGGCGCCCAAGCGGGCGCCCACGCGGGTCACAACGCCGTTCAAGCCTCGAATGGCGGACGCGGCGAGAGGCGAGTGCGGAAAGGGATTGTACAGCGTGCACAACACGAGCGGCACGCCGTGCCAGCGGCAGGAGGCCGCGATGAAGGCGAGATCGCCTGCATAGCGCTGGTAAGCTGCGCGAAGCTGGCGGTGCAGGTGGCCTTCGGAGGGAGCGGTGACGGCCGCCTGGACGAGATCGTCCCCGCCAACCAGGACGGCGGCTACGTCTGCGCTCGCAAGTGCCTGTTTGTCCGCCTCCACGGAAGCCGCGAGATCCGCACTTGTCCATCCAGGCTGCGCGACGACGCGCGTTTCCACCGGCGCGCGCACCTCGGCCGCAAGCGCACGCGCTGCCACCTGGGGATAGGCGCGGGTAGGCCGAGACGCGCGCTCCCCGTACGCGATGGAGTCGCCCAAATGGAGCACGATCACGCTCATCCACTCCCTGGCCAGCGCCCGCAAGCGAAAGGGGCGTCGGCATACAATGAACCATCGCAACTTCATTCCATGCTGACGCCGCGCAAAACGAGTGGGTCTTTGCCACATTTGGTGCGTGAGGAGAGGAGAACGTGACCGTACGGCCCGAACAAGTGCTCTTGTACGCCGCGACCCAGGGCGATCTCGTCAAGTGTTATGCCGCGGCCGACGTCGCTGGCATTCCGTACAGCCAGTGCACCGGTGATTTTCAAACCGCGTGGTCCAAATGCGCGGACGACACCACGCTCGTCATCGCGGTCGGCGGAGCGGCGCTCTATGCGCTTTACTACAACCCGTGTGGTTGGTCAAATCCGGCGGCCATGCCGGCGGGGCACACGCCCTTCACCGCCGAGCCCGCGGGACAGGGCATTCAGGCGGCGCGGGCCAACGCGTTTGTCAACGCGGCCGGTTACACGGCCCTCGACAGCCTCACGCTCGCCGTGATGCTGTCGTATTACGCCGTGCACGGCGCGTTTCCGCGCGGCTATCCTTCGCTGCCGGCGCAGGAGGTTCCACAGCGCGTGTGCGTGACCGGGAGTTCACCGCACGTGGTGGGCGTCTCGGTTTCGCAAGCGGCCGACCCGTCTCCCAGCGTGTCTACGCCGTCGGTCGGCCTGTACGCGGCGTTTGCGACCGAGCAGGAGGTGCTGCAGGCGTTTCAGCAGGGATGGCCGGGCGTCGCCACCACGGCAGGGCTTGGCACCGAGACCGCTCCCTACACGCGGGTCATCGCATCGCAGCCTGACGTGAACATTGCGCGGGCGTTCGCGGCCACCAACCATCCCGCGTGGTGGCTCTCCTTCTGGACGGTGAGTTGGCCGGCGGCTAGGAGCACATTCTACGAGGCCGGCTACCAGGCCGGAGCCTACGCCGCCTCTCAAATCGAGGCGTATCCCGGCTCGCGCAGACCCGACTTTGTGATTTTGGATCCGGAGGGATACAATAATCCTGCGTCGACGGCGGCGGAGTTCCAGTCGTTCATCCAGGGGTTCGTCGCAGGTGTGAAAAGCGTCTCGGCTCGCCTGCAGCCGGCCTTCTATGTAAATCAGTGGCAGTACGTGACGTATGATCTCCATACCGTCGAGCTGCCGTGTTTTATCGCCATCGCGCCCATCGCAGGCAATCGCCCTATGGTGAACGGCACGAACATCCGCGGCTACATCGCGTATTACGCCGGCTGCCCAGCCGCCCCCTATGTCAGCCAGGTGAAGACGTGGGGCGGATTGTACAATACCGTCCAGTTTCGCGACAGTGGTATCGATTGCCCGCCCGCCTGATGGCGGCCGCCTGACGGTGGGCTGCGGGCTTCTCGGGCGGCGACTTGAGGAGGAAAAGGTGTGGCGACATCTCGCGTGGACTCGGAGCGCGCACACGCGTCTTTGCACATGGACAAGCCGATGGATACGGCGCGGATTGAACAGGCGGTCCGCATGATCCTGGAGGCGATTGGAGAAGACCCGGATCGGGAGGGACTGGTGGACACGCCGGCTCGGGTGGCACGCATGTATCAGGAGATCTTTTCGGGGCTCCATCGAGATCCCCAGGAGGAATTGTCGGCTCGGTTCCACGTCGAACACGGCGAAGTGGTGTTGGTGCGGGACATCCCCTTTTATTCGATGTGCGAGCACCACTTGCTTCCGTTTTTCGGAACGGCGCACGTGGCCTATCTTCCGCATAACAACGTCGTGACGGGGCTGTCCAAGCTCGCACGGCTCGTGGACGTCGTGGCCAAGAAGCCTCAAGTCCAGGAACGCATGACCAACGAGATTGCGGACGCTCTGTCGGATGCGCTCCAGGCGGAAGGCGTGCTCGTCGTGATCGACGCGGAACACCTGTGCATGAGCATGCGCGGCATTCGCAAGCCAGGCAGTCGCACCACGACCATTGCCGCGCGCGGCAAATACGACGAGGACACGCGGCTGCGCGAAGAGGTCCTGCATCTCATCCGCCTCGGCGTGTGACCTCGCGTTCGGCCCCTCAATTAGCAGTGATGGCGCCTGCGGGAGCGACTCTGGCGCTCGTCGCGATTGGGAAAGTCGTCCTCGTCGTCGGAAGAGGGGCCGAGCGCCGCGCGCTCCACGCGTTCCCCTGCGTGCCCCGATTCAGGCTTCGACCCGGGCGATCCCGGCACGCGTCCCGCGTCCTCGAATGTCCCAAACACCACGGGCTTTCCGCCTTCCACCATGAGCCGTCCTTTCGCGTAGACGCGCTCGATGCGAAACTGGTCGTCGCACACGATGAGGTCGGCGTCGCAGCCGGCCCTCAATCGGCCCTTGTGCCGAAGCTTGAGCAGCCGCGCGACATTTGCCGTCACAAACGAAACGGCGAGGGAGGCGGGAAGGTGCTCTTCCCGGATGAGATCGACCGTTTCCTCCCACAGTGTCGCGATGCTGCCAATGCCGACGGCCACAAGTTTGCCTCGCTCGTCGAAGATGGGCGAAGAGCCGTTGGAGTCTGAACTCATCGTGATGACATGCGGCTCCACGCCCCCGTCAAGCAACTTCACGATGGCTTTCGAAGGCTTGACGGAGACGTGATCGTGCGCGTCCGGGCGAATGCCGCTCGTGATGTCGCACATGCCGTAGCGCTTGCCCCATTCGATGCTTGCCTCCAGAAGCCCTGGGTTCCGATTCAGGTGGGTCGGCACGAAGGTGGAGCGGGGCAAGCCGGTGCGCTTGGCGACGCGGATCAAGAGATCCAGGTGGTCGTCTTCGTCGCCCATGTGAAAGTGAACCACGCCCGCCTTACCCGCTAACAGCCCACCTACGTACGCCTCCGAGACCAGTTCGGCAATCTCGTTCTCGTCGGGATGGCTCGAGCGCGAATCGGCGATGGCAATTTCTCCGACCCCGATGACTTTCTCAATCAGGACGAGATCGGACCTCGGCATCCCTGTCAGCGTCCGGGTGGGGACCTGATAGGCGCCGCTGTAGATATACGTGGTGATGCCTTCGAAGTCCAGCGCGAAGGCCTTCGCGAGAAGTTCTCGGGTGCTTCTCGTGACGCCGTCGGTGCCTAGCACGCCCACGGCCGTCGTGACGCCCGCGACTGTGATATGGGACAGGGGGATCTCGGGCGTCCGATAGTGGAATCCGCCTTCGCCTCCGCCGCCCGCCATGTGCACGTGCTGGTCGATGAGGCCCGGGAAGGTAGGCCGGCCGTCGAGATCGATCACGTCGATGGGCACGTTGCCGGTGAGCTGCAAGTCGCGCTCGATGGCAGCAATCTGCCGACCGGCAAGGAGGATGTCCCGGATGCCGAGATCGTCCGGCGCGTAGACGTGCGCGCGCTTCAATAAGGTCAGCGGTGCCATAGCAACCTCCTCGTCGAGAACGCTCCATGGTAGGATATTCCATATCATGGAGGGCTATGCGCACCTTTGCGTCAAAAAAACCGCCCCGCTTGGGGCGGTTCTGCGAGCCGCTTCAGCCGTTCAGCGCGGCCTCGTAATTCTTGTTGGCCTGATCCCAGTTCACGACGTTCCACCAGGCTTTGATGTATTCCGGACGGCGGTTCTGGTACTTCAGGTAGTACGCGTGCTCCCATACGTCGAGGCCGAGGATGGGCTTCTTGCCCTCCATGAGGGGGTTGTCCTGGTTCGCGGTGCTCATCAGGGCGAGTTTGCCGTTGTCGAGGACGAGCCAGGCCCAGCCGCTTCCGAAGCGAGCCGTGGCGACCTGCGTGAACTGTTCCTTGAAGGACTCAAAGCTGCCGAACGTCTCCCGGATAGCGTCCGCCAGCTTGCCGGTCGGCTCGCCGCCGCCGTTTGGCGAGAGAAGCGGCCAGAACAGGCTGTGGTTGGCGTGACCGCCGCCGTTGTTGCGAACCGCGGTGCGGATGTCCTCCGGAACGGCGTCCAGGTTGCTGATGAGTTGTTCCACGGTCTTGGATTCGAGATCCGGATGGCCCTCAAGCGCCTTGTTCAGGTTGTTGACGTACGCCGCGTGGTGGCCATTGTAGTGAACATTCATGGTCGCCGCGTCGATGTGCGGCTCGAGCGCATCATACGCATAAGGAAGCGGTGGGAGTTGATGTGGCATGCGCAGCTCAACCTCCTTACGAATTTTCATGATCCGCTCCCATTGTAGCGCATGTCTGTCCACAATTCCAGATGAGGAGGAAATCTGAGGATCTTCGTGCCGCGCCGCCTGCACGTCGCGCGTCCAGTTTACGGAGCGCACGCAGGGATGGTATACATGAATGGAGATGTCGTAGCAGGAAAGGGAGATGAGGTTGCACCTTCTGGAAGGCAAGACCATCGCCGTGATGGGCGTCGCCAATCGCCGCTCCATCGCGTGGGCGGTGGCTGAATCGGTCCGCCGGTTGGGCGGGAAGCTCATCTTCACCTATCGAAGCGACCGCGCCGGCCGCGAATTGGAGCGGCTGTGTCAGGACGCGTTTGGTGGCGAGATGCCACTCATCGTCCGGTGCGACGTGCAGGACGAGGCTTCGCTTGAGGAGGCGTTTGCCCAGATTGCGCGCGAGACCGACTGCCTCGATGGGCTGGTCCACTCCATCGCGCATGCGCGCGTCGAGGATCTCCAGGGGGAGTTTGTCGATACGCCGCGCGAGGGCTTCGATCTCGCCCTCGAGACGAGCGCCTATAGCCTCGTTGCTGTCGCGCGCGCTGTGCGCCCGCTCATGAAGCGCGGCGGCAGCATCGTCACCATGAGCTATTTGGGAGCTGAGCGCGCGGTTCCCAATTACAACGTGATGGGCGTGGCGAAGGCCGCCCTCGAGGCTTCGGTGCGGTATCTGGCGCGCGATCTCGGCCCAAACGCCATCCGGGTGAACGCCATCTCGGCGGGGCCCATTCGCACGCTGGCCGCGAAGGGCGTCCGCGGCTTTAACGAGGTGCTGCATGCCGTCGAGGAGCGCGCCCCCCTCAAGCGGAACATCACCGCCGAAGAGGTCGGCGACGTGACCGCGTTCCTCTTGAGCGATCTCGCCCGCGGCGTGACAGGCGAAGTCATTCACGTCGACGGTGGCTATCACATTGTCGGCATTTGACGGATTCGTGCGGGGATCGCGACTCCCCGCACGCCCACGCCTCTCATTCCTCGATGTCTACCCCCACCGCGTCTGCGATGCTGGCGAACCCGTCGCGGGCAAGGAGCGCGTCGAGCCCGCGGACGAGTTCCCCCACCACGGCTGGCCCTCGGTAGATGAGGGCCGTGTAGATCTGCACGAGCGAAGCGCCGTTCCGGATTTTCTCGTACGCGTCTTCCGCGGTGAACACGCCGCCGGATCCCATGATGGGCACCCGTCGCTGCGCCGCTCGCGCCGCGATGCGCACCACTTCGGTCGATCGCGCCGCCAGTGGGCGTCCGCTCAGACCCCCCGCCTCGTCTCGATTCGGCCCGGAAAGCGGCGGCCGCTGGACCGTGGTGTTGGTGCAGATGAGCCCCAGGTGTTCCCGAAACGGCGACGTGGCCAACGCGTCCACGATGCGCTCGATCTCGTCGTTGGGAAGGTCCGGGGCCAGCTTGACCCAGATCGACAGACGATACTGGCTCCGTATGGGCTCGATGGCGTGTAACAGGTCTAGAATGAAAGCCTCCGACTGGAGCTCGCGCAGCCCCGGGGTGTTCGGCGAACTCACGTTGATGGTCAAATAGTCGGCGAAGGGCGCCACTTGCTCGAGTGCCGCGCGGTAGTCCTCATGCGCGATGGCATTGGGGGTGTCTTTGTTCTTTCCGATATTGATGCCCAGAATGCCGCCTGTGCTGGCCTCCCGCACCCGGGCAAGACGCCTGGCGACGGCCGCGGCCCCCTCGTTGTTGAATCCCATTCGGTTGATCAGCGCCTCGTCCTGAATGAGGCGGAAGAGGCGGGGCTTGGGGTTTCCCGGCTGAGGTCTCGGCGTCACCGTGCCGATTTCGACAAAGGAGAAGCCCATCCGGTACCAAGCCGGAATCGCGACGCCGTTCTTGTCGAGCCCCGCTGCCAGTCCGATGGGATGCGGAAACGGAAGGCCGAGCACCGTCTGCGACAGGCGGTCGGACGCTTGGACGCGCGGGCCAAACCACCCTGCGGCGGCCGGGACGCGGCGAAGTGCCGCGAGCGTCCATTCGTGCGCCCGTTCCGCCGACAGGCGAAATAGGATGGATCGGACAGCGGAATACATACGCTCCCCCTCGTTGTGCCGGACGATTGTCGTTCGCAAGTGTACCATGATCGCAAGCGGGATGCACGGCGACGCATCGAGGCGCCTGGAGTTCACCTCACCGATCAAAATCCGCGGGAGGCGCCCCGGCCGCAGAGCGCTGTCACACAAGCGGTCCCTCGTCCGTCTACTCAATGGACCCAGATTTGAAGGGGTTGGAGCATGAGGCACGCGCGTCGCAAGGAAACGCCGGCGGAGGACGCGGCGCTGCTCGCCGAGTGGATGGAGTTATACGGCGGCGACGTGATCCGGCTGGCGTACTCGTATGTCCACAACTTTCACAAGGCTGAAGACATCGCTCAGGATGTGTTCCTGCGCGCGTGGCAGCACTATGGAGAATTTCAGGGTCAATCGTCCGTCAAGACGTGGCTTTTGTCCATTACGGCCAACCGCGCGCGGGACGTCCTTCGATCCGGCGCTGAACGGCGCGAGTTCGCCGACGAAGGTGAAGCCTTCGCTCGGGAAATCGAACCGTGCGATCCGGCCGACGTGGTCGCGGACAAGTTGGCACGCGATGCCGTGTGGCGGGCTATCCGGGCGCTGCCGGAAACGTATCGCGAGGTGATGGAACTGTATTACGGAAACGATCTCACGACGCATGAAGTCGCACAGGTCCTGGGGATTCGCGATCAGACGGTGAGGACGCGCCTGCACCGCGGGCGGCAGATGCTCGAGCGAGCGCTCGCCGAGCAAGGAGGGATGGGCGTTGACCACGCGTGACGATGACGAGCTGGAGGCGAGGATCCGGCGCGCCTATCGAGAACGCGAGCCTGTGCCGTTCCGAGAGGAACTGAAGGCGCGCGTGCTCCGGGCAGCGGCGTCCGCCCAGGGAAAATCTTCGCCTCGCCCGGCAACGCGCAAGAGCAACCGCCTGATGTCCTCGGCTGCGCTGTGGGTGGCGAGCGTGGCCGTGGCACTTTTGTGCCTTGTGGTGGCGTGGCCGAAAACGCCGCTCCAATGGATGAGGGGTGACCAGACGTCGAGACCGTCTGTTCACTCCCATGTCCTTGTCCACACCGTGGTTCGAGGGTTCGGACTCGCGTACGCGCCGATTCAGGTGCTCAACGTACGCATCGGCACCTTGCCAGGCGAACCCGTCGACTCGTGTGTGCTGGCTGAACTGCGAAACACCTCGAATGAGACGCTGTATGAGCCCGACGTGATGGGCGTGCTCTGGTTCACGCCGCCGGGCGGTGGTGATGAGAACTGGCTGACCTTCGTCAACGCGCCTGCTCAAGGATTGAAGCCGGGGCAGACGGTGACCTGGGGATTTCATCCGTCCGGACCCCATGCTGGTTCGTCGCAGGCGCTTGCGGAGATTCCCCATCTTCGGTTTTTTACAGCCGGCCCGCTTCCGCTGACGCTGCCAATCTTGTGTGGAAAGAGGCGCCGGTTCGCGTGGAGGATGTTCAGGTGCTCCCGGTGGCGGGTGGACCAGGTGCAACGTGGCAGTCCGCGGACGTGTACGCTACACTCGTGAACCGCGCATCTCGAGACGTCCATCTCGCCGACGAGCGGGCGGTCATCTGGTTTTCTGAAGGCACGTCAGACACCTTTTTCAGTCCATCGGCGGTCCGGTTCCTGTTTCACGTGACGCCGGAGTTGCCGGGCGTCTCGTGGCCCACGGTGCTGAAACCAGGGGAACGCGTGCGCGTGGAGTTTCGCGTGTTGTCGACGAAGGGAACCGACTTTTTCAGCCGCGTGTGTCATGTTGTCCTGGTGGACGCTCCACTGGTGCCCCAAGGTTAAGCGGGTTCGCCGGATCCGCTGAGCCACCCGGCTGCCATTGCGTTTCAGAGACGTGCTCAGTACACTGGATGCGGAACGAACGAGGGCGACTTGCCCCGAGGCTCGCTGGGGGGATCAAGGTGATTATCGGCGTACCCAAGGAATTGAAAGACAACGAGAACCGGGTGGCTATCACGCCGGCTTTGGCTCACGCGCTGGTGGACCAAGGGCACGAGGTTCGGATTGAGGCGGGGGCGGGAGAGGGAAGCGGTTTTCGAGATGAGGACTACACCTCTGCAGGCGCCACCATCGTGCCGGACGCAGAGACGGTCTGGAAAACGGCGGACATGGTGATGAAGGTCAAAGAGCCCCAACCGGTCGAATATTCATACTTCCGGTCCGGGCTCATTTTATTTACCTATCTCCACCTCGCGCCAGAGCCTGAGTTGACGAGGGCGCTCATGGAGTCCGGCGTCACCGCGATTGCGTACGAGACGGTGCAACTCGAGGATCGCTCACTGCCCCTGTTGACCCCGATGTCTGAGGTAGCGGGGCGCATGTCGATTCAGATTGGGGCACACTTCTTGGAGAAGGCACACGGGGGGCGCGGCGTTCTGCTCGGCGGCGTGCCCGGCGTGCCACCCGCGCGTGTGATCGTGGTGGGCGGCGGGATCGTCGGCACGAATGCGGCCCGCGTGGCGGTGGGCATGGGCGCAGATGTGACCATCTTCGACAACAATCCGAAGCGGCTGCGCGAATTGGATGACCTCTTCCAGGGTCGCGTGCGCACCATGATGTCGAATCCGTACAATCTCCGGGAGCACATCGAGGGCGCGGATCTCCTCATCGGTGCGGTGCTCATCCCAGGAGCGCGTGCGCCGAAAATCGTCACTGAGGAGATGGTCAAGGGGATGAACCGCGGCGCGGTGGTCGTGGACGTGGCCATCGATCAGGGCGGATCCATTGAGACCATCGATCGCATCACGACCCACTCGAATCCGGTGTTCGAAAAGCACGGCGTGCTGCATTACGCCGTGGCCAACATTCCGGGCGCGGTACCGCGGACTTCGACGCTCGCCCTGACCAACGCCACGGCGCCCTACGCACTGCGGCTCGCGCAGGGCAGGGAGGACGCGCTTCGGCACGATCCGGCGTTGGCCCGCGGCGTGAACGTGTACAAGGGCCGCGTCACGTACCAAGCGGTCGCGGATGCGCTTGGGCTCACCTATACACCGATCGACAGTTTGCTGTAAAATTAAGCAAAGGGGGGATGCGTGTGGTCACCGAGGAACAGGTGCGCACGGTCTTGATGGACGTGCTTGACCCCGAGATCCAGATCGACATCGTCAATTTGGGCATGGTATACGGCATCGACATTCAGGATGGCGGAAAGCGAGTCAAGGTCACCGTCACCCTGACGACGATGGGTTGCCCATTGTTCGACGACATCAAGGAGCAGATCATCGAGAAGGTGTCCGAACTGGAGGGGGTCGAAGAGGTTGATGTGGAATTGACCTTCGATCCGCCTTGGGACAAAGAGATGATGTCCGAAGAGGCGAAGCTCGTGTTCAAATACCTGTTTTGAGTTGGAGCGAAATCGCGCAGGGCGGGGCGGGAGCCAGCGGCCCTGCGCCGACTTGCTTTTTGCTGTCGTTGTGGTACTCTTGGGATCGAAAGATGACTTCTGAAGTCAACATTACATTGCCGAGATAGAGGCGCAAAGAGAGAGGTCGGTTCGTGTGAGCAAACCAGATTTCGTCGTTCGCGGTCTTCGCGTACAGGTGGAAGGCAAAGAGATTCTGAAGGGTGTTGACCTTCATATTCGTGGTGGAGAGATTCACGCCATCATGGGCCCCAACGGGACCGGCAAATCGACGTTGGCTTCGGCCATCATGGGGCATCCGCATTACGAGGTCACCGCGGGAGAGATCTGGCTCGACGGCCAGAACGTCCTCGAGATGTCGGTGGATGAGCGCGCGCGAGCAGGGCTGTTTCTCGCGATGCAGTACCCGGCCGAGGTTCCTGGGGTGTCGAACGCGAACTTCATCCGCACGGCGCTGAACGCCCGCCGCGGCGAGGGAAACGAGATTCCGGTACTTCAGTTCCACCGCCGCCTGGTGCAGAAGATGAAGGAACTGAGCATCGACCCATCGTTCGCGGAGCGCTACTTGAACGAGGGCTTCTCTGGGGGAGAAAAGAAGCGGAACGAGATCCTGCAGATGGCCATGCTGGAGCCTCGTATCGCGATTTTGGACGAGATCGACTCGGGTCTCGACATTGACGCGCTGAAAATCGTCGCGAACGGCGTCAATCAGTTGCGGTCGGACAACATCGGTTTTCTCATCATCACGCACTATCAGCGGCTGCTGAATTATATCGTGCCGGACGTGGTCCACGTGATGATGCAGGGCCGCATCGTCAAGTCGGGGGATGCCAAGCTTGCCGAGGAACTTGAGGCCAAAGGATACGATTGGCTGAAACAGGAGCTCGGCATTGAAGATGAGACTGTCGAAGTGGAAGCCTGAGGGGGTGACGCAGCCATGGGAGAAGTGACTGCTTTGAATCCAGTGCTGCGCGTCGCTCAGGCGCTGCAGGAGCCCAAGGCCGTGACCGAGAAACGGGATGCGGCTTGGAAGCTGTATGAGTCGCTTGAGGTCCCTCGCCTTGAAAAGACGGATCTGCGGCGTGTCGCGTGGGAAGTGGGCGAATTCGAGCCCTCCGAAGCTGCGATTCCCGAATCTGCGCTCGCGTACGTGCGCGGGATCGCCCACTCGTACGCGCTCGTCGTCGACGGCCTGGTCCGCGAGATTCGCCTCGCGGCGGAGGCAAAGGAAAAGGGCATTTCGCTCCTGGCCATTCAGGAGGCCTGTGAAGCGCATCCTGAGATCTGGAATCGCCACTTTGGCAGCATCGTGCCCGCCGAAGAGGCGAAGTGGACGGCTTTGAACATGGCGCTTTTTGCGGGCGGTGTGTTTGTGCACGTCCCGCGCGGCGTGGAGCTGGAACAGCCCGTCGAGGTCGTGTACGTCTGGACGGGGCGGCCCTTCAGCGCCTGCTCGCGGAGCCTGGTCGTCACCGATCCGCTGTCGAGGCTGCGCTACGCGGAGACAACCTTCGCGGCGGACGGGGGGCGTTTTGTCAACAGCCATGTGCTTGAAGTCTTCGCGGGGCAGGCGAGCCGCGTTGAAGTGGCGATGGCGGATGAGTGGTCCAAGGGCGGTATCCATTTCGTGACCCGGCGGGCGAAGACGGACAACGACGCCGAGATCGACTGGGTGGTGGCGGATACGTCCGATGGCCAGGCGGTGGAGACGATTGAGAGTGCGCTTGTGGGGCAGGGCAGCCGGAGCCTCACCCGCGTGATGGGCCTCGGCCACGGCCGCGCGCACGTGGAGATCACGGCGAGCATGCGGCACGTGGGGCGCCACACGGAGAGCGAGATCTCGATGAACGGAGCGCTTCGCGACCGCGCGAACGTGATTTTCCGCAGCCGCACGCAGATTGAAAAGGGCGCGGTCGGCGCGGGCAGCGAGCAGCACGATCGGATGATCATGGTGGACGGCACGGCCCGCGCGGACGCCATCCCGATGCTGCTCATCGACGAGAACGACGTGGAGCGCTGCGGCCATGCGGCGAGCGTCGGCAAGATTGACCCGATGCAGGTGTACTACCTGATGTCGCGCGGCATTCCGCAGTCCGTCGCGGTGCAGATGATCATCTGGGGCTATCTTCGCGATTCGGTCGAGGCACTGCCTACAGACGCCATGCGCGATCTCGTCGTGTCAAGGGTGGAAAGGGAGCTTGCGCGATGAACGCGGAGGAGCTTCGCAAGGATTTCCCGATTTTGTCGGAGCGAATCAACGGACATCGGCTGGTGTACCTGGATAACGCGGCGACGTCGCAGAAGCCGCGCCAGGTCATCGACGCTTTGCGTCGATACTACGAGCACGACAACTCCAACGTGCACCGCGGCGTGCATACGCTGGGTTCGCGCGCGACCGAGGCTTACGAGGCGGCGCGCGAGCGGGTGGCGCGGTTCATTCGGGCGAAATCACCGCAGGAGATTGTCTTCACGCGTGGCACGACGGAGTCGCTGAATATGATCGCGCACGGATATGCGCGCGCAAAGCTGCGCGAAGGCGACGAAATTGTCCTGCCGCCGAGCGAGCACCACTCCAACCTCATCCCGTGGCAGCAGGCGGCGCGAGCGACCGGCGCGACACTGCGCTACCTGCCGCTTCAGCCGGACGGGACCATCCGGCTGGAGGACGTCGAGGCGGCGGTGACGGATCGGACGAAGATTGTGGCCATCGCCCACGTGTCGAATGTGCTTGGCACCGTCAACCCGGTGCGGGAGATCGCCGAGATCGCCCACCGCCACGGGGCCATCATCGTCGTGGACGGGGCGCAGAGCGTGCCGCACATGCCGACGGACGTCGTGGAGATGGACTGCGACTTTCTGGCGTTCTCGGGCCACAAGATGCTCGGCCCGACGGGAATCGGCGTGCTGTATGGCAAAGCCGAGTTGTTGGCGGAGATGGAGCCGACGTACTACGGTGGCGAGATGATCGACGTGGTGGATCTGTACGAGTCGACGTGGAAGGAGGCGCCGTGGAAGTTTGAGGGCGGCACGCCCATCATCGCGGGCGCCATCGGTCTCGCCGCCGCGATGGACTATCTGGAGAGGGTCGGCATGGCGGAGATCGAGCGCCACGACGCTGCGCTCGCGGCGAAGGCCGTCGAGCGGCTGGCCGAGATCGACGGCGTGACCATCTTCGGTCCGCCACCTGGACAGTCGCGCGCGGGCCTCGTCACGTTCAATCTCGGCCGCGTCCACCCGCACGATCTCGCCACTGTGCTGGACGCGCGCGGCGTGGCCATCCGGGCCGGGCACCATTGCGCCCAGCCGCTGATGCGCCTGTTCAACGTCCCCGCGACGGCGCGCGCGAGCTTCTACCTGTACAACACCGAGGAAGACGTCGATGCGCTCGTGGATGCCGTTCTCGAGGCAAAGGAGTTTTTCGGCCATGCAATTGGATGATCTGTACCGCCAAGTGATCATGGATCACTACCAACATCCCCGCAACCGGGGGACGCTTGACGAAGGCGCCATCTCGGTGGATCTGCGCAATCCGAGTTGCGGCGACGAGATTCATCTGCAACTGCTGGTGGATGACGGTGTCGTCAAGGACGTGCGGTTTCTCGGCAGCGGCTGCTCCATCTCGATGGCGTCGGCCTCGATGATGACGGAGGCCATCAAGGGCAAGTCCATTGAGGAGGCCGTCGAGCTCTCGCATGCGTTTCGCGCAATGATGCGCGGCGAAGACGTGGATCTGGAGCAAATGGGGGAACTCGAGGCGCTGCAGGGTGTCAAAAAGTTCCCGGCCCGCATCAAGTGTGCGACATTGGCGTGGCAGGCGCTGGAGCGCGCAGCGTCGGTGCCGCACGGAGGGCATATCGAGGAAGAGACGCTCGGCGAGTAAGGGCGAGGCCGCGAGAGGCGGCCGAAATGGACCATGAGGAGGGATTGGGCATGGCGAAAGTGCTGCCGGACATGGAAGAGTATCAGTATGGATTTCACGATCCCGACATCGCCGTGGCGAAGCTCGACAAGGGATTGTCGCGAAAGACAGTGGAGCAGATCTCGATGATGAAGAACGAGCCGGGCTGGATGACGGACTTCCGCCTGCGCGCGTTTGAGATCTTCCAGCAGAAGCCGATGCCGACATGGGGCGGCGATCTCAGCGAGCTGAACTTCGACGACATCACGTACTACGTGAAGCCCACGGAGAAGAAGGGGCGCTCCTGGGACGAAGTTCCGGAGGAGATCAAGCGGACGTTTGACCGCCTCGGCATCCCGGAGGCAGAACAGAAATTTTTGGCGGGCGTTTCGGCGCAGTACGAGTCGGAGGTCGTGTACCACTCGATGCGACAGGACCTCGAGAAGATGGGCGTCATCTTCATGGACACGGATAGCGCGCTGCGCGAGTACCCGGAGCTGTTCAAGGAGTACTTCGGCACCGTGGTGCCGCCTGAGGACAACAAGTTTGCGGCGCTGAACAGCGCGGTGTGGAGCGGCGGCAGCTTCATCTACGTGCCAAAGGGCGTCCGCTGTGAGATCCCGCTTCAGGCGTATTTCCGCATCAATTCGGAGAACATGGGTCAGTTCGAGCGCACGCTCATCATCTGCGACGAGGACAGCTTCGTCCACTACGTGGAGGGCTGCACGGCGCCGATTTACAGCACCAACTCGCTGCACAGCGCGGTGGTCGAGATCATCGTGAAGAGCGGGGCGCGCTGCCGCTACACGACCATTCAGAACTGGGCGCCGAACATCTACAACCTGGTGACGAAGCGCGCCGTGGCGTACCGCAACGCGACGATGGAATGGGTCGACGGCAATATTGGATCGAAGCTGACGATGAAGTATCCGTCGGTCTACATGATGGAAGAGGGCGCGAAGGCGATGGTGCTGTCCATCGCGGTGGCCGGCCGCGGCCAGCATCAGGACGCGGGTGCGAAGGTGGTTCACCTGGCGCCCAATACGACCTCGACCATCGTGTCGAAGTCGATCAGTAAGCACGGCGGCAAGACGACGTATCGGGGGCTTGCGAGCTTTGGCCCGAACGCGAAGGGCGCCAAGGCGAACATCAAGTGTGATACGCTGATCCTCGACGACAACTCGACGTCGGACACCATTCCGTACAATGAGATCATGAACGACGACGTGACGCTTGAGCACGAGGCGTCGGTGTCGAAGGTGAGCGAGGAGCAGCTCTTCTACCTGATGAGCCGCGGCATTCCGGAGGAAGAGGCGACGCGCATGATCGTCATGGGCTTCATCGAGCCGTTCACGCGCGAACTGCCGATGGAGTACGCTGTGGAGATGAACCGGCTCATTAAACTGGAGATGGAAGGTTCGATCGGCTGATGGCTTGGATCAAGGTGGCGAACGTCTCCGAGATCGGCGTGGGAGAGATGAAGCGCGTCGAGCTGCCCTACGACGACGTCGCCATTTACCACGCCGAGGATGGATTTTACGCGACGTCGGACGTGTGCACACATGCTGCTCAGTCGCTCACGGAGGGCCGACTGGAAGGACACATTGTGCACTGCCCGCGTCACGGAGGAAAGTTCGACATTCGCACGGGAGAGCCGAAGGCATTCCCGTGCGTGATTCCGCTGCAGACGTATCCGGTGGAGGTGCGCGGCGGAGAAGTGTGGATCGACGATGAAAGCTGATCCGTCCGTCGATTCCGCCCTCCGCGCTCGACGCGGAACGGAGGGATAACTTGAAGATTTCGAGCCGTACGGAATACGGACTCCGGGCCATGGTGGCGCTTGCCAGAATGGCGGGGCATGAGCGGCCCGTGCCGCTCCGGGCCATTGCAGAGGCGGAATCCATTCCGGAGCCGTTCCTAGATCAGATCATGGCGAAGTTGCGCCGGGCGAATCTGGTGACCAGTGTTCGCGGCGTGAATGGTGGGTATCATCTGAGTCGGCCGGCGGAGGAGATCTCGGTTGGAGAGCTCGTTCGGGTGCTGGAAGGGTCGCTCGCGCCCATCGCTTGTGTCGACGACGCCGACCCCGACAGCGCGTCCTGCGATTTGTACGCTGGCTGCCACGCGAGGAGTGTGTGGGTGCGGGTGACCAAGGCCATCGCGCGAGCGCTGGACCAGCTTTCGCTCGCCGACGTCATGCACGACGATGTGCCGCTTCAGGTGTAGAAGCGGCACATCGTCGTTTCTGCGTTTAATTCGTAAACCCGAGATCGAGTTTGGGCAACTGCTGGATTTGTTCGACGGCCTTGTCTCGCTCGTGGCACGCGTCCAGATATGCAAGGTAAACCTGTTTGATGGACGGGTGTTTGTGGAGGATAACAGGATCGACCAGCAAGTGGTGTTCGTCTGCGTCATACGAAATGTGGTTGCTGGGATTGTATCCGCAGTCGCGCATTTCGTTGAGCAACGCCGCCAGCGTGTCCTTCACCCGGAAATGGGCATTGGACCATGCGTCTGAGCGGTAGACCTCCATTTCCGCAGCCCCCCTTCATGCCGTCTTCCCGTGTAAATAGGCCATCTTATCACCAGTATACTGCGCCGGACGGCAATCCGCCAGTTTTTCCATGGCACGAGGGGCAGGTCAAGAAGGTCGGTGCGCGACGGTCCGCCTTCACCGGGCGGTGCGCAGGCGGGTGTGCAAGACGCGCGGCACGAGAGGAGTGAGCGCCGCGCCGCCTTGTGCGCGTTTAGATGCTCCGGGGGATGAAGGTCTCAATGCCGACGACGACGACGGCCACCCAAAACAGCACCCAGAAAAAAGTCCGCAATGGAATGCGCCTCCTCTGCTTGTCATCGGACCAAACTACGGGTATTGTAGCAAATCGGATGGGCAAGTTCATCCCGCGCCCAACTGGCGTGGGGTGAAGATGGTTCGGCACCCGGCGGCCTGCGCAGCCGAGCCGGGGATTGGGGGCATGTGCAATGGCCAAACGGAAACCCTTGAAACGGCGGGATGACGACGGGCTCGACAAGCCCGCCTATGCGCGGGGCGAATCCACGCCTCAACGCCAGGAGGAACAAGATACGCCCAAACGTTCGACGGTGCAGTTGGAGGAGGCCCTCAAGGGCGACGTGGCGGAAAAGCTCCTCGCGCTGAGGGCCTCGCTGGAGCCGAAGGAATCGAACGAGGGGGCGCTTCGAAGACCTGAACGTCTTTCGGCAAGGAAGGCCGATGAAAGACGTGCGGAGGCGGACGTGGAGGAGGAGTTGTCCTTCGAAGAGCTGCTCAATCCGCGTGACGACAGTGAGTCCTTTGCGGCGCTGTTGGAGCAATCGAAACTCGATTGGCGCTTCTTCAAGGGCGACGACTGAGAAGGGATTGTGACTCATGTTGGAGGCGTCTTACGTTTCGCTCGCCTCGGCCGCGTTTCGAGCCGCACGCGCGGCGGGCGATCACATGATCAGGCGCTATCGGACCGAGTTGGTGGTGGAGACGAAATCGTCGCTGGCTGATGTGGTGACCGACGTCGATCGCGCCTGCGAGGAGGCGATCCGCCATACACTCTCCGACGCGTTTCCCCATCATCGCATTCTGGGGGAAGAGGGCGTCCGCCCCGGGCGGGAAGCGGCGGTCGAAGCCCTGGCGGACTGTCTCGACTGTCCGGACCTCTGGATTGTAGATCCGCTGGACGGCACCACGAATTTCGTCCACCAACTGCCCCTGAGCGTGGTCTCCATCGCGTATGCGCGCGATGGAGAGGTGCGCGTCGGCGTCGTCCTGGATCCGTATCGAGGCGAGTGGTTTTACGCGCTCCGCGGCCAAGGCGCGTATGCCGCGGGCCATCGCGACGTGGAGGCTTGGCTCGCCGCGCCGTCCGAGGATTGGCCGGGCAAACGCATGCGCGTGTCCGGCGTGTGCGATTTGCGGCGCGCGGTCATGGCGACGGGGCTCCCCGTTCGGCACCGCGATCGAACGCGTGTGATGCAACGAGCCGCAGACGTGATCGCCGAAGTCAAGAGCCTGCGAACGCTTGGAGCAGCCGCGTTGCACCTGGCTTACGTGGCCGCCGGGCGCATCGATGTCTTCTGGGAGTTCGATCTCAACGCCTGGGACATTGCGGCCGGGGCGCTTTTGGTTCAGGAGGCGGGCGGTGTTATCCAGTCGATGGAAGGCGAGCCCTATTCGCTCCGCGTGCGGGACGTGTGCGCGGGGTCCGATGGCGAGATGCTCCGGGCGCTCGGGGCTCGTCTTGTTTCGGAATAACCCAAGGCCATCAGTCGTGCCAAGGATGGGGATGAGGGGATGGACATCAAGGAGCGCGCGAGGGCGCGCGTCGAAGAGATAGGAGCGTTGCCGGTGTACCGCGATCGCCATCTGACGCTGCTCACGGACCTATATCAATTGACGATGATGTACGGCCACTTTCGGGCCGGCCGCCACGAGACCCGCGTGGTGTTTGACCTCTTCTACCGGAAGAATCCTTGCGGCAACGGCTACGTGATTGCGGCGGGCCTCGAACAGGTGGTGTGGTACATCCACAACCTCCGCTTTTCAGAGGACGATCTCGCCTATTTGCGGTCGCTCGGCATGTTCTCCGAGGACTTTCTTTCCTATTTGCGCCATTTTAGATTCCGCGGCGACGTGTACGCGGTCCCGGAGGGCACGGTGGTCTTTCCGAACGAGCCGCTGTTGCGCGTGGAGGGGCCTATCGCGGAGGTTCAGCTGATTGAGTCGGCGGTCCTTGCGTTCATCAACCATCAGAGCCTCATCGCGACGAAGGCGCGGCGGATCGTCGAGGCGGCGAGGACGAACGTCAGGCACCCTGGGAGCACCGTGATTGAGATGGGGCTCAGGCGGTCGCAGAATGCGGACGCGGCCATTTTCGGCGCGCGCGCGGCGTTCATCGGGGGCTGCGTGGCGACCAGCAACGTGCTGGCGGCGCAGGCCTACGATATCCCGGTGGCGGGCACACAGGCGCACAGTTGGATTCAGAGCTTCCCCAGCGAGTACGAGGCGTTTCAGGCGTACCGCGCCGCATTCCCGGACAACACCGTCCTGCTCGTCGACACGTACGACGTATTGAGGAGCGGCGTTCCAAACGCCATCCGCGTCGGTCTGGAGATGAAGGCGGCGGGTCAATCCCTCAAGGCCATTCGAATTGACAGCGGCGATCTTGCGTATTTGTCCAAGCGGGCGCGCCAGATGTTGAACGACGCAGGGCTTGCGGATGTGCAGATCATCGCGTCGAGCGATCTCGACGAGTACACCATTCGCGATCTTCTGACGCAAGGGGCCGAGATCGACGCCTGGGGCGTGGGCACGCGGCTCATCACGAGCGAAGACTGTCCGTCGCTCGGCTGCGTGTACAAGCTCGTCGCGCAGCAGTTTGGCGATCGCATGGAGCCGAGGATCAAGATCTCAGAAAACCCCAATAAGATCACAAACCCTGGGAAGAAGAAGGTGCTGCGCTTGTACGTGAACGGATCGGCCACGGCGGACCTCATCGCGCTCGACGAAGAGGTGTACGATCCGGCCGAACCGCTCGAACTGTTCCATCCGATTCACACATACAAGCGCAAAGTGGTGCAGAACTACGAGGTGGAGGAACTGCTTCGCCCGGTCTTTGTCGGTGGCGAGCTGGTCTACGAGCTCCCGACGGTGCAGGAGATCCAGGCGCGCGTGGAGGAGCAGCTCTCCGCGTTCTCGTCGGAGGTCAGGCGACATCTGAATCCGCACGAGTACCACGTGGACCTGTCCAAGCCGCTCTGGGATTTGAAGCAGCGGCTGTTGCACGAATGGCGGCGATAGGACACGTGAAGCGTGCCCTGCGCCGGGCGTTCGGGTATCATGGAGACGAGGGGGCGAGCGTATGGAGGTCGTCAAAATTACGCCGCGCGGCTACTGTTACGGCGTGGTCGATGCGATGGTGATCGCCAAGCGGGCGGCCGAAGACAAGCGCCTGCCGCGGCCCATCTACATCCTGGGCATGATTGTACACAACCAGCATGTGGTGGACGCGTTTGCGCGCGAAGGCGTGATCACCTTGGACGGCGCGGATCGCCTGTCGCTGCTCGAGAAGATTGATCATGGGACGGTGATCTTCACCGCGCACGGCGTGTCCCCAGAAGTCAAGCGGAGGGCGCGGGAGAAGGGCCTGACGGTGCTCGACGCGACTTGCCCAGACGTCAACCGAACGCACGAGCTGATCCGGGAAAAAGTAGCGCAAGGGTACGAAATTGTCTACATTGGGCGGCGGGGTCATCCCGAACCGGAAGGAGCGATGGGGGTCGCGCCAGGGCACGTGCACCTCGTGGAAAACAAGGAAGACATTGAAGCGCTGTCGCTTCAGACGGATCGGATTGTGGTGACCAATCAGACCACCATGAGCCAGTGGGACACGCGCGAGCTCACGGAGATGGTGTGCCGCAAATACCCCACGGCCGAGGTGCACAACGAGATCTGCCTTGCGACGCAGTTGCGACAACAGGCGGTTGCGGAACAGGCAGGGCAGGCCGACGTGTGCATTGTCGTCGGGGATCCACGCAGCAACAACTCCAACCGCTTGGCCCAGGTCGCGGAGGAGATTGCCGGGGTGAAGGCGTACCGCGTGGCGGACGTGACCGAGATCAACCCCGAGTGGCTGATGAACGCCAAGCGGGTAGCGGTGACCTCCGGTGCGAGTACGCCGACCGCCGTGACGAAAGAAGTCGTGGACTACCTGGAGCAGTTCGATCCGGCCGATCCCTCGACGCATCGTCCGAAGCGCACGCTCGACCCGAATCGCATTCTGCCTGTGTTGCGAAACGAACGCGTTCGCCAGGGCGTGGAGCGGGAGGCGACATGACCCGTTGGCTTTGGGGAGTGGCGGTGGCGTGCCTGGTCGTGTCGATAGGGCTGTGGGCGTGGCGGCTGCGCGTGCCGAAAGGTGCGCGCGGCCGTGGATTTCTCACGTTCTTCACATGGCTTTGCTGGTTGGGGTTTTGTCGCTCGCCGGCTACGGCGTGGGATTTGTGGCGGGGGATCGCGGTATCAACCTGCTTCACGTCCTGCACATTTCCCGCTAATGTCGAGTATGGGCGAGGGGAGCGGTGGGCGTGTCGGAAAACGTATCATGCGGTGTGCAGTTTTTTTCGGCGATGTGTGAAGGAGCTCAAAGGTTCGTTGGGCGCAATTTCGGGATAGCGCTTTCATTTCGACAAGAATCGAAAAAATTTTGCGCAGAGGGAATCTCGAGGTTCGACTAACGGACACAGGGTGATATAATAGCTCCGAGGCGGCGCGGAATTGAAAGAAAACTTTACATATTTAAAATGGGAGGTGAATTGGGGGGATTGCACGACGGCGTGCGAGAGGTTCGTCGCGCAGGGCGCAAAGGCATGGCTCAAGGTGTTTGAAATGGGGTTTTTGCATCGAATTTTCACATTTGATCAACAAAATGCGCCATGCGTGGGACAAGAGCGGAGGATGAGCTGAGGAGCGCCGCAGAGATTTCGGAGCCCAGACATTACGACGTTAGGGGGATGCTTTTTGCAGCAAGGCAAACTTCGAAAACAACTCTCTCTGATGGATCTCACGTTCGTCGGATTGGGGTCCATTATCGGGTCCGGGTGGCTGTTCGCGTCCGCGAGAGTCGCTTCTACTGCAGGGCCCGGCGGAACGCTGAGCTGGCTCATCGGCGCAATTGCGGTCATCCTGTTGGGCCTGGTCTACGCGGAATTGGGCGGTTCCATTCCGCGCGCGGGCGGTTCCGTGCGCTACCCGCTGTATTCGCACGGGCCCCTCATTGGGTATTTGCTCGGGTTTGCGTCGCTCGTCGCGTTTTCCAGCGTTGCAGGCATTGAGGTGGAGGCAGCTCGCCAGTACGCGACGGCCTGGTGGCCTCAGCTCACCCAGCCTCAGAGCAGCAATCCGACAGTGCTCGGATGGTTTGTGCAGCTGGCGCTTCTCGCGATCTTCTTCGCCATCAACTACTTCGGCGTCAAGCTTTTCGGGAAGACGAACACCATCATCACGGCGTTCAAGTTTATTGTGCCGGTCATCACGGTCATCACCCTCCTCACGCAGTTCAAGGGCGTGAACTTCCATTCGCACGGTTTTGCGCCTTTCGGATTCTCGGGCATTGAGGCGGCGGTTTCCACGTCCGGTATCATCTTTGCGTATCTCGGGTTCCAGCAGTCGGTGGGCTTTGCGTCCGAAGCTCGCCGTCCGCAGCGCGACGTGCCCATGGCGATTATCCTGGCCGTCGTGTTGTCGGCCGCCCTCTACGAGCTGTTGCAAATCGCGTTCCTCGGCGCTGTGCCTGCGGATAAGATTGCGCAGGGCTGGGCGAATGTCGACAACGTGTTCAAGCTGCCGTTCCATGACATTGCGGTGGTCCTTGGCTTTACGTGGCTTGCGTGGCTCATCCTGTTTGACGCCTTCATCTCGCCCTCGGGCACGGCGAATATCTACCTGTCCGCAACCACGCGCGTCATCTTCGGTTGGGCGCGCAACCGGACGTTCTTCAAGGTCTTTGGCAGCGTCGACGAAAAGACGGGCGTTCCCCACGCTGCGCTGTGGTTGGCATTCGTCATGGCGATTTTCTGGACGCTGCCGTTCCCGTCTTGGGGCGCGATGGTCAACGTCGTCTCTGCCGCTACCGTTGTAACGTACGTCGTAGGTCCGGTTTCCGCGCACGCGTTTCGTCGGACGGCGCCGGATTTGGAGCGCCCGTTCATGCTGAAGGGTATGTCCGTGATTGGTCCGCTGTCCTTTATCGTCGCTTCGCTCATCGTGTACTGGACCGGCTGGAGCACGGATTCTTGGCTCCTCGGCTGCATGCTGGTGATGTTTGTGCTGTACGTCATCTTCCAGCGCTTCGTGCCGAAGGACGTGGTGAGCTTTGGCGATCAGCTGCGCGCCAGCTGGTGGCTCGTGGCGTACTTCGTCGTCATGATTTTGCTCTCCTATCTCGGGACGTTCGGAGGAATCAAAGCTATTCCGTCTCCTTGGGATCAAATCATCGTCGTGGTGGTGTCCATCGCGCTCTACTACTGGGGTGTGAACTCGGCGCTGCCGAAGCCGGTGTTTGACGATGATCAGGTCGCGGAAGAGGACATCAATGCGGCTGTGATTTGAGACGGATCTGTGGGCTCGGCCGATCTTTGTATCGGTCGAGCTTTTTTGCTGCGCTCAGGCGGCGAGCATGGATCTGGCGCAGTACAATGGGAGATGCCGTTCAGTCAGGTAGGAGGGGTCACATCATGGAGATCTTTGCACAGCGGAGAGCCCGACTTGCGAATTTGTGTGTGGAATGCGGCTGGAAGTACGCCGTCCTTACACATCCCGCCAATTGGCATTATTTCACAGGCGTTAGGCTGGAGGCGGGCGAGCGCCTGGCGTGTCTCGTCGTCTCGGACCATGGATCGGCAATTGCCATCGCGCATGAGATGTTCGCCGCTGGGGTCGAGCGGATGGGCGTCCCATTTGAGCTGTGGCGCGACGGGGAAAACGCGCACGCGCGCCTTGCGGACCGACTTGCCGAGGGCTCGAGGGTGGGGGTCGACGGCGGCCTCCCTGCTCACCATTTGATTCCTCTGATGAGGGAGGCACGCCATTGTTCATTTGACTTGGCCGATACCGCCATCGCGAGCCTGCGGATTCGGAAGGACGCGCGCGAGATCGAGCTCCTCTTGGAGGCTTCGCGGCGGGCGGATCGAGCGGTCGATCTCGTCCGAGCTCACATCCGGCCCGGGGTCTCGGAGCTCGAACTGGCGGACAAACTTGCGCGCATCTGGCGGGAGGTGGGCAGCCCCGGCATGTCGTTTCCGCCCATCGTGGCGGCGGGAGAAGGTGGAGCGGAACCGCATCACGAGCCCGGCGCTCGGCGCATCTCGCCTGGAGACGTCGTCATTGTGGATACGGGGGGCTTCTGTGAGGGCTACGTGAGCGACATCACGCGAACGTTCATCCTCGGCCAACCTTCGGCGGAGTTCGCGAAGGTGTACGATGCGGTATTGCGGGCCAATCTCGCAGCCATCGCTGCCGTGAGGCCGGGTGTGAAGTTTTGTGAGATCGATCGCGCCGCACGGCGTGTGATCGAAGAGGCGGGATTCGGCGCCTACTTCACGCATCGCACCGGGCATGGGGTCGGCCTCGATATTCACGAGCCGCCGTTTGTGGACGCGTCGAACCACACCGAGGTGGAACCAGGGATGGCCTTCAGCATCGAGCCAGGGGTGTACTTGCCAGGGAAGTTCGGCGTTCGCATTGAAGATCTGGTCGTCGCCACGGAGGACGGAGCTCTCGTGCTGAATCGGGCTCCGAAACGTCTGGAGGATGTGATACTTTCGGTGGAGGTGTGAAGGTGTGAGGGAGGCGTGAGCGACTTCACGCCTCGTCCGTTTCTTCTAACTGTGCAATGGGCACGGCTGCTGTCTCACCCGTCATCTGCCGGATACCCCAGGCCATGACCCCTTCGATGGCGGTGACCGTGAGGCGGTCGTACTCCTCAGCGATGCGGTATGTGCGCCCAATCTCGATGTGAACGTCATCTTTGATTTCGTAACTCTTCGCGAGGTACCAGCGGGTCATGTAGATTTCGTATTCGCTCCAGTTTTCACGCTCATAGGCCTCGCGGCCTTTTCGCTGCAGTTCAGCCATCTCCCGCCGCAGTTCTTCCTTCGACATCTCGCTGTACAGCATCACGTCATCACTCTTTCACGCATCGGCTTGCAAGTCGCCGCGAACGAACAGGTGCAGCGTGTCTCCCGTCATTATAGCCGCTGTGACGTGAAGCCGGTAGCGCTTTGTGCCGACAGGGACGGTTTGGACGTTGAGCACGGCCGACGGCATGTACGGGTTGTCGTAAAGCAGTTGCATCGGCTTTCCCAGCAGAAAGGAGAGGCTCGCGAGGGTCTGACGGCGGATGGCCGTCTGGACCTCGGGTGGCGTGTTCGGAGGGCACTCGACGAGAATGCGCCGAAGCGCGCGCTTGCCGGGTTCCGATTGTTCTGCGATGAGGAACTGGTTTTCCGTCTCCAACTGATCAATCGCCTGTCGCAAACTGTCGACCTCCATGTGCATGCGATGCAGGTCGCGCGCGCTGTACACCGTGGCCGCGAGGAGGCCTGTGAGAAACGACAGTGCGGCGATCGCGGCGGTGGATCGAACGCGGCTCATGACGAGGATCGCCCCTCCGTGAGCCATTGGATGACGATGTAGCCCACGTGACAGCCAAGAAAGGCGGCGAACAGGTAGATGAGCTGGCGGACCATGGGGCCGATGTGCAGGCCGAACACGCCGCGATCGATCACGCGGAGGACGTCCATCGAACCGCCGAGCGCCGCCACGATGGCCCACACCTTCAAATCGGAGGCGAGCGTGTTCATGGCCGCCTGCGGATCGTGATGCGTGAGAAGTGCCGCGAGTCCGCCGAACAGCGCCCCGCCGATGACGAGCCCCATCGAGACGAGGAAGTCGAGCACACAGTTTTCAGCGATGCTGTTCCACAAACCCAATCGCCTCCGTGGACGAGGCTTTGCTTCATCTTACGCGGCGCGCGCATCGCGCATGTGCAAAACCCTCGGCTTTCGGCCCATCATAAGAGGTGTTATGATCAAAAGACAGGACATAACAGGAACGGGGGCGCGCCGATGGATCGAATCGCGCCAGAGCGAATCGACAGGGGCACGGGGCGCGAGGTTGGCCTGGCGGACGCCCTGCGCGCGTGGCAGGCGAGGGCGGTTGATCTGGCCCGGATCATCGTGAAGCAGGGCGACGTGGTGGCCGTGGCGCACGGAGAATGGATGACAGGGCGGGAGGTCGCGCTGTGGCTCCGCCAGATGGCGCAAAGGAAAGTGGCGGGCTTTCCATCGGGGGAAGCCCGCTTCGTGGCGCGCTGGGTGCCCGCGTGGACCTCAGATGCGCTCTTCGCGCTTCGCTATCGCCTCATCTCGTATGCCACACGTGGCACGTTGGCCAAGGTGTATCCATCTCCAGCAGACGTCGATGCGCTGTTGATTCAGCTCGTGGACCGCGAACTGAGGCGGCGCATTGTGGACGTGGAACTGCGCACGCCATCTGGGAACGGATACAGCGTGATGTACCGGGGGAAGAAGGAAGCGCTCGCCGCTTGGGCGCGGGCGCTCGTGAGGGCGCCGCGTTTTCTGGCGGATGGTTGGATTGTGAGCAGGGAGTGCGAACGGGCTCTGGAAGGGTCGGGGTGGGGCCGCGCGGATTTCGACGACGACAGCGGGCGGATCGCGTACGATCTCGTCTTTTCGCTCGAACCGCCGGGCGAGGATGTCGGTGGAGAGTGGGTACTCCGCTTTGAACTTCGCCATCGTTGGACCGGCGAGCGAATTCCGCTTTCGGCGTACTGGCAGTCGCCTTCCCGGGAAATGGCCGCAAACGGGGATGTGCTGGTGGCGCCAGAGCGCTTTTTCCTGCCGAAATTGCGCGAGGCGGCGCGGCTGTGTCCCGCCATTGCGCGGGCCCTCTGCACCCCTGCACCCGCACGGGCCGTCCTCCATCCCGACGAAATGGCCCGGTTTGTATCACAGGAGCTTCCGGCGCTGCGCCGCGCATCGTTCGTTGTGGAGACGCCGGCGCTCGAGGCGGCGCGGGACATTCGGATCCGCGTTCGACTGGAGCGCATGGACGGCGGCGCTTCTCGCCGCGGAGGCGGGCGAAGAGCGGCGGGGATGCCGAGGTTTTCCGCGGATGCGGTCGCGCGGTTCGATTGGTCGGTCGTGATCGACGATCACACGCTCACGCCCGAGGAGTTTCGAAGGATGGTAGAACGGCAAACGCCGCTCGTGCAGGTGGCCGGGGCCTGGCGCCTTGTGCCGCTGGCCGATCTGCTGCGCCAGGTCGAGGCGCTGCCTGAGCGCGGCCAGGAGGTTGGCCCCCTCGAGTGGATGCGCGCGCATGCGTTGGCTGCACACGACGGGCCAGGGAAGATGGAGGTGGACGCAGAGGGGCCGCGCGCCGTACAGTGGATGGACGTGTGGGCGCTCGGCCGGGATGCGGAGCCGGAACCGCCGCCAGCCTCGCTTCGAGGAGCCCTGCGTCACTATCAGGAGCAGGGTTACGCGTGGCTCATCCATCTGAGAAAGCTCGGCATCGGCGGTTGCCTGGCGGACGACATGGGCCTCGGCAAGACGGTGCAGATGATCGCGTACTGGCTTCGGGTCAAGGAGCGGGGCGAGGCGTCGGGACCTCATCTCCTCGTCTGCCCGACTTCGCTGGTCGCGAACTGGAAGGCGGAGATTGAACGGTTTGCCCCTGATCTCTCGGTGTACGTGCATCACGGGCCCGCCCGGAATCTCGACCGTGCCTTTGCGGACCCTGTCGATCTCGTCATCACCACGTACGGGACGCTTCTTCGGGACGGCGAGGTGTTCCGCCGGCGGGCGTTCGACTGCGTCACCATCGACGAGGCGCAGGTGGTGAAAAACGCCTCGACGCAGCAGGCGCGAGCGCTTCGGGCGTTGACGAGTCGTCACCGCGTCGCGCTCACGGGCACGCCTGTGGAAAATCGGCTCGATGAGCTGTGGTCGCTCATGGATTTTTTAAATCCTGGCTACCTCGGATCGCTGCGCTGGTTTCGGACGACATTCGGTTCCATCGCGGAAGGGCGGGATCTGAGCGGCGTGCGCATGCGCCAACTGCAACTGCTGCTTCGCCCGGTGCTTCTGCGCCGCCGAAAGAGCGATCCGGCGATTGCGCCGGAGCTCCCGGAGAAGTGGGAAGTGGAGGAGCGCGCGCTCCTGACGGCCGAGCAGGCCGCGATATATCAGGCGTTGGTGGATCAGATGTTCGCGCAGATCGCGCGTGGTCCGAGTGCCATCGCGCGAAGAGGCGCGATTCTGACCACGTTGCTGCGGCTCAAGCAGGTGTGCGATCACCCGGCGCTCATCTCGGGCGGGCGGCCATCTGCCAAGCGGAGCGGGAAGCTGCGGAGCCTTTTGGATCTCCTGCGCGTGGTCGTGGACGGCGGGGAGGCCGCGCTTATCTTCACGCAGTTTCGAGAGATGGGCGAGATGTTGTGCAAAGCGGTGGAGGATGAACTCGGATTTCGGCCGCCTTTCCTGCACGGCGGCATGTCCGCCAAGGCTCGGGGCGAGATCGTCGAGCAGTATCAGACCAAGCGAATGGCGTCGCCCGTGCTCGTCCTATCACTGCGAGCAGGGGGCGTGGGGCTGAATCTCACGCGGGCCAATCACGTGTTTCACTACGATCGATGGTGGAATCCGGCGGTGGAAGATCAGGCGACGGACCGCGCGTACCGGATCGGCCAGTCGCGGGGCGTGGAAGTGCACAAGATGATCTGCGCCGGGACGCTGGAGGAGCGAATTGATGAGATGCTGCGGGCGAAGCGGGCGCTGTCCGACGTGGTGAGCCGCGTGTCGGAGGACTGGGTGACCGAACTCGACGACGAGGCGCTGTATGAGTTGTTTGCGTTGAACCCGGTCGACGTGATGGAGGAGGATGCGCCGTGAAGCGCGGTCCGTACGCGTCGCGCTGGGAGCCCGTGCTGGTCGAGGTGGATTCGTCTCACCTTCGCGCCGCTACGCGCCTGGCGATGTCGGGAGCGGTGCGCGCGACCGCGTGGGACGGCGCCGGCTGGCGGGCGGTGGTGGAGCGGAGCGGCACGCGCCGCGCCTTCGACGTGTGGCTGCCCAAGCTGGCGGATTACGCGGGGCACGCGCGAGACGTGGCGCGCTGGCTCGCGTTGCGCCCCGATTGGCTCGCGGCGCATTACGCGGGGGAGTGGGACGAGTCGTTTCTGGAGTTTCTATCCGCGCATCAGGTGGAGGTGGTGCCGACGGGCGAGACGGCGGCTCGGCTGCGCGCGCTGTCCACCTGCACCTGCGAGGAGATGGATCCGCTTTGCCCGCACGTCGTGGCGGTGCTCCTCGCGTTCATCTGGGAAGCGGACACATGCCCGCTGGCGGCGTTTCGGCTGGTCGGGATCGAAGTGGACCAGTTGCTCGATCTCGTCCAGGAGGAGACGGCCGCGCTTGCGGGTGATGCGGGGGCGCCAGGGCACACCGATGTTCCTGAGGCGGGCGGGAGGGATGGGGCCTGGAGTCCCGAAGAATGGTGCAAAGATGCGCCGGTTCGGCCGTTGGGGAGGATGCGGCCCATCGTGAGGTGCGAGATTCGCCCATGAGGGCGGGTCTTTTCTTTTGCTCAAAGATGCGAACATATGTTTGTTTTCTGCTTGACTCGGGGTATAATGAGGGCATAGAACATTTGTTCGGTGGTGAGTGAGATGCGGTACAGTCTGTACGGCGAATGCGAAGGGCTGCTGGGCGAGGGCCAAGGCCCGTTTTTGGTCGAAGAAGATGGCAGGATCATCGATGTCTCTCGCACCGCAGCGCGGGCGGGGGTGCGGCTGGGAATGCCGGTACGGGAAGCTCTGGCGCTCATCCCGGGCTGCCGCGTGGAATCGGCTACAGGCGAATCAACACCCTGGAGGCATTTGCGCCAAGTGCTGTGGTCGCATACGCCGTGGGTCGAAACGCATCCGGACGAGCGGCGGTTTTGGATCGAGCTCTCCGGGCCGCGCGTCCCCCTCGCGGAACTCCGGCAGATGGCGCGCGACATCCGCCGGGGATTGACGGAGGAACAGCGGGTGGTGCTCGCGCTGGCCAAGACGCCGTGGCAGGCTCGTATGCTCCTCGCGTGGAGCCGGCAGGAGCGGGTGCCGGGGGCGCTGTACCGAAAACTGGGCGCTGAACCGCTGGTCGTGGCGCCGGATCTGCTGAACAGGGAGGATGAGGCCGTCTGGATGCGCGCGCCCATCGCGGCGTCGTGGTGGATTCCCGACGATGCCAAGGCCGAGCTCATCTCCCTGGGCGTCTTCCGACTGAAAGATCTGGTGGAGATCCCGGAGGACATGTTGTGTGCCCGCTTTGGAGAGCAGGCTCGGATCTGGCGGATGAAGGGTACGGAGAACAGAGGGCTTCGGCCGGATCGCCCGCCTGAGGCGTGGAGCGCCTCGTGGCGCGGAGACGCGGAAGGCGTGCTGCTCGAACAGGCGAAGATGCAAGTTCGCCTATGTCTGGAAAGCCTTTGTAGCCGCCTCGTGCGATTGGGGCTGGCCGTTCAAACCCTGTCCATCGCTTTGTGGACCGACGCGCGCGAGATTCGATGGGAAAAGCGGATTGCGAAGCCCACTCCTCAGCCGGACGCCTTATGGGCCCAGATGGCGTGGCCGGAAGAGATCCATCGGGCGCGGCGAATTTGGGGCGTCGAATTGTGCGCGACCGAGGTGGCGGAGCTTCGCCCGGTGCAGATGGGCCTGTTGGAGCAGGGGAAGGCGCTCGACGCCCTCGAGGCGCGGGATTCGGCGAACCGGCTCGAGCGGTTGAACGCGTGGGATGTGTGGATGTCGAAGTGGCCGAAGTTGCAGCGGGGCATGGCGGCGGATTTTCGCGAACGACGCCTGGCGCTGGTTCTCGCCGAGATGGCGCGTTGAGCCGCTTGGTGCGCAGGCCCTTGGCCGTGCTGCAATGGGAGGCGGATCTCCCGCGCTCGTTCATATACGTAGGCCAGAGACACCAGGTTCTATGGGTTCTCGATGAATGGTGGGAGATGGGCGACTGGTGGAAAGCCGGGCGGGATCGGCGAATGGTGCGCGTGTGGACGGATGTCGGCGCGTGCATGGATTTGGAATGCGAGGATGGGGTCTGGCGCGTGTATCGCGTTTGGGATTGAGGAGGGCGTGCGATGTTTGTCCATCTGCACTGTCATTCTCCCTATTCGTTTCTCGACGGGGCTTCCAGCATCGAGGCGCTGGTCGCGCAGGCGGCCGCGCAGGGCATGCCCGCGCTGGCCTTGACGGATCGCAATACCATCGCGGGGCAGCCCGAGTTTCATCGGTTGGCCGCCGCGTACGGTGTGAAACCCATCGCGGGCGCGGAACTGACGATGGAGGACGGATCGCAGCTTGTGGTTCTGGCGGAAGATGCGAAGGGGTTTCGTCACCTATGCGAGCTTCTCACGCGAATGCACGTGGAGGCTCGGGATCGCGCGGATCCCAGGCTGCGGGAAGCAGATCTGTTTGAGCGGAGCGAAGGGCTTCTCGTCCTGTCGGGAGGGCTGCGCGGGTTCGTCCAGCGGGCCTTGGCGCGGCGCGCATACGGGGATGCCCAGAGGTTCGTGGAGCGATATCGGGATGTGTTCGGGGACCGGTTTTATCTCGAGTGGACGGCCGACGGACTCCCGGGCTGCGCGCGGCGCATGCGGGATTTGCTCCATCTCGCCGAGGCGACGGGCGTGCCCGCCGTCGCAGCGACCGATGTTCGCGCCGCCAGCCCGGAGGAAGTCGCGGTGCACGATGTGCTCACCTGCATTCGGGTGGGGTGCCATTTGCAGACGCCCCATCCCGAGCGCCCGTTTAACCGCCTGGGGTATTTGCACGATGAGGCCGAAGCAAGGCGCAGGTTCGCGCAAGATCCGCGAGCCTTGGCGCGGACGGTCGAGATCGCCGAGCGGTGCTCCCCCGTATTTCCCGCGGAAGGGCCTCTGTTTCCCGAATACCGAGATGCGTCGGGCCGAGGCGGGGTGGAACTTCTTCAACAACTCGTGTGGCAAGGGGCGCGGGAGCGATACGGAAAGGTGAGTCCCGAACTTCAAATGCGACTGGAACACGAGCTCGCCATCATTCGCGATCTCGGCTATGCCGATTATTTTCTCGTCGTTTGGGACATCGTCCGATATGCGAGATCTCGCGGCATCCGCTGCGCGGGCCGCGGATCTGCGGCTGACTCCGTGGTCGCGTACTGCCTCTATCTGACGGAGGTGGACGCGCTGAACCGAAATCTGCTCTTTGAGCGATTTCTCTCGCGCGAGCGAGCGGAGCGGCCGGACATCGACATCGACTTTGCGAGCGATCGCCGGGACGAAGTCATCGACTACGTGTACCGGCGCTACGGGCGCGACCGGGTGGCTCGCGTAGCGACGTATCAGACATTTCGGGCGAGATCTGCCGTACGCGAGGTGGGGCGCGTGTTCGGGATCCCCGAAGAGCTCCTGGATACGTTGGCCAAGCGGATCCCGTGGTCCACGCACGCCGATGAAATCGAAGAGGCGCTGGAACGGGTGCCAGAGTTGCGAGATTTTCAGCCTTATCGGCGCGCATTTCAATGGATGTTGGCCATCTCGCGCCAGATTGCGGGATTCCCTCGCCACTTCGGGACGCATACCGGCGGCATCGTCATTAGCGGGGAGCCGCTGATGAAGGTCACCAGCCTGCAGCCATCGGCCTCGGGGTGGCTCATCACGCCGTACGACAAGCGGCTCCTGGAAGACGTTGGCCTCGTGAAACTCGACCTCTTGTCCCTCCGAACCATGGCAGCCGTGGAAGGGGCGCTCCGCCTCGGGACGGCGCGCGCGGTCGACTATGATCGCATTCCCATGGACGATGAAGCCACGTTTGCCTCCATTCGCCGCGGGGACACCATCGGCGTCTTTCAGTTGGAGAGCCCCGCGCAGCGGGCGCTGCAGGTCCGGCTTGGCGCGGAATCCCTGGAGGACCTGGTGGCGAGCGTAGCGCTCATTCGCCCCGGACCCATCCAGGGCAATATGGTCGATCCGTTCCTGGCTCGCCGGCGCGGACTGGAGCCTGTGAGTTACCTTCATCCGAAACTTGAACCTATCCTCGGCAAGACCTACGGCGTGGTGCTGTTCCAGGAGCAGGTCATTGAGATTGCCATCGCCATCGCGGGATTTACGCCGGGCGAGGCGGACGAACTCCGCCGCGTGATGAGCCATGCGCGCAGCCACGCTGAAATGGAGCAAATTGGCGAGCGATTCGTCCAGAAGGCCGTGCGCCAGGGTGTGCCGCTCGAGACCGCGAAGACCCTCTTTTCCTACATCCGCGGCTACGCGAGTTACGGATTTTGCGAAGCGCACGCGGCGGCATTTGCCACTACGGCCTACAAGACGGCCTATCTCATCGAACATCATCCCGCGAGTTTCTTCGCGGCGGTGTTGAATCAATTGCCCATGGGGTATTATCCGGCGCACGTGATCTGCGCGGAAGCTCGAAGGCGCGGCGTTCGCATTCTGCCTGTCGACATCCAGGAGAGCGACTGGGACGCGAGTGTTCCCGAACCGGACGCGATACGCCTCGGATTTCGGCTCATCCGTTCATTCTCGGAGCGCGTGGCGCGCGCACTCGTCGAAGAGCGGCAGGCTTCTGGCCCCTTTCGAAGCCTTGCCGACGCGGTGATGCGCCTGCCCCAGGCGGACGCCCTTCACTTCGAGCGCCTGATCCGCGCAGGCGCATTCGATCGCGTCGAAACCCGGGATCGCCGAGAGCTTCTGTGGCAGCTTCCAAGGTGGCTCGCGCTTCGCAAAGAGCGATATCTGGCGCTTTTCGACACCATGGCCGCGCCAGACCGAGCGGAGGGCACGGTTCGCCTCTCACAAAGCATGCCGCCCATGAGCTTGGCCGAGCGCATTGCCGACGAGTATTCGGTGCTGGGCGTCGGCGTGAGCGGGCATTGGCTGTCGCTGTATCGGGAGGCATTGCGAGACGAGGGGTATTGTACGCTGGCGGAGGCGGGCGAGAAGCCGGAGGGTGCGAGGGTCAAGGTGGCTGGGCTTTCGATCCGTCCGCATCGACCCCCGACGAAAAGCGGAAAAACGGTCGTCTTCTTCACCTTGGAGGATGAGACCGGGCTCGCGGATGCCGTGATGTTTGAGACCGTGTACCGCCGCGAAGGGGCCGTGTTGTTCACGCCATTCGGGAGATTGATTGGCCTGTCGGGCTTCATCGAGCGGCGCGGAGGGCTCAAGGCGCAAATCCGCGTCGAGCACGTCTGGACGCTCGCATCCGGCTGAAAGGCGCTTGGAACCGTCCGATTGGCTTACGATATTGAAACTCATACCATGGAAAACAGGAAGCGGTGGGCGCGTGCCGAATGGAAGATCCGTGAATTCCAACACGCGAGGTGAACCTCTTGCACACGCGCCCCCGCTTTTTTGTACATTCCGCCATCCGCCGATGGCTGCGCCTGCCTTTTCGCCGATGGCGCACGCTCACGCTCACCTCCTTGCTCTCCGCTCTTCTCACAGGATGTGGCCTGTGGCCCGTCCCAGCCGAGCAGGGAGAGAAAACGCCGGCCCCCGTGAAGCTCTCGGACGGGCGGGCGCTTCTCTGGAGCGGTGACATCAAACAGCAGGCGCTCGCCATGATCCGCGCAAGCCGCCATCGGCTCTACGTGGACATCTACGAGTGTTCGGATCCGGATCTGCTGCATGCCCTAATCGCGGCCAGACGCCGCGGCGTCGAGGTTCGCGTGGTGCTCGACGCCACCGAGAAGCACTCGATGGCCGTCGCGCTGCCCACGCTCGCGAGGGCCGGCATCGACGTCGCGCCCATCCGCATCAAGCAGGGGATTGATCACGTCAAGATGATCATCGCGGACCGCGACGTCCTCATCGGCGGGATGAATTTCGGCGCCGACAGCTGGGCCAATCACGATGCGTCGGTGAATTTGCCCGGACGCGCCGAAATCTTTCTCCCGATGTTCGTGTGGGACGCGGCGCGAGCCCACGGTGAGACCGCCGAAGCGCCGGAAGATCGGGCTCCGCTCATCTCGGACCGCGATATCGGTCCGTCTGTTCTCCGCGCGATTCGAGGCGCGCGGCGCGAGATCGACATGGAGGCCTTCAATCTGACGGACGAAGACGTGGTGAACGCGTTGCGATGGGCGGTCGCGCGGGGCGTGTCGGTGAACATCCTCGTGGATCCGTCCCAGTCTCGCAATCGCACCGCCGTGGAGGCGTTGCGCCAAGCGGGTGCTTTGGTACGATATTACCGTCCCTACGGGGGCGAGTTGCTGCACGCCAAAATCTTGGACGTGGATCACGGCACTTTCTTCATCATCGGGAGTTCCAATTTCACGCACCAGGCGTTCACGTACAATCACGAGGCGGATGTGGAACTCATGCGCGTCCCGGCGTTTGCCGAGGCTTTCGAGTCGGATCTGCACCGTCAGATGGCGCGCGGGAGCTCTTATCCCATTCGCGAAAAGGTGGCATCATGGGACGAGTCCTGAAGATCTGGTCGCTCATCGAGCGCGCTGACTGGCGCGTCCTCCGCTGGTGCGAACGGCTCTGGGGGCGCTCGCCCGCGTTCGACGCGGCGATGATGGCAAGTGCGCTCTACACGCCCTTCGTGATGCTGGCGATCATTGCCATCGCCGCTTCGGGCTGGCTCGGGCAAGCCCGCTCCGCGGCAGCTTTTTGGGCGGCGGCAGCCAGCGTGGCCGCGGCCGTGATGGTCCGCGTCGCGCATGAGCCCATTAGCCGCGCGGCTCGGCGGCCCCGCCCCTTTGAGGTGGAACCCATGCGAGTGCTGGTCGAACACGAGCCGGGAGAATCGTTCCCCAGCAACCACGCGGCTGGCGGCTTCGCGCTGGCTGTAGGCGGATGGCATCTCGGCGCGGTCGCCTACGTGATGCTGGCCCTCGCCATCTGGTTGGCGGTCGCGCGCATCTACTGTGGACTTCACTATCCGAGCGACGTGATCGCCGGCGCGGCGAGTGGAGCGGCGGCAGGATATGTGTGCAGTTTTCTCCAATGGACTTATCGCGAGCCGCTGATGCACGCGCTGCCGGGTATGGATCCCGGAGGGCGGTGAAGAATGAGATCCCTTCCGTAATGCAGACTACCTTTTGGACCATCGATGGATGGAGGGAGTCTCGCATGCGCATTGTCCGACCGATTTGCGCTGTGGCTGTGGCCCTTTCCTCTCTCGCCGCGGCCACACTCGTCCAGGCCTCGTGCGCCGTGGTGTCGGCCCGCCCCATTCAGGTGACATTGCGGGATGGCGGGATCGAACCGCGCGAAATCGATGTCACGCAGGGCGCCACGGTCGACATCGTCGTGCGCAACGCAGGCACGCAGATTCACAATTTCGTCGTTCCAGACTTTTACGTGTTCACGCAGAACTTGCAGCCGGGAGAAACGGTCAGGGTTTCATTCGTGCCGGACAAAACGGGAAAGTTTCGCTACTACTCGGATCGGGACGGAATTCCGGAAGCAGGGATGGAGGGGACGATGAAGGTAGCATCTCAGCCGGGGTCGTCGCCGTGAGGTGACGCCGGGCGAAATCGGCGCTACAATAGGCGGGAAGGGGGCGAGAGCATGGAGATGAAAGTGGTGGGCAAGTGGCTCGGCCAGCGCCATTTCCAGGCTGACGGGCCATCCGGCAACACCATCTACATGGATGCCAAAAAGGAAGACGGAGGAACGGGACAAGGCAACCGCCCCATGGAACTCCTGCTCATGGGCGTCGTCGGATGTACCGGTATCGACATCGCCATGATTATGGAGAAAATGAGGGTTCCGCTACAGGGCCTCGAGATTGAAGCGGTGGGGGAGCGGCGAGAGGAGTATCCGCAGGCTTTCACTCGCATCCATCTGACGTACCACATGACGGGAGACGTCCCGCCAGCCAAGGCCTGGCGCGCCATTCGCCTTAGTGAACAGAAGTACTGTTCGGCGATTGGATCCCTAAAGGCTGAGGTCATCCCGCACCTCGTGCTCAATGGCCAGGAGGTGCCCCCGCTCGACGTCGTGGTGGACGGCCAGCCAGATTAACCTGGCGGCCATCCGAGTTGTCGCCCGCCTAATAGATGATAGTGCAGATGCGGAACTGTCTGCTGGCCGTGTCGGCCGATGTTGGCGACGAGGCGATACCCGTCTTCTGCGACGCCCGCATCTTCGGCGATGATCGGAATGACGCTGTGGAGATAGCCCAGCGTCTCGCGATCTTCCGGCTTCACCGCCTGCGCTGATTCGATGTGGCGCTTCGGAATGATGAGGATGTGCACGGGGGCCTGCGGGCGAATGTCGTGAAAGGCGAGGACGTGATCGTCCTCATACACTTTGTTGGCAGGAATATCGCCAGCAACCAATTGGCAGAAGAGGCATGAGCTCACATCGTTCCCTCCTCGTCGGGCCTCATGACGATTATACAATGGCGCGCCAACGCGTGCCCAATGAAATGCATCGCAGGAAGTACGAGAAGGGGTCCGAACGACAGGGGCGCGAGCCGGCCTCGCTTGTCATTCACAGGAGAGAAGAGGGATGGCAGATGGCGGTGATCGGATATTTCAACGGGCGGTGGATGGATCCGGCCGAGGCGTGCGTGCCGCTCGACGAGCGCGGCCACCAGTTTGGCGACGGCGTCTACGAAGTCATTCGGGCCTACGGCGGTCGGCCGTTCCTGCTCGACTGGCACGTGGAGCGGCTGTTTCAGAGCATGAAGGCGCTTCGCATCCGGCCGCCGTTTGATCCGGGAGCGTGCAAGGAGTTGATTCACGCGCTCATGGAGCGGAGCGGAGAATCGGAGGCGGCGATTTACCTACAGGTCACCCGAGGATCGGCCGTGCGCAATCATCTGTTTCCCGAACCTTCGGTCGAAGCGAACGTTTCTGCGACGGTTCGGCCCGTGAAACCTGGCACCAGCGAAGCGAAGCCGGGGCGGCTGCTCCTGCTTCCGGATGAGCGGTGGCTGAATCCGTGGATTAAGTCGCTCAACCTGTTGCCCAACATCATGGCCAAGCAAACGGCGCACGACGCCGGGGCCGACGAGGCGCTCCTCGTGCGGGACGGCTATATGATCGAGGCCGCGAGCTCCAACGTGTGGTTCGTGGTGAACGGCGAACTCGTCACCGCCCCGGCGGATCGGTATATCTTGGCAGGTATCACGCGCCGGTTCGTGCTGGAGATGGCGCGCGATCTCGGCATTCCGGTCCGAGAAGAGAAGCTGCCGCGCGCGCGCCTGGCGGACGTGGATGCCATCTTCCTGACGGGGACGATGACCGAGGTGTACCCTATCGCGTCTGTGGTGGAACACCCGGACATTCCTTGTACCGTCATCTCGGCCGAACGTCCTCCGGTGCGAAACGTGGCTCCGGAGCAAGTTCACGAGGTGTGGACGGCGAGGGACCTCGAGCTCGTCGAGCGGCTCCGGGCTGCATTTGTGGAACGCGTGCGCGCATGGGCAGGTGCCATCGCCTGACTCAACGCAGCGAAGGAGCGTGGAAGGTTGCAGCGAAAGACGCTGTCTCTGCCCAAACTCGAGCGGCTCACGCCGACGCTCGAGTCGACGATGCTCAAAATCACCGAGGAGGTCGGGGAACTCGCTCAGGCCATCGGCAAGTTCCGCGGCCTCTCGGGCGAAGAGACGCGCATGCCGGACGAGGAAGTCGTCCGCGCCATCGTGACCGAACTCCTCGACGTCGCGCAGACCGCGACGTCCATGATGTTTGTCATCGAGGATCTGTACGGCATCGACATCGAGCGAGAGGTCGAGCGGCATATCGAGAAGCTTCGGCGCAAGGGCTATCTGTGATCTGCGGCGGTGGGCACCCGCGCCGGGTGCCCACACCCGAGTGCGCGAGGCTCCGCTTACGCGCGGTCGAGGAGCAGGTCGATTTCCTCCTTGTACTTGCCTTCCGGCGTCTCGAGGATCTGGGGGATGCCCTTGAGCGCCGGATGGTGGACAATGCGCTTGAGCGCCTCCAGGCCAAGCGTCCCTTCGCCCACGTTGGCGTGCCGATCCTTGCGCGAGCCGAACGGATGTTTCGAGTCGTTGATGTGGACCACCTTCAGGCGATTCAGCCCGAGGACGCGATCGAACTCGGCCAAGAAGCCGTCGAAGTCGTTCACGACGTCGTAGCCGTAGCTGTAATTGTGGCACGTGTCGATGCAGACGCCGAGGCGGTCCTCGTGCTTGACGCGGCTGATGATGTCGGCGATTTCCTCAAGGCTGTTGCCGACTTTGGATCCGTCCCCCGCCATGGTCTCCAGGCATAGCCACAGCGACTCGTCTCCCGTGAGGATCTCGTTCAGCGCGTCGGCAATTTGCCGGATGGCAAACGATTCTCCCTCGCCGACGTGGGAGCCGGGGTGCATGACGATGTAGCGGAATCCCAAATACTCCACCCGTTCAATCTCCTCGCGCAATACATCCATGCCGTACTGTCGCGTCTCCGGCTTCGGGCTCGCCAGATTGACGAGGTACGACAGGTGCACGACGGGATCGTGAATGCCGTGTTCCCGCATCAAGGCGAGGCCCTCGTCCCGGTGAAACGTCTCGATGGGACGCGCCTTGCCGCCCCGATTGCTGCGGGTGTAAATCATAAACGTGTTGGCGCCGTACGAGATGGTCTCCTCCACGGCCGCCAAAAGTCCCGTCCCGGCGACGGAGACGTTTGCGCCGAGCAGGATGCCCTCGAAGCGATCTTCTTCGCGCATACTTCAACCCCCGTCCTACCATCTCGCCCTATCGTAACACACGAACTTGGCGCTGGCACGGGCGGCTGCGTACATACCTTGCCCCGGATGCGACATACTAGGCTGGCAGCGAGGAGGATGGCCATGCATGCAAAGCCGTTTCGCTTGCCGGCCTTGGCCTGGTGGCTTCTCATCGTCGGCGCGCTGTTTCAGCTTTCCATCAGCCTGTCTAACACGTTCGTCAGCATTTTTCTCTTCAAAGTCGACCGCTCCTTCTCCGCCATCGCCTGGTACCATCTGCTCGTCTTTGCCACGCTCCCCGTCACATTCGTCCTGGCGGCGGCCATCGCGCGGCGCACGTCGACGGCCATGTCCCTGCGGATTGGCATCGCGCTCTACGCGCTCTTTTTCGCCGTCGCGCTGATGGTGGGCGAGGAAGCGGCGCACATGCCCGAGTTGCTCGGCGTGCTCACCGGCCTGGCGGAGGGCTTTTATTGGCTTGCGTTCGACGTGTTGAGCGTGGAATACACGGACCGCGAGGGTCACGAGCCGTTCTTTGGCCTGTTCGGCGTGCTCACCTCCGTGGCGAACGTCATCGCTCCGCCCGTCGCGGGCGCCCTCATCAGCCGGGAGGACGCGTACTTTGGCGGGCTCACGGGCTATCATGTGGTCTTCGGCATTTCGTTCGCCCTGTTTGTGGTCGCCACGCTCGTGAGCCTGCGTCTGAAGAGCGCGCGACTGGCCGAGCTTCGGCTCTGGGAGGGATTTCGCTCGCTTGCGCAGGAGCCGTGGCGGCGCGTCGTCCTTGGTTCGGCCGCGTACGGTGTGCGGGAGGGCGTCTTTATGTTTCTGCTTGGCCTCCTGTTCTACATCGTCACCGGCAGCGAAATGAAACTCGGCGAATTCCTGCTGTTGCAGGGCGCGCTCTCGTTTCTCGCGTTTTACGCCGCAGGGCGCTGGTCGGGTCGCTTCCGCTGGCGACTGTTTCTCGTGGGAGCCCTCGGCATTCTCGGCGCCAGCATCGCGTTTCTATGGTCCATCACGACGGTGACGCTCATCGTCTACGGCGTGCTGGCGGCGGCCGCGTTTCCCTTGTTTCTGGTCCCGCTGCAGGGCTACGTGTTCGACGCCATGCACACGCTGGCCGACGACGACGTGCCGTCCATTACGCACATCGTCGTCAGGGAGTGGCTCGAGAACGCCGGCCGCATCTTGGGCGTGGTCGCCTATTTCGTCGTGGCGTCGTTTGAGACGACGCGTCAGGTGGGCGGATTTGGGTGGCTCGCGTTTGCGCTCGGCTTCATGCCGATGGTGACCGTTGCGCTGATTCAGCCCCTCGAATCCCGGATTTTCGGGCCGCGATCGCGCCATCAGCGGTTTCGACTTGGCGACAACGAGGAGAGCCACACGTCGGCGAAGCGGCGGGCGAGGCCGACGCCCTGACGTGGCGAGACCCGCTCCTCTGCCAAGGGTCGCCAGCGCATGGGAAGCGATTATAATGGGTTTGATGAGTGCGAAGGAGTGATCGCGTGGAATCCTTTCAAACCCTGGACGCGGGCCGGTGCCAGGTGCACACGCTGCTTCATCCTGCGTTTCGGACGAAGGAACTTTCGCTCAGGTTTCATCTGCGGATGGCGCGCAATCGCGTCACCGAGGTCGCGATGCTTCCCGCCGTGTGGATGAACGGAACGCGCAGTCTCCCGAGCTATCGGCAGATTGCGCTTGCAACGGACCATCTCTACGGGACCCATATCCGCGCGTCCATCAGCAAGCGCGGCGGCTATCACATCGTCGAGGTGGGCGCGAGCGTCCCGGACGTGCCGGGCGAGGACGAGGCGGCGCTCGTGGATCGAGCGCTGGATCTCGTCCTGTCGCTGGCGCTCGATCACGCCATCGGCGCGGGAGGGTTTGCCGAGGCAGCTGTGCAACGCGAGAAGGAATTGCACCGCCGGCGAATCCGCGCGGTCCGAGATGACAAGGCGGCGTATGCGCTGCAGCGATGCCATCAGATTGTCTGTCGCGGCAGGCCGGCAGGGCTGCCGCGGCTTGGCTTTGAGGAAGACGTGGAGGCTCTCCTGCCGGATCGGCTGTACGAGGTCTACCAGCAGGTTCTCGCGCAGGCCGAGGTGCACGCCTACGCCGTGGGCCAGTTCCGCGATATGGCCGGCCTCGCGGCGCGGGTGGCGGATCGGCTGGCGAAAGCGCTGCCAACCAAGCCCGCGATGCGCGCGGACGAGGTAGATCGCGACGTCGTCTTGCCAGCGGAACTGCGCGACTTCGAAGAGGTCACCGAGGCTGAGGACGCGCAGCAGACGCAATTCGATCTCGCCTTTGCCTCCGGCGTCGGGTTCGGCGACGACGAGTACCCTGCGCTCGTGATGATGAACGGCGTGTTCGGCGGCTTTGCGCATTCGAAGCTTTTCATGAGCATCCGCGAACGCCGTTCGCTCGCGTACAGCGTGTGGTCATTCGTCGATGCCGCGACCGGGTTGCTCACGGTGTACGCGGGCATCTCGGCCGACAAGCGAGACGAGGTGCGTCAAATCCTGGAGGCGGAGCTCGAGGCTCTGCGGCGCGGAGAAATCGAGGCGAGCGAGTGGCAGGAGACGCGCGCCACGCTGCGCAATCAGTATCAGCAGATGTTGGATCAGCCGGCCATGCTGATCGCTTGGCATCACCACGCGGTCATCGCAGGCAGGGATCGGACCATCCCGGAGATGATCGAGTCCGTCGACCAGGTGCGCCCCGAGGACGCGGCGGCATTGGCTACCGCGCTTCGGCCTGTGTGCCTCTATGTCCTCGAGGGAAGGGGGAGCCGCACATGAGCGACGCTCGGCACGTTTCACTTGAACTGCCGTTTGAAACGCGCACCTTCAGACTCGAAAACGGGCTCGTGGTCACCCTGATGCCGCGCCCTGCGCTCCATCAGACGTACGCCATGTTCGCCACCCGATACGGGTCGGTCGATCGCGCCTTTCGGACGGACGGCAAAGTGCATGAGATGCCCGACGGAATTGCGCACTTTTTGGAACACAAGATGTTCGAGGATCCCGAGATGGACGTGTTCGCGCGCTTCGCTGCCCATGGGGCGTCGGTCGATGCCTACACCACCTTCGATCACACGGCGTACTATTTCTCGGGCACGGGCGAGATCGCCAAGCACGTAGGCACGCTGCTCGACTTTGTCCAGTCCATCCACCTGACGGACGAAAACGTCGAGAAGGAGAAGGGCATCATCGCGCAGGAGATTCACATGGTGAACGACCACCCGGATCGCAGGGCCTATATGGAACTGCTCCGCGCGATGTACCACGTCCATCCGGTGCGCATCGACATCGCCGGCACCGTCGAATCGGTGCAGGCCATCACTAAGGAACAACTTCTGCTTTGTTACGAAACCTTTTACCACCCATCCAACATGGTGCTCGTCATCGCTGGCGGTTTTGACGCGGACGAGATCGCCCACGTCATCGAGGAAAACCAGGCCAAGAAGTCGTTCGAGGAGCCGCCTAGCATCGAGCGCCTGTACCCAGAAGAACCGCCGACGCCTGCGCGATCCCGTCATTGGGTGCATTTCCCGGTTCAGCAGCCCCGCCTCCTCGTCGGCTGGAAGGAGGCAAACGGGGCGAGTGGGTCGAATTTGATTGAACAGGACACGGCGATGACGATTCTGCTGGAGGCGCTCTTCGGTCCTACCTCGGCGTTTTACCAGAGCCTGCTGGACGAAGGGCTCGTCGACAAAGGCTTCTCCGCGGGCTACCAGTTGTCGAATACGTTCGGGTACACCTTGGTCGGCGGGAACACGCCGCATCCCGACGTGCTGGCCGAGCGGATCCAGTCGCATCTCGCGCGCGAGCGCGAGCGCGGGATCGACGAGGAGGCGTTTGAACGGGCTCGCAAAAAGATCATGGGCCGGGTGCTGATGAGCTTAGATCAGAACGCCTTTCTCGTCCGCAACTGGGTCGCGTACGTTCTCCGCGGCGCGGAGGCGTTTGCCTTTGCCGACGTGATCGCCGTGCTCCAAACCATGACGCTCGAACGTGCGAACGCACGCTTGCGGGAGCATCTGCGCGACGACAACATGGTGATAAGCGCGGTCGTGCCGTCCTGAGCGGCGCAAAGGATGAGGGCGTGTGTTCTTGAGGCGAAAAAGGAGTCGGACGTTCATGTGGATGTTGGCCATCCTCGTAGTTGTGGCGGCGGTGGCTGCGCTGTTGTACGCGCTCTATCGCCGGATGACGGCGGACTGGCCGCGGCCGAAGAGGCGAATGCCGGAGCACAGGCCCAAGCCAGATGCGTGGCGTGAGGAAGGACTTTACCTCTCCTGGCTGGGGCACTCGACGGTGCTCATGCAGATGGACGGCGTCCGCATCCTGACCGATCCGGTTCTGTTTCCACGCGTCGGGGTGCGGGCGTTCGGTTGGACCTTTGGCCCCAGGCGCCATGTGGACTGCCCCATCCGGCCTGAAGCGTGTGGACCGGTCCAGCTCGTCCTCCTGTCGCACGCCCACATGGATCACCTGGATCACGCGAGCCTACGGCGCGTGGTGACGAGGCAGACGGTGGTCGTGACGCCGCGAGGCACGGGTTACCTCGCCCGGTGGCATGGGCCGAAGGCCGTGTACGAGATGAGCCCGGGCGAGGAAATTCGGCTGGAGGATGGGACGGAGATCGCGGCCATCGAGGTCCGGCACTGGGGCAGCAGGTATCCGTGGAACCGAAACATGGGCTATCAGGGCTACGTGGTTCGGCGGGGGCCGTGGTCGGTGTTTTTTGCCGGCGACACGGCGGCGACGGATCTCTCCGCGGTCAAGCAGTACGAGCCGCAGATCGCGTGCATGCCCATTGGCGCGTATGCACCCGCGCCGTTTGAGAACGCCCACTGCACACCGGAACAGGCTTGGGACATGTTTCTTCAGACGGGCGCCCAGGTCTTCGTTCCCATTCATCACGACACGTTCGTCCTTTCGCGCGAGCCCGTGGACGAGCCGCTTCAGCGGCTCATGGCCGTGGCCGACGGCGATAGGGTGTGGCCCATGCGGCATGGCGAGGTCTATTACGTGAAGTCACCCAAATCTATCGAGAAACCGAAGCGGCTCGATTGACGAACCCCCTGATTTGTCAGTACATTCGATCCCAGAGGTTCTAGAGTTGAGCCTGGCGAGGGCGGGCTCGCGCACCGTCACAAAGGAGAATGAACATGGAACATAGCGTCCGCCCGGGTTGGCCGGGCATTTTGGAGGTCTATGCAAACTTTCTTCCCGTCACCGAACACACGCCGCGGCTGACGTTGCACGAGGGGAACACACCGCTCGTCTACGCGGACAAGCTGAGCGAGCGGCTCGAGTGCCACGTGTACCTCAAGTTCGAAGGCGCGAATCCGACGGGATCGTTCAAAGACCGGGGCATGGTAGTTGCAGTGGCCAAGGCCAAGGAGGCGGGCAAGCGCGTCGTCATCTGTGCCAGCACGGGGAACACCTCTGCGTCGGCGGCCGCCTACGCAGCGCGCGCGGGGCTCGAGGCGGTCATCCTCATCCCGCACGGCTACGTCGCGCTCGGCAAACTGGCGCAGGCCGTGCAGTACGGCGCTCGCATCGTCGCCATTCGCGGAAATTTCGATCAGGCGCTTGCCATCGTGCGCGAGGTCGCGGAACCGCTCGGCATGGAAGTGGTCAATTCCATCAACCCCTACCGCCTCATGGGCCAGCAGACGGCGGCGTTCGAGATCTGCGATGCCCTTGGACGCGCGCCCGACGCGCTCTACATCCCCGTGGGCAACGCCGGCAACATCTCGGCCTACTGGATGGGATTCACGCGCTATTACGAGGAGAAGCGCATCCATGCGCGCCCCAAGATGTTCGGCTTCGAGGCCGAGGGCGCGGCGGCCATCGTGCGTGGAGAACCGATTGCGCATCCGGAGACCTTTGCGACGGCCATTCGCATCGGCAACCCGGCGTCCTGGGACAAGGCGATCCGGGCCGCCCAGGAATCCGGTGGCGCCATCGACTGCGTGACGGATGATGCCATCGCCGAGGCGTACCAGCTCATCGCGCAGGAAGGCGTGTTCGCCGAGCCGGCTTCGGCGGCCAGCGTCGCGGGGCTGTTGAAGCGCCACCGCGAGGGCGGCGTGACCCGCGGCGAGACCGTGGTGTGCGTGCTGACGGGAAACGGTTTGAAAGATCCAGACAGCGCCATGCGCCTCGCCTCGCAAGAGGCCCTCGTCGTGGATGGCGATCCCGACGCGGTGCGGCGGGCGCTGGGTGGGCTGTCATGAGCCCGGGTGACATGCGCCGCTCGGTCACGGTCCGCGTGCCGGCGACCACGGCCAACCTGGGCCCCGGCTTCGACTGCCTGGGCATGGCGCTTCAGCTGTACAACACCTTCACGCTCCGCCTCGGCGAGCCATTCGCCGTTCGCGTGAGTGGGGAGGCGGCCGAAGTTTTGCCGAAGACCGAGGACAACGCGGTTATCCAAGCCATGGACCGCCTGTTCGCGGAGGCGGGAGTCTACCGTGGCGCGTTGCCGCCCTTCGCCCTCGAGGTAGACAATCAGATTCCGGTGTCGTCCGGGCTTGGCTCCAGCGCATCGGCGATTGTGGCCGGCCTCGTGCTTGCCAATGCGCTCCTCGAGGAGTACGCGCCGGATCGAAAGCTGGGCCGTGATCGCCTGCTGCGGCTCGCGACTGAGCTCGAGGGGCACCCGGACAACGTCGCGCCCGCGCTTCTGGGCGGCGGCGTGCTGGCATTTCACGATCGCGCGGGCCTTCGCACGGCGGAAGTGCCGATTCCTCCGAATCTGCGCTTTGTGGCGGCGACGCCCGAATTCGCGCTGCCGACCGAACTCGCGCGCCGCGTCCTGCCGAAAGCCTATCCCCGGGACGAGGCCGTGGAAAACGTGGCGCAGTGCGCTCGATTGTTGCTGGCGCTGCTCAAGCCCGATCTCGACCTTCTCCGCGGAGGCATGCTGGATTACTTCCACGAGCCGTACCGCAAGCCGCTCGTGCCTGGAGCGGACGAGGTCGAGCGGGCGGCCATGGCTGCAGGCGCATACGCCGTCACGCTGAGCGGCGCAGGACCCACGCTGCTCGCCTGGTGCAAGCCGGACGTGGCCCTTCGCGTGGCGGATGAGATGACGCTCGCGTGGCGCAACGCAGGCACGCCGTGTCGGGCGCTCGTGCTGCGGCCGGTGCACGGTGAGACACGCGCGCATTGGAAGTTTGAATCAACAGGAGACGAGGTGTGAAGATGGATATTCGAGAATTAATACCGAACACTTTGATGGCATACTTGGGGATGGAAGTAGTGGAGGCGTCGAAGGAGCGGATCGTTATGACGATGCCCGTGGATGCGCGTACGCACCAGCCCATGGGACTTTTGCACGGTGGTGCGAGCGTGGCGCTTGCCGAATCGGCTGCCAGCCTTGGTGGCGCGCTAAATGTGTGCGACGATGGGAAAGTAGTGGTTGGAATGGAGATTAATGCTAACCATATCCGTCCACTACGCGAAGGTGTGGTCAAGGCCATTGCGGAGCCCATCCATCGTGGATCGTCGACGCAGGTGTGGCAGATCCGGATTGTGGACGAGCGCGATCGCCTGGTGTGCATTTCCCGTTGCACCCTTGCCGTCATTCAAAATCGCGGCCGGATGCAGAAGGCGTGGCCTACAGAAGTGTGAGAGATCACTGGGCACACTGGCTGTTCATTGTGCCAGATGCTAAATGGCATAGATTGAAGCTAGAGTTTGAACTTTCTAGTATTGAGTCAATACAGTGGACACCCAAAACCGAGGATATATAAAGTTTCCTGGCGCTGTCCCGTCCGTGCTTGACATGGAGCCTCTGCGGGCATGATGGCGCGTCGTTACCAGCCGAGCGGACGCTCGCCGAAGGAGAAAGCCAGGCTATCATGCCCGCCTCTTCATATCAAGCACTCGCTTCGTCCGTCGAGTCGCCGCTTGCGCTGGCACCTGTCAACCGGTTCTCGAAGTATAGGTATTCGACTTCGTCGGGCGTCCGATAGCCAATAGCAGCGTGGATCCGTTGTCGGTTGTACCAGATTTCGATGTACTCGAAAATCCGTCGGATCGCTTCGGCTCTTGTCTTAAACGGAAGTTCACTCGAGGCCGACGCCAGAATCCCAGTCCCGGCAAGGAGTTTACGCCTTTTTGGGATGAATGATTCTGGCTACTTCAGTTTGACCCCCAAAGCGTCGAGGATTTTTCGCTGCTGCTCGTTTGGTTCGGTCAGCTGCTGGAAGACCTGTCCTGCGAACTCAACGGTGTTTTGCTGAATCGAATGCAGCCGTTCCATCACAAGCTTGAAGCTCCCGTACTCGTTCTCGTCCTCCTCCCGAAGCGGGCGCAACTTTTTCGAGAACTCTGAAAAAGTCATTGTTCATTGGGCGATTTCACGGTATTCTTATATGTGTATAACACATCGGATTGGTGGTGATCCCTTTGTCTAAAAGAAGCATCCTCGTCCTACATCGAAATCGTCAACAGCAACACTTGCTCGCTCATCTCGATGGAGCGATCGCTGGCTCACTTGTCGAAACCTACCGCACTTGTGGCAAACCCAATTGCATCTGCCATTCCGGGCAAAAACACGGGCCGTACTACCTGCTGACGTGGTCGGAGAATGGCCGGACGCGTACCTGCCACGTCCCCGCCGAGAAAGTGGATGCCGTACGCACTGGGGTTGAGCGTTTTCGCGCCGCGCGAGAGGCGCTACAGAAACTGGGCGAGTACAATCGCCGTCTGATGCTGGAGGACTGTGGTGTTAAGTCAAGTTTGTGGACACCCCAAAACCGAGAATGTTGTTCAATGTGCACGGATCGGCGTCGATATTGGCGGTCAGGGCTTGACATGGAGCCTCTGCGGGCATGACTTCGCGTTTTGTGCAGCCGAGCGACGCTCGCCCTCGTAAAGCCTGCCAGGCTATCATGCCCGCTTCTCCACATCAAGCCCTTCGGTATGAGCGGTTATCTCGTCCTCAACCCGTATTCGCAAAATAACACCGCTCCCATTCGTCCGGGGTATGGTATCCGATGGATGCGTGGATTCGCTTTCGGTTGTACCAGACTTCGATGTACTCAAAAATCCGCTGGATGGCCTCCGCACGCGTTTTGAATCGCTCCAGATAGATGAGTTCCCGCTTGAGAACGCTGTGAAAGGATTCCATGCAGGCATTGTCATAACAGTTTCCCTTTCGACTCATGCTTGGCACCATACCATACGCTCGTAGGCGATCTTGATACTCGTGCGACGCGTATTGGCTACCGCGATCCGAATGATGGAGCGTGACACATCCTTCTCTGCGCCGTCCTCGTCGATAGGCCTGATCAAGTGCGTCCAAGCAAAGTTCTTTCGTCATGCGTGCATCCGCACGCCATCCGACGATCTTTCGAGTATACAAGTCCTCCACGCTCGCCAGATACACCCACCCCTCGTCGGTCGGGATGTACGTGATATCGGCCATGTACACCTGACCGGGGTGCTCCGTCACAAAGCGTTGGTCGAGCACGTTCTTGTGCACAGGATACGTGTGTTGTGACGCCGTGGTGGCCTTGTGCTTGCGCACCGTCCGGCTTCGGAGGCCGTGCTCTTTCATCCAACGCGCCACGGTCTTTTGAGCAATGCGTTCTCCTTCTCGACGAAGAAGTGCCGTAATCTTCGGACTGCCGTACAAGCGCCTGGACTCCACAAACAACTCGTGAATCCGTCGAATCAAGCGCTTGCGTCGCTTCGCACGTTGGCTTTCCGGGCGTTTGCACCAGGCGTAATACCCGCTCCGAGAAACCCGTAGGAGTTGGCACATCTTCTGAACCGAAAGCTCGGAGCGGTGTGCATGGATCCAAGCGAAGGCTACTTCCGGTCGTGCGTGAAGATGCGCACAGCTTTTTTTAGGATCTCGTTCTCCTCGCGCAAACGTCGGTTTTCCCGCTCCAAATCGCGTTGGGCTTGTGCATCCGGGCGCAGGTGTCCACTTCCAACAAAGGGGTGATCGGGATCCTCACGATACTTGGCGATCCACCCATACAAGCTCTTCGGGGAAATCCCGAGATCACGAGCCACTTCGCTCGCCGGTCTGTCACTCTCGAGCGCCAACTCTACTGCGTGCAGTTTTAAATTCTTTGTCGTACTTCTGTGTCACAAGGGCTCACCTCGAATTCAACTTATTTTTACATTCTCGATTCGCCCTGTCCACAGTTTGATCCTAACATCACCTTTCAACTTCGCCTCGAAGTATTGGCGCTCGACGTCATCGGGCGTCCGATACCCAACTGCACCGTGGATCCGTTGTCGGTTGTACCAGATTTCGATGTACTCGAAGATCCGTCGGATGGCCTCAGCTCGCGTCCGGAATCTCTCTAGGTACACGAGTTCTCGCTTGAGCACGCTGTGGAATGATTCCATACAAGCATTGTCATAACAATTCCCTTTCCGACTCATGCTTGCCGTCATCCCATAGGCTCTGAGCCGGTTCTGATACTCATGCGACGCGTACTGGCTTCCACGATCCGAATGGTGCAGGACAACGCCGTCGCGTTGCTGCCTGTGTTTGTGTGCTTGCTCCAACGCGCGGATGCAGAGCTCTTTGGACATCCTCGCACCTGCGTTCCAACCCACAATCTTACGGCTGTACAGATCTTCAACGCTGGCAAGATACACCCAGCCTTCATCTGTCGGAATGTACGTGATATCTGCCATATAGACCTGTCCTGGCCGTTCTGCCACAAAGCGTTGATTGAGGACGTTCTCATGCACGGGATGACGATGCTTCGAATCGGTTGTCGCTTTGTACTTGCGTACGGTACGACTCCGAAGCCCGTGCTCTCGCATGAGACGCGCTACCGTCTTTTGTGCGATGCGTTCCCCGTCCCGACGTAGGAGCGCTGTGATCTTTGGACTCCCATACAATCGACGAGATTGCAGGAACAGCTCATGAATGCGACGAATCCGTCGCTTCCTGCGCTTGGCCCGAAGACTTTCGGGCCGTCCGCGCGGTAGTGTCTCGTCAAGTGGTGGAATTTCACCGTGCGTGTCTCATGTGTGACATGGTCGGCTTTGACCCTTGGGAACCTTATCGACCGCCTTCACGCTTCGTCAAGGGACGCTTCGCTCGCCCCTCGGGCGCCCTTGACGGAGCGCTCGCCGGTCGATTCTAAGTCGTTAGGGCCAAAGCCTCGATGTGCGTGGGTTAGCACCACCTCGCCTCATGTGTCTATTTTTGTAACAGGGCTGCCGCTGCGAGCTGGGGCTTGTTCGGTTTGAGCTTGGCCATCGACTCCAAGCTGAAGTACCGCCGTGCCACGAGCCACTCTTCGTGTTGCTCCTGCAAAATCGCGCCTGCCAGTCGCAACACCGCGTCCCGGTTGGGGAAGATGCCCACGACGTCCATCCGCCTCCGCATCTCCCGATTCAGGCGCTCCAGCGGATTGGTCGAGCAGATGTAAGCGTCAACCGAACCATACCTTGCGCATCGCATTCACGAAGACGCCCTGCCGTCAATCGGGCAGGGCTTTTGTAATTTTCAATTTCTCACTCGAATCCCATCAGGGAGCCCTTCTGACCAAGGCAACAATGCCTCGAACGCCGCTTCATCCTTGAGGTCCATGTTCGGCATCCGTTCAAAGAGATACGTCAAATACGCGGTCGGATTCAGTCCATTCTCCTTCGCTGTCTCCACGATGCTGTATGTCACAGCACTGGCCCGTGCTCCTCGCGGCGTATTGGCAAAAAGCCAGTTCTTCCGTCCGATCACAAACGGCTTCAATGACCGCTCGCATCGGTTGTTGTCGATCTCCAAATGCCCGTCTTCGACGTACCGAATCAGCTTGGGCCACTGCTTCAGGCCATAATTCACCGCCCGTCCTAACGCGCTCTTCGGCAACATCTGCTGTTCCTGCTTTTCAAGCCATGCCAAAAACGCGTCCAGGATGGGCTTACTTTTGGCCATCCGCACACGTTGTCGCTCTTCGGCGCTTGCGTTCTTCAGCTTCTTCTCCACCGCATACAGCGCGTTGCAATACGACAATCCTTCTTCGGCAGCCGTCTTGCCCTTTCGCTCCTTGGGAGGCACTGCCTTTAGGGCTTCGTCAAACTTTCGCCGCGCATGTGCCCAACATCCTACAAGGGTGACATCCGGCAAGCCCTCATAGCCCGCGTATCCATCCACGTGCAGATACCCTTGAAACCCTGCCAAGAACCGTCGCGGATGCTCCGCGCTCCGCGTTTCCTGGTAGTCGTACAGGACCATAGGCGGTCCGTCCATACCGCTCCGGTACACCCACATGTACGACTGGGTCTGCGCCGCGCGCCCGGCTTCATGCAACACTTGCAGAGTCGTTTCGTCCGCATGCAGATAGCGCTGAGCCAGGAGCACTTGGCGAAGTTTCGCATAGAGCGGCTCTAACCACGTCTCCGCCGCGTGCACCACCCAATTCGCCAGCGTTTGGCGGGACAGCGGATACCCGTGCCGCGCAAACTGTTGCTCTTGCCGGTACAATGGCATCCCGTCGACGAACTTCTTCGTCATCACGTATGCCACCGCTTCTGGCGTCGCGAGACTCTTCGCCTGCACCGGCCTCGGCATCGGCGCGCGCACCACAGGGGTCTCCACGTCCTGCGCTTCACAGTGCCGGCAGGCGTACACGTACCGCACGTACTCGACTTTTTTCATCTGCGCCGGGATGATTTTCACGCGTCGCGTGATCTCACGGCTCATCTCGTGAAGCTCACCCGCACATTTCGAGCAGACTCGCTCGTCATCTGACAGTCGGTATTCGACGACCTCGTCTGCTTCGCCCTGATACAGCCAGGCGTCACGCTCCCGTGCCGCACGAGGCTTCCGGCGCTCATACGTGATGGTCTCCGTCTCCACGCCTTCCGACGTCACTTCTGCATCGGCTTCCCCGGTCTCTTCCGAAGGTTGGGCGTCCGCCTCGACTTCGGCTTCGTTGAACAACGGGAGCTGGACGCTGTCCGACTCAGCCGGGGTCTTGCGCCGCTTTTCACTGGAAGCCCCAAACAGACGATGACGGAGCAGATGGATCTGCTCCTCCAGGTAGGCCACCTGTTGGCGCAATTGCTCCTTTTCTCGCTGAAGGGCTTCGTATTCTTGTTCGGTCATGAGGATGGTGCCGTTCTCCTGCGTCATGCCCTAAGCATTCGACGGCCTAGATCCGATTCCTGCTGAGGTGGCCTACTTAAATCGCAGAACGGACATGCACAGCTCGATGCGCTTTCGGCTGCTCGAGCGGCAGGCCATCCAGGAGCCAGTTCAGCTCTCGCCGTGTGATCACCATGGTCTTGGCATCTCCTGTCTCTGGCCAATCGAATCGACCGCGCTCTAAGCGCCGATAGTACAGCCAAAAGCCGTTGTGCGACCAGTGCAAGATTTTGAGCTTGTCCCGTTGCCGATTGCAGAAGACAAACAGGCATGGCGAAAACGGATCGAGTTGAAACGACGCCTGAACGAGTGCGGCGAGTCCGTCAATGGATTTGCGCATGTCTGTGGCGCCACAGGCGAGATACACGCGGTGATCCGAAGTCCAGTCGAAGGCTAGCAAACATGCATCACGAGCCGAATGAGCTCAGCAAGTGTCGACGCGTCATAGCCGGGACGGACGTCAATCTCGACCGAACCAATGCGCAGGGTCAGGGGCGAACGGCCTGCGTCCGAAGGTGAAGAGGTTGTCACGACCGACACGAACGTCGTGTCATGCGTGCCAGGTGCGGTTTCGTTTCGTAGTCGGCGAAGCCAGTACCAGAACTGATGGGGTTTCAGACCGTGCTCAGCGCAAAACTGACTGGCGGACTGGCCGCTGTCGTAGAAGGCAGCGATACGTTCACGCCAAAGCTCACGACGCTCCTGGTGAGACATGTGCTCTCGCATACAAGAACCCTCCCGTGGCTTGATGATGACATTTTTCAAGCGACGAGAGGATGAAAGCCATGTGGGTCTCAGTTTACGCTTACGGACATCCGTCCCATGTATCACCGGAAGGACGAGCGCATTCGGTCGCATGTGCTGCTTTGCTGGCTGGCCTTGTTGTTGGTGCGCATCGCGGAGGTCCAAACTGGGCGGACATGGTCAGACATCCGCTCTCACATGCAAGCGATGCACCGGGTGACGAAGAGCACGCTGGAAGGGATTGTCGTGCAGCGGACAGAGACGACAGAGGCGCAGCGGGAGATCCTGCGAGCCTTGAGGATCAAGGAACCACCGAGGATCCTGAAGGTAGAACCTCGAGCAAGAGGGCTGTAGACACTACGCGAGTTATCCACAGGTCCCACGAACCCGCGTCGGCCATGGGTTCGTGGGACTTTGTATGACTACCAAGTGTCGAAGTCGGGCCTCGGAAAGACACCTTTGTGTGCCCAGGACGGAAGGAGACGAGCGGAAAAACGCCTTTCAAAGGCGGGTTTCTGTACTACTTTTCGCAAACCGATTGCCAAAACTGCCCATTGAAAACCGCGTGTCTGGGAAAGAAGGAAACCCGGAAGCGAGTGTATCTCAGCGACCGGGTTCGGGAGTCACTTCAGAGCCAGCGAAGTTTACGGCGAGCATTGCACGACCGGAAGGCCATCGAACGCACATTTGGCGAGTTGAAACAATGGCATGGCCTGGGACGCGCACGCTACCGCGGCAAGTGGCGTGTAGCCATCCAAGTGTATCTCACGTTTTTGGTTGTGAACGTGAAACGGATCGTCAACCTGATCCAGGGTCGAGCATCGAAACCCGTCCCTGCTTCGTAATGTGCTAAGGATGGTCAACGGAACAAATCGACGGAAATACGAACCAGCCCCACTCATTCAGCCTTCAACCACAGGTATCCGACCACACGGATTTCTGATTGGCTCCCCTGATCCCGCGAAATTCCCCACTTTTTCAGAGCTCTCGATCTTGGGGAATTCTCAACCGATGTTATTGGGGATTTTACAACCGATGTTGACAGCAGCGTCATACTGGCTCAGATCGGGCATGTGCCCGTGAATCTCCACCGGGGTGTGCGATTCCACCAACGGTTCAGGCCGAAACTCGGGGTGTTTCATGGCGTATAGCGTGTGCTCGAGGACAGCCTCCGGGCTGAAGTGCCCCGCCAACGTATCGAGCGCCGCGCCTATCTCGGCCATCTCGTGGCTCTCCAGCAGGCGACGAACGAGGGCGATACGGGCCTTTCTCAGCTCGGCATCCTCCACCCGTATGAAGGCGCGTACCGAAGAAGGCATGTATCTTGCCAGGTCCGAGTACATCACGGACCGAGGTTTCCTCCGGTATCCGTCGAATACGGTGGTCCACTCAATCGTAATGGGCTTGTCCGCATAAGGCCGTGGAAGCTTCCCTAGGAGCCGGTACTCCCCGTCGCTCGACAAGACCTCGATTTCATCCCACTTCACTTTCAGCAGCACCGTCTCCAGCCCTCGGCACTGAGGCAACGGGTAGGTGGCTTTCTCGAACCGCAGTTCCCGGTACTTGTTCAGACGGGCAGCCTCCAGGCGGAACACCTCGAACGGCGTGGCCGGTAACGCGAGCAGTTTTGAACGCTCCTTTTCCCACAGGTCGGCAATACGCTCATGCTTGGCGTAATGCGGGCGTTCCATATCAGCCTCTGACTTACGGGCCAGATGCTCCTCCAGCTCGGTGTCGGTATCGCACACGGGAGGGGGGACGAGCCAATTCCGACGGCTGTATCCCACCTTGTTCTCCACATGCCCCTTCTCATGCCCGCTGTACGGGTTGCAGAACTCCGGCTGGAACCGGTAGTGGGCTGCGAACCGAAGGAACTGGTCGGTGAACGTCCGCCCGCCGTCCTTGTCAATGGAGACGACCGCCGCCGACAGATTGTCGAACCAGATCTTGCTCGGAACACCTCCTATCCGCCCGAAGATTCGTTTCATCGCCTCCAAAAAGCACTCGGTGTTCTCCGCACGCACCGGGAAGGCGAACGCGGCATTGCTAAACGGGAAGGACATCACAAGCACCTTCCGCTCGACCAACTGTCCAGCCTGTCCTACGTAAGCCGTTCCAAAGTCCACCTGTGCCTCGCCACCGGGGTGCTCCAGCCGCTCGTAGGATTCGGCACGCTCGAGCTTGAGTTCCTTGCGCCGCTGGGCCACGTACCGCTCGACGGTTCGACGCCCGCCCTCGAACCCGTGCTCCTCACACAGCCGGTCAAAGATTCGCTTGGCTGTGTACCGTTGCTTGCGGGGCAGCGCCTGCTCCTCCGTCAGCCATGTATCGATGATGTCAAGGTACGGGCCGAGAACGGGATGCCGTTTCCTGCGCCGCCGCAGGGGCTCATTCCAGTCGTCCTTGGTGGCGTATTTCTTGGCAGTACGCCAGTTGATTCCCAGGGACCTGGCAATTTCGGAAATCGAACAGTCCCCATTCTCGTAGAGAAACTTGATATACTGCTGCTGTGGCACTTTCAACATCCTCTCTCATCTCCCCAGGATTCCTAGACAAACCCTAGGGTAGAGTTGGAAGAGTGGTGTTGCAAGTGCCTATTCACTATCCGCAGGCACCGCACCAAGTCTGCACTTTTACGTTGCGGTGTTCTGCACTTTTATTATGCGCTATACAAAGCTGGCCATGGAAGAATGGGTCGACCGTGAAGTGGCTCTCCCTGGGATGACCGAGTTGGACGTGTGGCAGGCATATCGGGCTATGGACTTTCTCCTGGATGTGGCGGAAGACCTGCAGTACGAGGTCTTCCGGCGAGTGAGTGATCTCTTGAACCTGGACGTGGACCTTCTGTTCTTTGACACGACCTCCACGTACTTCGAGACGGAGGACGAGTCTGACGACGGCCTGCGACGCAAGGGGTATTCCAAAGACCATCGGCCCGATTTGCCTCAGGTGGTGATCGGGCTTGCGGTGACGCGGGAGGGCATCCCCGTGCGCTGCTGGACGTGGCCTGGCAACACAGCGGACATGAGCGTGGTCGAGGAGGTCAAACAGGACCTCATCGGTTGGCGGCTTGGTCGCGTGATCACGGTCGTGGATCGAGGTTTCGTCTCAGAGAGCAATTTGCGGATCCTGCAACGCGCCGGGGGTCACTACATCGCTGGGGAGAAGATGACCTCCGGGAAACCAGCGGTGGAAGCGGCGTTGGCGCACCCTGGACGTTTTCGTGAGGTTCGCCCCAACTTGAAAGTGAAGGAGGTCGTGGTGGGAGACGGAGAGGCCCGGGTCCGTTACGTGTTGGCGTTCAATCCCGAGGAAGCCAAACGCGATGCGGCGCGCCGAGAGGCGATGTTGCGCGAGCTTCGGATGGAGTTGGAACGCCTCAAAGAGCTTCAGGGCGAAGCGCACACGAAGGCCCACTGTCGGCTTGCGAGCCATCCAACGTTCAAGCGCTATCTGAAACAGGACCGATGGGGAAACCTGCGGATTGACCCGGAGGCTGTGCGGCAAGCGGCTCATCTGGATGGGAAGTACCTGATCCGCACCTCAGATGACACGCTGTCCGTGGACGATGTGGCGCTGGGATACAAGCAGCTTTTGATGGTGGAGTCAGCGTTTCGTACCCTGAAGACGACGTTGGACATTCGTCCCATGTATCACCGGAAGGACGAGCGGATTCGGTCGCATGTGCTGCTTTGCTGGCTGGCCTTGTTGTTGGTGCGCATCGCGGAGGTCCAAACTGGGCGGACATGGTCAGACATCCGTTCTCACATGCAAGCGATGCACCGGGTGACGAAGAGCACGCTGGAAGGGATTGTCGTGCAGCGGACAGAGACGACAGAGGCGCAGCGGGAGATCCTGCGAGCCTTGAGGATCAAGGAACCACCGAGGATCCTGAGGGTAGAACCTCGAGCAAGAGGGCTGTAGACACTACGCGAGTTATCCACAGGTCCCAGGAACCCGCGTCGGCCATGGGTTCGTGGGACTTTGTATGACTACCAAGTGTCGAAGTCGGGCTGGGCTTGAAGCGAGCTGCTGCCGTCTTGCCGGCATGCGTGGAGTGGGCCGCCGGGCAAGAGGCGACCTATGTCGCATTTCTCCAGCGTTTGCTGGAGGCTGAGCAGGAGGAGCGGCACAGCCGGGCCATGCAGGCTCGGCTGCGCTTGGCGAACTTCCCGTTCCACAAGACACTCGCCGACTTCGACTTCTCGTTCCAGCCATCTGTGGATGAGCGCCAAATCCGAGAGCTCGCAACGCTAACGTTTGTCCAAGAATGCGGAAACGTGATTTTCCTAGGGCCTCCAGGGGTGGGAAAGACGCATTTGGCCGTGGCCCTCGGCATGGAGGCGATTCGCCAGCGGATGAGCGTCTACTTCGTCACCATGCAGAAACTCGTGAGCGATTTACGCCGAGCCTACCAAGAAGGGCGGCTGGACAGGCGGCTCCGAGTCTATACGCAGCCAAAGATTCTGATCTGTGATGAGGTGGGCTACTTGCCTCTTGACGCGCTCGACGCCGCGAACTTTTTCCGGCTGGTCTCAGAGAGGTACGAGCGAGGGTCGTTGCTCATCACGTCCAACACGAGTTTCACGAATTGGGGAACGCTCTTTGGCGACCAGGTCCTGGCTGCCGCCTTACTCGACCGTTTGTTGCATCATGCAACGACCGTGAATATCCGTGGCAACAGTTACCGCATGAAAGACAAGCTGCGAGCTGGCGTTACGCACGGATTCTCGGCAACAAGAGACGAAGCGAACACATGTGTGGGGAACGAATCGCGATGATTTTGGGGAATCGAATCCGCTGTTTTTGAGGAATCGGGCGCGATTTTTTTGGGGAGTTTTAATCCGCTGTTGACAGCATCTTCCCCAACCGGGACGCGGTGTTGCGACTGGCAGGCGCCATTTTGCAGGAGCAACACGAAGAGTGGCTCGTGGCACGGCGGTACTTCAGCTTGGAGTCGATGGCCAAGCTCAAACCGAACAAGCCCCAGCTCGCAGCGGCAGCCCTGTTACAAAAATAGACACATGAGGCGAGGTGGTGCTAACCCACGCACATCGAGGCTTTGGCCCTAACGACTGAGCCTTTGGCAGAATCACGAGGCCTTGTGTAGCAAGGGTTTTTCGAGCACAAAGAAGGACTTCACCCCAGCTTGAGAGAAAGAAAATGGTATGCACCAAACCATTTCAAGGGGGCGAAGTCCAACGTGTACATTCGACAGACATGGCTCTTTTCCTTTGACGAATGGATGGAAATTGACCCTTCGGAGCGGCGTGAACGTTTTTTCTCCGCACTCGATCTCGGCCCGTATACCGCGAAGCTGAGAAGTTCGACACCCCAAGGGACCAAACCCATCTCTCGCGAAGCCATCTTGCGCGCATTTCTCGCAGCACCCCTTGAGGGCATTTCGACCTTCACGCAGCTTCACCGACGTTTGGAGAGCGATTTGCGCTTCCGTTACCAGTGCGGTTTCTCCCTTCACAAACCTGTTCCGTCCGTCTCCACCCTAAGCCGCGTCTTTCAGGCCATCGTGGACAAAGGGGTTGCGGCGACGCTATTTGCCGAGTTGGTGCGTCAATGTCGTGACGAAGGGCTCATCGAGGGCGAACACGTCGCCATCGACAGCACGGCCATCCATGCGTATGAGCGCAAACACCCACGCTCAGGGGTCCAGCCCACAGACCGTGCGAACTGGGGCGCGAAGTTCGACGCCTTCGGCAACAAGTTGGCGTGGTTTGGTTACAAAGTGCATTTGGCTGTGGATGCGAAAAGTGAACTTCCCATGGCGCTCACGGTAACGCCAGCGAACGTCTACGATGGAGAGATGGCCATTCCCTTGATGGAGGAGCTCCATCGCCAAGATTGGCGGATTCGCTTCGTGTTGATGGATGCAGGATACGACCAGACGAAAAACTATGAAGCCGCTCGCGCGTTGGGCGGTCAGGCTATCATCCCGCTGAATCGCCGGAATGAGAAAGAGCCGCCGGAAGGGATGGATTTCGACGGCACGCCCCGCTGCACGATGGGGTACCGAATGACGTATTGGGGCGTCCATAACGCCTGGCTCAAGTTTCGCTGTCCGCACGCGACAGGATATGTCGATTGCCCGCTTGGCATGGCAGCCTGTTCTGCATCGAACTATGGCATGGTCGTGAAGAAGCACATCGATGAGGACGTCCGTCGATACGCGAATCCACATCGCGGCTCTCGCACATGGAAGATGCTCTACGCTGAACGGAGCGCAGTGGAACGCTGCTTCGCGCGGCTGAAAGAGTGGCTGACGCTTGACGGCGTGCATGTACGTGGCATCGAGAAAGTCACCGTACATGCGTACATCCACGCGATTGTGCTCTTGGCATCTGCTCTGGCGATGCATTGGACGAATCGCATCGAGCAAGTGGCTTAACCTGATGATTCGAACGAACACCACCGAAGGGGCGTGATCTATCCACACAACAGAAAAGGATTTTTATGGCATGTGTTATCTTTCACGAGAAGAATGCGTCGTTTTCGCTCGCGCTGCAAAAGGCTCATTCTGCAAAAGGCTCATACAAAAAAATCTCCCATGGTACTGGATTGAGCTGATCATCAAGCACGGGGAGGCCGAATGCCATGTCTGATTGGCTTACGCTTACGATTGTGCATCGACTCTCACGGCGGCTGCGGGGATTCGACACGAAGAGAAGCGGCTGCTGCAGCCGAATTGGGATATTTGGCGAGTCCTTGCAGCAAAGCGAGGGTTGGTCCTGTGGCAGGTACTTCTCTTGACTCAACTAGCTGTAATGTGGCTCTCACCGAAAGCCATACAGCGCTGTCCACTTCGGAGTCATGTACATGTGGCTCTTCGACATTGTGCGCGTGATATAGATAAAAGCGCGTGTCAAAACGAATTGGCTGAGTCGGCGGCGTCACAAAACGGGCGACGCGACGGAGCTTGGTGAGCTGAAACCTCAGGTGCCGCTCGATCATCCACTTGGCTAATCCGGAGTCGTCATTACACAGAGACGCTTGCTGATCGGGCGACAGCTGCGCGTCGTACACAACCATCTGTGACCTCTCGCAGACGCTGCATACCCAACCTATTTCCTCGGCCGTTTCCCGCAGGGCGGTAATCGCGAGAATTTGGTCTTCATCATCCTCGGCCGCCATGGGCATACCAATTGATGACTGAGCGAGATGGTGGTCGCTTTCGCATGTGGCGCCACCGGGGAAAGCCAGGAATCCAGGCAAGAACCGCATCGTCTTCGCACGCCGGATGACAAGCACCTCAACGCCGTCATTTGGCGCTTTTCCGTCTCGAATGACCACGAGCGTGGCCGCCTTTCGAATCTCCATCATGGCGATCCCGCCTCCTCCTTCAGCATGGGCGCCACCTCGTTCATCCGCAGGGACACGAAGGCGGCCCGGGCTTCCCGCTCCAGCCGGTCGTCCAGCGGCTCGAGGTGATCCGGCAGATGGGCGTAGGCCAGGGCGTCGCGCAGCACCGCATCCGCCAGCGCCGGGTTTTTCGGCAGAAGCGGGCCGTGCACGTAGGTGCCCCAGATGTTCAGATGGCGCAGGCCCTCGTGGCCGCTTACCCCATCGTTGCCGTGTCCGTAAACGACGCGCCCGAGCGGCCGATGGCCGTGGCGCGTGCGCCCACCGTGGTTTTCAAATCCGACGATCACGCCAACCTCATCGCTCCACACGGCGATGTTGCCAATGAGCCGTGGCCCATCGGGGCTCGCCTCGGTCACCATCTCCACGAGGCCGATGCCGTGGACCTTTTCGCCGCTCGGAAGTTGGTAGTATTCGCCGAGGAGCTGATAACCGCCGCAGATGGCCAGAACCGGAAGACCATCCTGCACGGCACTCCGAAACGCCGGCGCGCAGGCCCGCAGCTTTTCCGCGACAATCGCCTGCTCGCGGTCGGACCCGCCCCCCAGGAGTACGAGGTGATAGCGCGAGAAGTCCGGGACCTCGCTGTGCGTCACGCGCGCCACTTCGACTTCGTAGCCGCGCCATTCGAGCCGTCGCCGAAGCACGGCGATGTTGCCGCGATCGGCATAGAGATTCAGCAGATCAGGATACAGATGTGCGATACAGAGCGCCTTGCGGCTCATGCTCATCCCTTCTTTCTGAGAGCCAGCGGGCCGCGGGATGCAAAAGCGTATACGTCACGAGCGCATGCATGGCGGCGCCTGTGGCGGAACTGTGGGAAAGCCCCTCGTAGAGCGCCGCTTCTAAGTCGGGTTGGACGCGGATCCGCGATTCCGCAAGGCCCGCGTATTTCAGCCGGAGCGCCACGTCGTGCGCGCGAAAACCCGTGGTGACGACGGCCGTCAGGTGGGGGTCCTCCGCGAGCAGTTCGAAGTCCGCGTCCCAAAGCCAAGACACGTCCCGCCCGTCGGCCGCGAGGTCGTTTACGCCAATGACGAGGACCTTATCCCTTCCATCCGACACCACGGTATCCAGGACGCTGTCACAGCCGGTGGGATTCTTGATCAGGTGAAGGGTCACAGGCGCCTCGAGGTCGAAGCGCTGCATGCGTCCCTCGGGCGGCTGGTACGCCCGAAGCCCCCCGTGGATGGCGTCGCCGGTGAGGCCGAGCGCCCGCGCCGCAGAGGCGGCTGCGAGCACGTTATAGGCGTTGTACAGGCCGGAAACCGGGAGATCCAGCAGGAGGTCCGGCAACCCTTCTTCGGAGAACCGCAGGAACCCGCCCTGGAGTTCTCCCTGAAACGCGGGGTGCGGGCGAACGAAGTCGCAGCCTTCGCACTGATACAGGCCGAGCTGGCCGTACCAGAACCCCTCGTATCGAAGCGGCCGTCCGCACATCAGGCAGAACTGGCCGTCGCGCATTTGCTCGCGCCGGGGCGATCTCGCCGTGCCTCGAGCCATACCGTAGTAGATCGTCTGGCGCGAGGAGCGCAGGCCGAGATACCGGCAGAGCGGATCGTCCCCATTCAGGACGAGTGTCGCCTGCGTCTTTCGTATCCCTTCCAACAGCTTTGCCAGGGTGCCATCCAACTCACCGTACCGGTCCAACTGATCGCGAAACACGTTCGTCACGACGATCACGGCCACCGGCAGGTCCGGTGCGACCGCCGGCAGCGTCGCCTCGTCGATCTCCAAAACCGCCGTGTCCGCGGATAGCCGGCCTGTCCAAGAACAGGACCGCAAAAACGCCGTGGCAATGCCTTGGGCGAGGTTCGCGCCTTTGTGGTTGGTGACCACGGGTTCGCGTTCGGCCACCATGCTCGCCAGGAGGGCGGTCGTGGTCGTCTTCCCGTTGGTGCCGGTGACCGCGATGACGCGCTTCACCTTTCCACCAAATCGCCGGATGAGGCCGGGTGAAATGCGGAGCGCCACTTTACCCGGCAAACTGGTGGCGTCTCTGCCGCGCAGCCTGAGCACCCACAGGACGAGCTTGCCGATCCAGATGCCGAGCATAAGGGCATGCATCCTTTCCATGTCGCAGATGGGGTCCGTGGACAACGTCGCGCCCAACGGTTTTCTCCCGTGGATTATACTATATTTTGATCGCCCGGGCTTGCCGCCCGACGAAGGAGGATGTACAGCTTGTACCATTTGTACGGTTACCGGCGTTGCTCGACATGCCGGAACGCGCAGGCGTTCCTCGAGCGCCTGGGCGCCGACGTGTCGTTTCACGACATCGTCGAACATCCGCCCGACGTGGCCACCCTGCACACGTGGCTCGAAGCCGTGGGGGGCGACATCCGGTCGCTCGTCAACACCCGCGGCGAGGTGTATCGGAGGCGGGGGCTGAAAGAGGTGGCGTGGCCGGTGGACACTTGGCTCGAAGAGATGCATCGAGACGGAAAACTCATCCGCCGCCCTGTGCTCGTGACGCCTTCTGAACGGGTCATTGTGGGCTTCGACGAGGCGGCCTACCGCGACGCCGTGGCCGAGGAGCAGGCGCCATGAAGCGACGCCTCTTCTTCGGGCTCGAGTTACCTGGCTCCTGGAAGGACGAGATTGCAGAGCGATGCGCGTCCATTCGGCAACAGGGCCAGGTCGTCGCGCGCAACTGGTCGCGCAAGGAGATGTACCATTTGACCGTGTTGTTCCTTGGCGACGTCGACTCGGCCGATCTCGATCGCGCCTTCCTGGCGGGAGCGCGAGCCGCCGGCCAGCAGGCGCCGTTCCGGCTCACCACGGGTCCGTTCGGCAGGTTCCTCCAAAGCCGCGTGTTCTGGCTTGGGCTCGACGAGGTCGAATGCAATCTTGCCGAGCTCACCGCACTCTACCGGCGCGTGCGAGCGGCCACTGAGGAGGCACTGCCGAGCGTGCGCCTGGAAGACAGGCCGTATCGCCCTCACATCACGCTCGCTCGGGAGCTTCGCCATTACGCGGAACCCGAACTCGTGGCACCGAAGCCCATGAGTCACGAGTTCACGGAGTTATGTCTGTTCGAGTCAACCCGCGAGAGCGGACAACTCGCCTATCCCATTATCCGGCGCTTCCCATTTTCCGGCGCCTCCGTGATTCGTACGCCAGAAGGCCGAGGGCGTTGAGCGTGAGGTCCAACTGGATAGCTTGTGGGCGGAAGACCGAGGCGTCCAATCCGAGTTCGCCCAGCCTCTCTCGGACGATGTCGGCCTGCGCCTGGACGAGAGCTTCGGGGGACGGATGATCGTCAAAGGTCCTCTCAATGAGCTCGCGGAACCTGTCGGCATAGTACACGGTTTCCCGAAGGGCCTCGTCCTTGGGCGAGGGGCCGAAGTGCGCCTGATACACCGTCTCCATCGGCAGCTTCGCGAACATCTCGCACGTCCGGTGGACGGCTTCCGGATCAAAGTCTACCGGTGAGGTGGAGGGCATCACGAACTCGTAGGGAAAGCCCGTGAACCCCTTGACGAACCGGAGCCCCGCGCTGTCTCCCGTGAAAATGCCGTTGGAGACCGGATCCACGATGGCGAAGTGATGGCTCGCGTGTCCCGGCGCATCGAGGAACTGCAGGCGCCGCTCTCCAATCACGAGCTCGCTCTCGTGGGGCATCGCTTGAACTTGTTCGGCCGGGACGGGTTCGAGAGGCCCGAAGAGTTGGTCGAGCCGCTCCCCGTACACCTCGCGGGCGCCCTGATAGAGGCGGGACGGATCGATCAGATGCCGTGCGCCACGCGGGTGGACGAGCAGCTTGGCCTGCGGCGCCAGCTTCATGAATTGGCCCGCGCCGCCCGCATGATCGAGGTGAACGTGCGTCACGGCGACGTAGGCGAGATCCGTCGGCGTGAGGCCCAGAGCGCGTAGCCCCGCGAGCAGCGCATCGTGCGACCGGGCGGAACCGGTTTCAATGAGCAGAGGCTCGCGATCGCGCACGAGATAGGCACACGTGCGGTAGCGCATGCCGAGTTCCATGAGGTCAATCAGAAAGACTCCGCGCGCGATCTCGACAGGCTGTGGGTACGACGCATGCTGTCCTTCCATGATTTCTTACCTCCTAGCGCTTGTGGCGGCGAAAGGGTCCGCCAGGTTTTCGCGATCGTTCGTCGCGCCGTTTCGTGGCGGCCGCTTCACGGCTCGCTCGCCAAGTGAGCGAGATGGGGCGATCCGCCTGATTCAGGGACGCCCCACGGCTCGTCGCGTCGGCTTTTCGAAACGGGCTCGTCCGAAAGCTCGACAGGCGCGCCACCGGCGCACGCCCGGAAGACCGCCTAGACCGGTCCGTGGCGTCCTGACGAGTGGCTCGGATCTCGTCGACCGAGATGATGTCGGCGAGGGAGTCCTCCTCCGGCAACTCCAGTTCGGTCTCGCGTGAAACGCTGAGCAAAATCCCCATGGCAGCTAGATTCATGACGAGGTCCGTGCCGCCGTAGCTGATGAACGGGAGGGGAATCCCTGTGACCGGCAGGAGCCACGTCACGGCGCCAAGGTTGATGAGCGCCTGCACGATGATGGACGCGGTGAGCCCAATCGCGAGGAGCGATCCGAACCTATCGCGCGCGTATCGTGCGATGTGAAAGCCTCGCCAAATGACGACAGCGAAGATCGCCAAAAGCCCGAGATCGCCGAGCCATCCCCATTCTTCGGTGAACACCGCGAAGATAAAATCGGTGTAGGCCTCCGGCAGGTAACCCGTGGCGGAGATGCTCGAGGCAAACCCGCGACCTGTCAGTCCCCCATTGGCAATGGCCGTGAGGCCCTGAATGAGTTGATAGCCGGATGATTTCGGATGTTGAAACGGGTGAAAGAACGCCACGAGGCGGCTCGAGCGGTATTCGGCCATGCGCGCGCCCAGGAAACCCACCACCACAGCCGTACCCAGGGTGATCCCGAGGGGTTTCCCTGGAACGCCTGCCGCGAACAGGAGCACCATGGCGGTCAGGAAGATGCAGAGCGCCGTGCCCATGTCGGGTTCGATGAACACGAGCACAATCGTCACAGCCACCATGACCATGGCCGGCCTGAAGGTCCGCCGGAGATCACGCAAAATGGGAAGTTTTCTCGTCAGTAAATAGGACAGGTACACCACGAGAACCATCAGCGCGATCTCGGACGGCTGGATGTGGACACTGGTGGTGCCAATCCATCGCGTGGCGCCTAGACTCCGGTGACCGATGCCTGGCACCATCACAATGACAAGGAGGCCAAGCGCGGCAAGCATCATCTTGGGCGCGTGTTGGTACCAGAAGTGATAAGGGATGAACGTGCACAAGCCCATGGCGGCAAGACCTAGGATGGCCGCCGCGAGCTGCCGAATGGCGAAGTGGTCCGGGGAGAGACCTTGGTGAATGTCGTACACCATGCTCGCGGAGTACACCGTCACCACGCCAATGCCGGTCAACATGAGGACCGCGACGAAAAGCACGTAATCCGGTTGATGCCGCTCGGTCCGCACGTCCACACCCCGCTTTGCGCTGTCTAGGCTATGTCCTCATTCGACAGCTTACGGCCATTCCCTCCTAGAAGGCAAGGGGTGCCTCACCACCAGTGAATCCCGATGGCAGTGATCCCAAGAATAGCGGCGAGCGGGATGGCGAGGTGCCACGGGCTTTGCGGTCCTCCGGGCGGCCCGTACGGGTTTTGCGGGGGGCCGGGAGGCATGCCGTGAGGGCCGGGACCAAACAGGCCGCGCGGATGGTCGAGTGACGGGATGGGCGCGTCTGCGCGCACCGCGTTTCGCAGGATGAGATGATGCCGCGTCACGTGGACCACCACGCCTTGAAACGATCCGAAATGCGTGTGGCAATGGACGTGGCGACCCAAGTATGCACGGACTTCGCGAAGCGTAAGCATAGGTGAACGCCTCCTTTCTCGATTACGTTACGGGGCATCCGTCCGCTTTGGCTGGGCGGTTGCACCGATGGAGAGCGCCGTGAAAAAATTCCTTGAAGGGCGGATGCACATGGTTGGGGCGCAGCGCCCGCGAGTTCGGATCTTCGCACACAGGGGCGCGAGTCGCGAGGCGCCTGAAAACACGTTGCTGGCGTTCCAAATCGCGCTGCGCCAAGGGGCAGACGTGATCGAGACGGATGTCCACTGGACGAAGGACCGAGAACTGGTCATCTGTCACGATGAGCGCATTGATGCAATCTCGGACGGAGCGGGCGCTATTGCGGACATGACCTACCAGGAACTCTTGCGTTACGACTTTGGATATCGATTCACGCGCGATGGCGGCAGAACGTACCCGTACAGGGGATGTGGAATTCGCATTGCGACGCTGCGCGAGGCGCTGCGCGCGTTTCCGGGCGTCCATTTCAACGTGGACTTGAAACCGAAGCGCGCTCTTGTCGGTCTATTTCTGCGGATGCTTGAGGAAGAGGATGCGCTTGAGCGCGTGACGCTGGCTTCCTTTCATCATCGGACGCTTGTGGAAGCCCGAGCGCGCTGTCCTCGGCTCAGGACGAGCGCTTCACCCCTGGAGGTGGCGCGCTTGTTGGCGATGACGCGCGCGGGGTGGGCGTTCGGCGGGCGGGCGAGGATGCCTTTCGACGCCGTTCAAGTGCCGATTCGCCAACATGGCGTTCGGGTGGTGACGCCTCGATTCGTCGAGTTTGCTCACCGATGTCACTTGGAGGTCGACGTGTGGACCGTCGATGATCCGCGTGTGATGCAAGATCTCATTCGGCAGGGCGTGGACGGCATTGTCACAAATTCGCCGCAGATCTTGCAAAAGCTCCTGCTGGAACTGGAACAATAAACGTGACATCATGGGGTTGTTTGTACGGGGAGGAGGGTGGCGCGTGGAGTCGGTTCGTCGCGAATGGAAATACTTCGACATCACGGTCGTCGTGGTCCTCTCGCTGCTCGCTGTGTACGCCTGTCTTGCGATTCACGCAGCAACTGCGGGCAACCACAGCGCCAACATCCCGTCCCACGTGATGAGCAAGCAGATTGCTTACGAAGTGCTGGGATTTGTCGCGCTGTTTGCCGGCGCGTTGATGGATTATCGGTGGCTTCGGAAGGCGCACTGGTGGCTCTGGGGCATCTCCTGTGTGCTATTAGTGGCCGTGTTTGGGTTTCCGGCCACCATGGGCGCGCACTCGTGGATTTCGTTTCACTCCTTCTCCTTCCAGCCTTCCGAGCTGGCCAAGGTCGCCATCGTCGTGTGGTTGGCGAAGTACATGGCGGACGTGGAGGAAGCGGAGGTACCGGACTATCGCCTTCGCAAGCAGTGGATCTTTTTGCCCATTGTTCTTGTGCCGTTTGCGCTCACCTTTAAGGAGCCGGCGCTTGGACAAGCTCTCGTGATGATCGCCATCTTCTTGACGATGTATAGCGTGTTCGCCCGCCGCGGGCCGTACGCCGTGCTGATGTTCTTCGTGCTCGGCGTGATCGCGCTTGGCGTCCTGGCGACGACCGTCTTCACGAAGCAGACGCTCGCCTTCGTGGATGTGCTTATGAAACACCACATCCTGAAGGGATACCAGGCGTATCGCATTCTCACTTGGGTCGACCCGAATTTCAGTCAAGACAAGTACGGCTACAATATTCACATGGCGCAGACGGCCATCGGCAGCGGTGAATTGTTTGGCGAAGGGTACGGCAAGGGGGTGCTCACGTCGGGAGGTTGGGTGCCGAATCAGTGGACGGACTATATCTTTTCCGCCATCGGCGAGGAGTTCGGCTTTGTCGGCTCGGCCATCCTCGTGCTTTTGTTTCTGATTCTGTGCCATCGGCTCATCCGTATCGCCCAGACGACCACGGATCCGTTTGGCATGTACATCGCCGTCGGGATCGTCGGGATGTTCGCGTTTCAGGTCTTTGAGAACATCGGCGCAGACATGTACATGAGCCCGTCCACCGGCATCACGCTGCCGTTCATCAGCTACGGGGGCACGTCGCTGTTGGTCAACTACTTCGCCGTGGGCATCGTGTTGAGCGTCGGGCTGAGGCGCAGGCGCACACGCCTGCAGGCCCAATTCGAGACAAGCAAGGGGCGATTGGCGTGACATTTCGTCTGGCGAATCGGATTGTGCGATTGCCGGAACAGTTTTTCTCCGGATTGACGAGGCGTGTGGCCGCGTTTCAGCAGGCGGGTTATGACGTCATCAACCTCGGGCAAGGAAACCCGGATTTGCCCACCCCGTCGCACATCGTGGAGGCCCTTCGCGACGCGGTCCTAGACCCCGCCACGCACCGATACCCTCCCTTTCGCGGGCTGCCGGAGCTCAAGGAGGCAGCGGCGGAGTTCTACCAGCGCACCTACGGCGTGGCGCTGGATCCGGAGCGGGAGATTGCTATTCTTGTGGGCGGCAAGACGGGCCTCGTCGAGGTTGCGGAACTCTACCTCGAAGCGGGCGACGTGGCGCTTGTGCCGGACCCGGGTTACCCCGACTACCTGAGCGGCATCGCGCTCGCCGGTGCAGAACCCTACGCGCTTCCCATCACCGCTTCGAACGGTTACGTTCCTGATCTCGACGCCGTGCCCGAAACGGTGTGGGAGCGCGCGAAGGTGTGGTACCTCAATTATCCGAACAATCCCACCGGCGCCGGCACCACGGCCGCATTCTTCGAGCGGGCGATTGAAAAGGCGCGCGATCACGGCGTGCTCATTGTGCATGACTTCGCGTACGGCGCCATTGGCTACGATCACCACCGCCCACCTTCCTTCCTGCAGATGGAAGGCGCCAAGGAAGTCGGGATCGAGATCTACACGTTGAGCAAGACCTTCAACATGGCCGGTTGGCGCGTGGCGTTCGCGGCGGGCCATCCGGAGGTCATTGAGCACATCAACCTGATTCAAGATCACTACTACGTGTCCATCTTTGCCGCCGTCCAGCGCGCGTCCATCGCCGCGCTGCGTGGACCGGCCGACGAGATCGAGGCTCTGCGCCAGACCTACCAGCGCCGGCGGGACGCGTTTCTCAACGCGCTCCGATCCGCCGGCATCGAGGCGCCCTCGCCTCAGGGGTCATTTTTCTGCTGGATTCCGCTGCCCGAGGGCATATCGTCCGTGGCATTTGCCGAGCAACTGCTCGAGCAGGCGCACGTCGCGGTCGCCCCGGGAAGAGGGTTTGGCGAACATGGGGAAGGGCATGTGCGCGTGGGCCTGCTCGCGCCAGAAGACCGCCTCGTCGAGGCGGCCGAGCGCATGGCGCGGTTCTGGACACAACGGTTTTAGGGGCGCTCCGGCCCCTCGCCGGGCTGGGTGTGGCTTCGGAACTTGTCCGCGAGCTGGATGAGCCACAGGTGATGGTACGGCTCCTGGTATAGGACGGGCTCAATCCGACGATCCGCGGGCCCAATCTTGTACATCCAAATGGTCGTCTGCTGGCGAATCCCTTCGTGCACGCGAATGCCGAGGTGGATGGAATCCCGGTACCCATCTTTGTACGCAATGGCGCCCAACTGCCCGTGAAGTTCGGCCACCATGGGCCGGTACTTCGGATTGCGGATGACCGGCGCGTCGAACCAAGGTGTGTAACCCTGAGCATCCGTCTTGAACCGCTGCTCGGTTTCGATGAGGGCGACTTCAGCACCGTCGATGGGCTCCTTGGTTCTCCCGTCGATCACTCGGATCCGAAGTTTCGCGGTTTTCCGCGTATAGCCCCACGATTCCGGGCCCGCGGGCTGGTCATTGCCTTGTGCTGCCGGTGAAGGCGGCGGAACGGGCTTGGGCGTCGCGGGTGACGCCCCGCTCGAGGCGTTCGGCTTCGCCTGACCTGCGCTCGATCCGCTCGATGGATTCGAGGCTTTTGGCTTGCTCCCGCTTGGGTTCGGTTGCACCGGGACCTTGCCGGGCCCAGGCTTGCCGTTCCCCGCGTCTCGCGCGCGAGGTTGGGGTGCGGGCGCCTCGCTCACTGGAGGTTTCGCTCGCGGGGCCGCCTCGGTGCGCTGTTCCACAGTCTCAATGTCGGCTGGCGCCATCGCCGCGATGGCGCCGTGCAGCGCCCGCGCATGCGCGTGCCGATGGATGCCCATCTGCGGTTGGGTCGGGATGGCCATTGCAATGGCGCTGGCGAAAAGCGATGCGACCATCACGCTTCGCTTGGACGGATATCGTTTCATGGCGTATCCCTCGTTTCTCAAACGATGGTTGGCGGTCAGTCGGCGCCATCACGGCAAGCGCATGAGGGCCCTGTTCTGGTAGTAAAATTGCAGGATCTGCAGGTAGTTCTGGCCACGCCTCGCCCAGTATTCCGAGCCCCACTGGGCCATCTTCTGTGCGTTGCGGTACTGCCAGTTCGGATCGTTTTCGTAACCAGCGGAATAGTTGAGTTCCGCGATCTCGCCGTTCGGTTTGGTATACGCGAGTTTCTGAATGGCCTGAAACGCTGCGTTGGTCGTCGGCTGACTCGACATCTCCTGAAAGTGCTGGAAGTTCGTCGTGTTGTCGACGTCAAACGTGAAGCCGTCGATGGTGACCGGATGCAGATGGTGGTACCAAGCGAACATCTTCACAGCCATGGCACCGGCTTTGAGGGCCTCGGGATGCCAACTCGGGAACCACTCATTGGGCAAGACATCTTCACAGTAGGTCGTGAACGGAACGGCTTCCACGTACATGATCCGCCCGCGCGGATCCGGCTCGCCGCTCGGATTGTTTTCCCGGATGGCGACGCGGATCACCGACGGAAGACTGGTGTTGTAAATCGTCTGGGCCGCCTCGACGCGAGGCGCCGGGAGGATCGGTGTGAGAGCAGCGAATGCGCCGCTTGCGCACAGTAGGCCGACAGTCCGTTGTACTCTTGTCATGACCTGTCCCCTCGCGAGATGTGGTCGTTTTTCTTACTTTTCCCCGCCCTCCGCCGAACATGCGCCGGTGGCATATGTGACACATCCAGGTGGAGCGGGTACAATGAGTCTTTAGAGTTGTGAGCGACGTTCGCGGCCAACCGGGCCGACGGATTCCATGGGGGGATGTCGGATGCAGAAACTGAGTCTCACCGGCCAGTCGAAGCAACCGCACGCGTCGGATGATCAGCTGAAGGGCATCTCGGCAGTCTTGATGGATGGCGATGAGATCTTCATCGATAACAACGCCATCCACGCGAAAAGCCGCGTCGAGTTGGGCGTGCGGTTTGTCGGATCGCTCGAGGAGGTGCCCCATCCGAGGCGGATTGTCGGGCTGTGGATCAGCTTGAAGCGATTCGAGCATGGCATGGGATTCAATGGAGTTCAGGCGTTTGAAATGTGGATTGACAGCGATGCGCAGCTTGGGTACAAGAAACTCGCGGACCACGTGAACGCTATGGACAAGGCTGTAAAGGGCAAAGCGGATTTGAGCCTCTTAAGCCCGGAGCAAATCGAAAAGTTCGCCGCCTTCTTGCGCGGACTTCGCCCGGATCTGTGGGACAACGCATCCCCAGCCTTCCGAGAAGCTTTCTCCGCCGCGTGAAGCGGCCGGGCCGCGGTCCCATGTCGGCAAGGAGGGATGTCTCCGTTGAACCAAAATGAGACCCCATTGTTTGATGCACTGTTGCGACACGTGGCGCGCAATCCGCGCCAGTTTCACATTCCAGGGCATAAGAAGGGCCGCGGCATGGATAGCCGCTTCCGCGCGTTCGTGGGAGACAACGCGCTCGCGCTGGATCTTATCAACATTGCGCCGCTCGACGATCTCCACCACCCGACAGGGGCCATCAAGCACGCGCAGGAACTCGCAGCGGAGGCGTTCGGGGCCGATTACACGTTTTTTTCGGTCCAAGGCACGTCCACGGCCATCATGACGATGGTCATGGCAACCGTAGTCCCGGGGACAAAATCCCTGGTGCCCCGCAATGTCCACAAGTCCGTCTTGACGGCGCTCATTCTCGCGGACGCCAAGCCGGTCTTTCTTCACCCGGAGGTGGACCGCGAGTTCGGCATCTCGCACGGGCTGTCCGTCGAGACCGTGTCGCGCGCGCTCGAGGAGCATCCCGACGCGCGCGCCCTTGTGGTGATCAATCCGACCTATTTCGGCATTGCGGCCGATCTCGAGCGCATTGTAGAGGTGGCGCACAGCGTCGGCGTCCCTGTGCTTGTGGACGAGGCGCACGGCGTGCACATCGGTTTCCATCCGGATCTTCCGCTGTCCGCCATGCAGGCGGGCGCCGACATGGCGGCCACCAGTGTGCACAAGCTCGGCGGTTCGATGACGGGATCGAGCGTCCTGAACGTGCGCGAAGGGATGATCGACCCTCGGCACGTGCAGGTGGTGCTGAGCATGCTGACCACCACGTCGACGTCGTATCTTCTGCTCGCTTCGCTCGACGTGGCGCGCAAGGAATTGGCCATTCACGGGCGCGAGCGGCTGGATTACGCCATTTCCCTCGCCAACAAGGCGCGGCGGGCGATTCAGGCCATTCCTGGGCTGCGGTGCCTCGACGAGCGCCAGCTCGTCTCAAGCGCCACCTACGCGCTCGATCCGACCAAGCTGACCATCTCCGTGCGCGATCTCGGCCTCACCGGATACGACGTGGAGCGCATCCTGCGTGAGGAGTACAACATCGAGGTCGAGTTGAGCGACTTGTACAACATTCTGTGCATCATCTCGTGGGGCGACACGGAGGAGGATATCGAGGCGCTCATCCAGGCACTCGAGGCCATCGCGGATCGCTACGGCCACGGCGCAGTGCGCGAGCACCAGCCCGTCACGCTGCCCTCGATGCCCGAGCTGCGGATGACGCCGCGTTCCGCGTTCTACGCGCCGACGGAGGTCGTGCCGCTGCAGCAAGCTGTGGGGCGGACTATGGCGGAGATGGTGATGGTGTACCCACCCGGCATTCCCATCCTCTTGCCTGGCGAAGTGATTACGCAGGATAATATCGACTATATCGAAGCCAATCTGCGGGCCGGACTGCCCGTGCAGGGCCCTGACGACCCCGAGATCCGTATGATCAAAGTCGTCCGCGAGTGAGCGTCCGGCCGCGCGTGGGAGGAGTTTCTATGGCTCTGGAAGTCGGCGTGAAGGCGCCTGAGTTCTCGGCGGAGTCCGACTCGGGCGAGACGGTCAAGCTGTCGGATCTGCGCGGAAAGGTCGTGGTTCTCTACTTCTATCCCAAGGACGATACACCGGGCTGCACGCAGGAGGCCTGCGCGTTCCGCGATCTCAAGTCGCGGTTCGAGGAGGTCGGTGCGGTCATCTACGGGGTGTCGAGGGACGACGTGCGCTCGCACGCGAAGTTTCGGGACAAGCACGGCCTGAACTTTCCGCTTCTCTCGGATCCGGACGGCCAGATCTGCCAGGCGTACGACGTGCTCAAGGAAAAAAACATGTACGGCCGCAAGACACTCGGCATTGAGCGCACGACCTATGTGATCGATCGCGACGGCGCCATCGCGGCCGTGTTTCCAAAAGTCAAGGTCGACGGGCATGCGGAAGAGGTGCTCGCGAAGGTCCGGGAAATCGCGGGCTGAAACGGGGTACGAGAAGGCGTATAATAGAAGCTGGAAAGGGAGGCGATGACGATGATTTCGCTGACCGAGCAAGCTGCAGAGCGCGTCCGCACGCTCCTGGAGTCGCAGGCGTCGGGGGAGGATGCGCTGCGCATCTATACCAAACCGGGCGGCTGCACAGGATTCACATACGGCCTCGCACTTGACAACGAGAAGCCGGGCGATGTGGTGACGGTGCAGCACGGCGTCAAGCTTGTGGTGGATCCGGAGAGCCTGGAACTCATCGACGGATCCGAGATCGACTACGTGGATGATCTCACGGGACAAGGCTTCAAGATCAACAACCCGAACGCCACGCAAATGTGCGGCTGCGGTTCAAGTTTCCGCACCGCCACGCGTGCGGGGCAGCCGGGATCGTGCAATTGAGCTGGACGGGCTGACCGAGGGCGTCTTCGGTCGGCCCGTTGCCGCGTAGGTCGACGTTTGGAGGGCGCCACGTGTTCGAAAAAGTTCTCAAAGATCCCGTTCACGACGAGATCCTGTTTGACGATCCCCTCCTGTGGGCGCTGGTGAACGTACCGGCGTTTCAACGCCTTCGGCGCATCCGCCAGCTCGGGACCTCGTTTCTGACGTTTCACGGCGCGGAGCATTCCCGATTCGCCCATTCCTTGGGTGCGTACGAGACCATGCGCCGGGTGCTGTACCACCTGCAGCGAGAATGCGGCTGGCCGACCGACCCGCGCGAAATCCGGCTCGCTCTGGCCGCGGCACTTCTACACGATATCGGACACGGCCCCTTTTCGCACACGTTCGAGTCGGTTCTTGGCGTCCAGCACGAGGCGTGGACGCATCGCATCATTCTGGAAGATCCCGCGCTCCGGTCCGTGCTCGACGGTGTGGACGACGAATTCGCGCTCGATCTCGTCCGCGTCCTTCGTCGCGAGAGCCGGTATCCGGCCGTGGAGTCGCTCATCTCGAGCCAGCTCGACGTGGATCGGATGGACTACATGCTCCGGGACGCCGAAGCCACGGGCGTGTCGTACGGTTTGTTCGAACTCGCCAGGCTCATCCGCTCACTGACGTATTGGGACGGGCGCATCTACGTGAAACGTCAAAATCTCCACACGGTGGAACAGTACCTGTTGGCGCGATACTTTATGTACGTTCAGGTCTACCTGCACCCGGTCACGGTGGGAAGCGACGTCCTCGTCGAAAATATCCTTGTGCGCGCGAAGGATCTCGTTGCGCAGGGAGAGCGGATCGCCATGCCGGAGCCCCTCAGGCGCGTGCTTCAGGGCGACATGGAGGATGTGTCGTGGTACATCCGGTTGGACGAGTCCGTCTTGTTGTACGCCTTTCACACGTTTGCGGAAAACCCGGATCCCATTCTACGCGATCTCGCCGAGCGCTTCCTCCACCGCCGTCTGTTCGCGCCCGTGGTGCGCCAGGGATCGACGCCGGTGGACGATCTCGCACTGTTGCGCACCACGGCGAAGGCGATGGGCTTTCACCCAGACTACTATGTCTCGCTGCGCGCGTGTAAGATCCCGGGATATGACGTGATTGGTCAGGGACTGCTCCTGCGGGATGAAAGCGGCCGCGTCGAGGATCTCAGCCAGGCGTCCAAGCTCATCCGGACGCTCGTGCCAAGCCAGGAAGAGCGGCTGTTTTTGCCGAAGGAGATGCTGGATCCGTCCAATCCTCTCTCGGCGCGCGTCCGCTCCATCGCTTATTCCGCTCTTTGATCGGATCGGCGGCGGAACCAGAACCAGATCAGCGCAGCCACAAGGATGGCGGCGCCGACGTACGTGAAGGGCTTGACGTGATCGGCTAGGAGCTGCCAGTGCTTGTTCAGCTGGTAACCACCGTACGCGAGCGCGAGGTTCCACACGAACGATCCGAGCAGGCTGAAGAGGACAAATCGCGCGAGGGACATCCGCGCAAAGCCCGCGGGCAGCGACACGAACGTGCGCACGGCGGGCACCATGCGGCCGAAAAAGACCGTCGCTTCACCGAAGCGAAGGAACCAGCGTTCTGCGCGCTCCAGGTGGCGGGGCGTGAGACCGACGTAGCGGCCGTAGCGAAGGACGAAGGCCCGCCCTGCGTAGTTGCCAATGGCGTACGCCACGAGGCTGCCCACCACATTGGCCACCGCGGCCACTGCGACGGCAGGCCAAAAGCCGAGAAGGTGCCGATAGGCGAGGAAGCCGGCGAGCGGCATCACAACCTCAGAGGGAATGGGGATGCAGCAGCTCTCGAGGGCCATCAAGACGAAGATGCCGAGAAGGCCATGGTGGATCACAAGCGTAGTCAGATGCGACACGTTCATCCTCCGTTCCTTGAGCGTTGGGCGGACAGACCTGTCTCCCATGGTACCTGGTTTGCGCCACAACTCAAGGACCCTGTCGGATGAGGCCGAGTTCAAACCGAGCTTGTCCAGGCGCAGAACGGGTCATCCGTTCTGCGCGGCGCGCCCGAGCGTCGCAAGCGCTTCACGCATCGGCATGCCGGCATGAATCCCGAGTTCCTCGGCGGCCTGGGTTTGGCTCTCGACAGGCGCCGCGAGCAATTCCTCCAGCGTGCGAACGCCCGTCGCGCGCATGGCCACGACGTTTCGATCCCGCAGTTTGGTTCGCAAAAGTTGGACGTCCAGCGCCCCGCACATCGCGTACCCCACGGAATTCACAATGACGAGGAGCGTCGTCTTCGGCAAATCTACCTGCACCGCAGCGAAGGGATATCCTTCAATCCACATGGGCTCCACGCGCACCATCCCGCATCTCTCCTCCTCGCGTTCTCTCCATCGTATGAGCCGAAAGTGCCAAGGGTGCGCGCGCGTTGTCCCATCGAGGTTGTGATATCATGAGTGGCGGTGTCAGATTTGGCGCAGAGGGGAGAGTCATCGATGCATCCACATGTTGAAGTGTTGCGCGATCTCTGCGACGCCCACGGGATCTCGGGTTACGAATCCGGCGTCCGCAAGCTCTTCGAGGAGCGCCTCAGGCCGCTTTCCGAGGAATTGTTGCGAGACCGCACAGGCGGCGTGGTCGGACGCAAAACCGGTGACCCAAATGGGCCCAAGGTGCTCATTGCGGGCCACCTCGATGAAATCGGCTTCATGGTGACGCACATCACGTCGGAGGGCTTCCTGAAATTCCAGCCCATCGGCGGATGGTGGTCTCAGGTCGTGCTGTCGCAGCGCGTCATCGTGCAGACGCGCAAGGGGCCGCTGCTCGGCGTCACGGGCTCGAAGCCTCCTCACGTTTTGTCGGCGGACGAACGAAAAAAGGTGGTTGAACTGAAGGATGTGTTCGTGGACATCGGGGCCACGAGCAAGGAGCACGCCGAGGAAATGGGCGTGCGGCCGGGCGACGCCATCGTCCCGTACAGCCCGTTCACGCAGCTCGGCAATCCGAAGATGTATGTGTCGAAGGCGCTCGACAACCGACTTGGCTGCGCCACCGCGCTCTGCGTGCTCAAGGAACTGCAAGGGCAGTCCCACCCGAACGTTGTGTTTGCGGGCGCCACAGCTCAGGAGGAGGTTGGCCTGCGCGGCGCGAAAACGCTCGTTCATCTAGTCGATCCCGACATCGCCATCTCCATTGACGTGGGTGTGGCCGGCGATACGCCCGGGATTGAGAGCGGGGAGCGCCAGCACCTCGGCGACGCCGGCAAGGGCCCGCTGCTCATGATTTACGATCACTCCATGATCCCGAACAATCGCTTCCGCGATTTTGTGCTGGACATCGCCGCAGCGGAAAACATCCCGGTTCAGCTCAGCAGCCTGGCGGGGGGCGGTACGGACGCAGGGGCGTTCCACCTGCACGGCATCGGCGTGCCGAGCGTCAACATCGGCTTCGCGACGCGCTACATCCACAGCCACAACGGCGTCGTGCACGAGGACGACTATCTGCAGGCGATTCAGCTCGTCACGGCCATGGTCAAGGCGCTGGACAGGGATATGGTCACCGAAATTCAGGCGTGGTAAAGTGAAGAATGGACAGTCCGCGAGGCGCCGGTGACTCGGCGCCTCGCTTCTCGAGGAGGCCCCGGAATGCCCGATCTTCTGCATTTTCTGCAGGGCTTGTGGGGAAATACCGCGCTGATGGCTGCCATCTGCGCCATCGTGGTGACCCAAATTCTGAAGGTCCCCATCCATTATGTGACAACGCGAGCCTGGGATTGGAGCCGCGCCTTTGGGGCGGGGGGCATGCCGAGTTCCCACTCGGCGGGCGTGGTGGCCCTTGCCAGCGCGCTATGGTTTGTCGTCGGCCCGGGGTCACCCATTTTCGCCGTCGCCGTGGTCTTCGCCGCCATTGTCATGTACGATGCCGGCGGCATTCGGCGTCACGCCGGCGAGCACGCCGTCCTTTTGAACCGCATCGCGATGGAATTCTCCCAGCGGTCGGAGTCCGCCGTCGCAGGGCAGGCCGAAGGCGAACGCCTCAAGGAGATCCTCGGGCACGAACCGGCCGAGATCGTCGTGGGCGGCCTGATTGGCCTCGTTATCGGTATTGTGTTTGGCAGGTGGTGGTAACGTGGAGGGCGAGGGGTTTGCGCCAGCCAAGCATCTGACCTTCGATCCCGCCCTGCGCGATCCCGCGCCGCACTCGGTGCTCGTGTTTGCGAGGCTGTTCGACGGCTGCGTGTGGGTTCGCCATCACGCGCGGGGCTGGGAGCTTCCCGGGGGCAAGGTGGAGCCGGGTGAGACGCCGGACGCCGCAGCGCGGCGCGAAGCGTTTGAAGAGGCGGGCGCTCTGCTCGAGAACCTCGACTGGGTTGCCCAGTATACCATTGTCCTGCGCGACGGCTCCGAGGCGAGCAAATGGGTGTATCTCGCCGACGTGCACGACGTGAAGGCTCGGCCCGCGACGTCGGAGACCACGGCGGTGCGCCTCGTGCCTTGGATTTTGGGTCTACAAGGGTTCCCGTGCACCGATCGCAGCCCGTTTGTTCAGGATGACGTATTCGCGAGGCTTTTTTCGGAGGTTGCCTCGCGTTTTCAAGTGAGGTGAGACGGTGTTTCTGACAAAGGATCATAAGCGGCAAATTGAGGCGTGGCTCGAAGCCCTCAGCGCTCGGGCCGCGTGGTTGGAGGATTTGGCCGAGCGGGAGGACGCGTGGGAAGAAGATCTCACGTGGCAGCTCGCCGCCGAGCGCGCGCTGTGGACGAGCGTCGAGTACGTCACCGACATCGCCTCGCTCATCATCGACGCGCTTGTGATGCGCGATCCCGGCGGCTACGCCGATATCGTCAAAGTCCTCGTCGAGGAAGAGGTCCTCGACGCTCGGTGGTTCGATGTCTTCACCGGCGTGATCGACTTCCGATCTCGCCTGCTTCGCGATCACGCCCGCATCACGCCGAAGGACGTGCGCGAGGCCGTCTCGCGCTACGCGGATCTGTTCGCTCCCTTCATGGACCAGATTCGCGCGTTTTTGCGCAACCACTAGACGTCGTCGAGATCGTCCGGGATGTACACGGTCACCCGGCAGTTGCGCTTCACCCCAAACTGCAAGGCATGTTTCCGCGACGGCATGAGCACGTCGATGTGATGGCCTCGAATGGCACCTCCCGTGTCTTCCGCGATTCGCCAGCCCACGCCCTCGATGTAGAGCAGGCTGCCGTAGGGGATCACCGCCGGATCGACGGCAACGGTCCGTCCGATCACGGCGGGCCGCCCGGTGCTCGTCACCCCGAAGCCGGGATCGCCAGGGTCCTTTCCGGTGGAGAAGCGATCCAGGTTGTAGGCCGTGACGACAAACGTGTCGGTGAGCTTCCGACACCGGCGAATGTCGTAGCTGCGGCCGAACACCGTGATGGCCTCCGGCTCGGATCGCCACGACACCGACTGCGCGTGGGCGGTCGCGTGCGCCTGCTTCGCCACCGTCGTTCCGCGCGCCGGCGCGGCGCTCGAGCACCAACAAGCGGCTGCACAGACGAGTGTGAGGCACATACCTATGCATCGGGATCGGTTCATGGTTGTAAGATGTGCATAGAAGGGCAAATTATGCAACGCAAGGGGGCTATAGAATGGATGGGCCCGGCCGAAGCGAATGGTCATCGCGGCCGGGCGACTGTAGGGTTCAGGTGTACATTTGTCGAACAGCCGACAGGTGCCGATACCAGTACGATCCCGGCCGCACGCTGAGGAAGCCGACGCGTCCTAGCCCGCCGCCGCACTGGATCATTTCTCCGTTGCCTGCGTAAATCCCGACATGCCCGCCGTCGTCGAAGATGAGCAGGTCGCCAGGCTTCAGGTCGCTGTACGGGACGCGCCAGCCTACTTCGAGGTATTGAAGGCGTGACGACGTCGTAAAGCGATACCCGAGAGCGTGGTGATAGACGTACTCCACAAAGTTCGAGCAGTCGAATCCGTACTGACCGCGGTCTTCGTTGTGCCCCCAGATGTAGGGCGTGCCGATCTTGCTTTCGGCCACCTCCAGGACCGCCTGCGTTTTCTGTTGGTAAGACGCGTTTTCTGAAGCGAGAGGTCGAATGGACGGATCGAGATGAACCCCAGGGGGCAACGAAGTTTGCGCGAGGGCAGTGCAGCCGCCCATGGTCAGCGTTGCAAGAGTGGCGGCCGTCGCGGCAATCGCTCCAAGGGACGTTCGTTTCGGCAGCATGCTTCTCCTCCTGTAGCCTCCGAGGTTAGTTGACGGGTTCGGGTGGAAGAGTCCCCCTATGCGCACGAGGCGCAATTCACCCCTGGGCATCAAGCCCGCTTGTCCCCCGTACCTGCGTTTCGCAGGATTCGGCGTAATCTTGGTGTGAGTGGTGCACTGAAAGCGTAACAGGAAGCGCAAGCTCATTCATTACGAGAATCATGGATCAGGCGGAGGATGAATGCCTTAAAAGGAAGAGCCACAGGTAAATTGGTTTCTTCGATACGGTTCCTTGTGGAAAGTCAAAGGGTGATCTTGGAGGTTGGGAACTTCACGGAACTCCGCGGAACATCATCAAGCGACTGACGCGAAGGGACATCGGGACATCATACGGGGGCCAAAGCAAAGGCCCCGACTCGACGTCGGGGCCATGGAGGAACTGCGCTTCACGCGTTGGAAGCCGTATTGGAACCGGTTGTCGACGATGTCGGTTGCCCGCCTGGCAGATGGGCGCCTGAAGGATGGGGGAGCGTGCCGTTGACCCAGTCCGTGATCCACGTGTCGATCCGCCCCAATATCGCCTGTGCCTCGCTCGCGGTGATCTTTCCATTGGAAACGGCTTTTTGGATGTCGGCTTGCGCCGCATTCTCGAGGTCGGAGATGAGCGTTGACGTGGAGACGCCCTGTGCCGCAGCTATCTCGGCGAGGGTTTGCCCCTTACGCAAATCGGCGATGAGCGACGAGGTCGACAGGTGCAAGTCCTGCGCGGCAGTCGCAATCAACTCTCGGCGCCACACGCCGGCTCCGCGCGGACGCACCTTGTCCCATCCAGCCGGCCACTTTCCGTTCACCCACGCTTGAATGGCGAGATCGACCTTCGATTCGATTTTCGAAGCTTGTGCGCTCGTGAGGGTTCCGTTCGCAACGTCGGCTTGAATGTCTGACTGGGCCTTGCTTTCGAGATTCGAGATAAGCGTGGACGTAGAGATACCCGCTTGCGCGGCGAGCTGTTCCATCGTCTTGCCTTCTCGCCAGTCCTGGCGAAGAGCGGTTGGGGTGAGATGGAGTTCCTGTGCCGCTTCGCTCACAAGGTCTTGCCTCAGCGTGCGGAAGATTTGACGATCCGCGCGCACCGGCGATCCCGATTGCTCGCTGGCTGCGCGCACAGATTCGTGACCGCGGTCAACCGCTGCAAAGACCACACCGCCGCCCGCGGCGAGGGTCGACAGCACAGCGGCAGAACCAACAAGGGCCTTCCGGTGCAGGAACATTGGCATCGTTGCCACCTCCGTACCGAAACTGGAATAAGCGCGGTACGGTTGTAACGTAACACACCATGCTTGAAATCCGCTTGAAGCTTGGCTCGTGCCTCAGCTCACCCACCAGGGATCCCGGATGCAGGATTGGAGCACCATCTCCAACTGCTGAGATGACACGCGGTAGGGAACGTTCTTTTTCCGCTTGTGCCGGACCATTTGGACCATGCCGTCCCCGTAGAGGTACGCGGTGAACTCATACATCCGCTTACCCTCTTTGACGCGGATAAAAATCGGATTGTAGTTGAGTTCGGGGATCATCCCCCGCTCAAACAGGAAATCTGCCTGGTTAAATGCGTGAAGAAACCGGTCGCGATCACGTCCACGTAGTTCCGTTCCGTACACGTTGACCGATGTCACACGGGAGACATCAAACGTTGGATGGATGGACAGCGACGAAACGAGTCGGTTGACCCATATGCTTGGCGGTGTCAGTGCAAAAGCCAGAATGGGGAACGCGACGGCGGCAGCATATACAACCCACTGCGGAATGGCTGGCAACCCGGATCTCCCCTTGTTGATGAACTCGCCTTGACGATATTATAGCGCTCGGGGCGCGGCCATTTGTATCGAAATTTCCGGGACCGGCGCTACCTTTGTGACGTTTTGTGGAGTTGTAGAGCCCTTGGAGGAGTTGACACGCGTCTCAACGTCGATGTAAAGTATAGCTGCGTTCAGACGTGGACATATGCGGAAGTAGCTCAGGGGTAGAGCATCGCCTTGCCAAGGCGAGGGTCGCGGGTTCGAATCCCGTCTTCCGCTCCATTTGGAGGGGAGGTTTGGCCTCTCCTTCGTTGTCATGTGGAGAGGTGGGCGAGTGGTTGAAGTCAGCGGTCTTGAAAACCGCCGTGTCCGCAAGGGCACCGTGGGTTCGAATCCCACCCTCTCCGCCAACAAACTCAAAAATGGCGAGCGTTTTGAGCCCTCGCCATTTTTGGTTCACTCGCAGTTATGTTCACTCGCAGTTATGCCTCTTTCTTCTGCCCCCCTTCTGCCTATTGCCCTCTGCGAGGCTCGATGGAACAGTGGAAGTCCCCGGATTTGCTCCTGCGTTTGGGCCCTGATACACTGGGGCTGTCCGAGTCTGCGCAGGCGATAGAGGAGTGTCCCAATGGAACCAACCGAAAATCAAGCGTTATCGTCGCAAGGATTGCACGATCGCCATACCGATCATGTCGCTGCGACATACAAGACCTATGTCGACGCGGAAAAGGCGGTCGAAATGTTACTAGAAAGGCAGATCCCGGCGGTGCATATTTCATTAGTCGGGAAGAATTTCTCGATCGAAGATCGCCCGCTTGGCTTCACGACCATCCGCGGCGTGGCCAAGGAAGGCAGCAAATTTGGCGCCTTGTGGGGCGGTATGCTCGGCTTGCTCCTGGGCTTCACCGTGTTTTTCGCGCCGGTGACGGGGCCATTGCTCCTTTTCGGACCCATCGCGTACGCCTTAACCTCGGCGGTGGAAGGAGCCTTGTTTGGCGGGCTGGCTGGATTGCTCGTCGGCTGGGGCCTGAAGCACGAAAAAGCGGTCCAATTCGAGCGCTCTATCAAAGAGGGCGAGTACCTGGTGATGGTCAGCGGACCGTCTGACCTCGTGGCCAAGGCTTACTACGCGCTTCAACAAACGAATTGCACGCAAATTGAGATGTTTGACAACAGCAGTGTTCCGGAAGACGGGCGTTCGGCTCCGTCAACGGAAAAGCCTGCGGAAGCCTGATCCTGTTTCATGCGAATGCGCTGCGCAGACTCGGACTCGATTCAAGTCGAGTCGCTGGCGCGCCGGGCCCGTGGTCATCCAAGGTTAGTCAGTGCACGGGCCCGGCAAGCGCCTTACTCCGGAATTTTCTCTTTCATGAAATCTCCGATTTCTTTAAGCGCCTCGTCCGCTTCCGGGATTGGGAAGCTGTGAAATACGTGCCACATGTCCTCCCAGATATGCACTCGCGCCTCCACGCCAGCCTGCCGCAGCTTTTCGTGCAGTCTCACGGAGTCGTCGAGAAGGCATTCGTCGTGACCCACGTGAATGAGGATGGGGGGTAATCCAGTCAGATCCGCGTAAAGCGGCGACACTAGCGGATGTGTCAATTGTTCCGGACTGCAGTACAAGAGCGGCGCCTTGCGGATCCCTTCGGGTTCAAGCCAAGGGTCGTATGCGGCTCGCGATTCCATCGATGGCCCTGTGCCCGCTAAATCCGTCCAAGGCGAGAGGACTGCGGCGCACGCGGGAAGCGGTTTGCCGGCATCGCGCAGCGAGACGAGCGTGGCGAGCGTCAGACCACCTCCAGCGGAGTCTCCGGCGATGGCGATTCGGTCTGGTGCGATGTCTTGTGCGAGCAGGGATTCGTACGCTTTCACGGCGTCCTCCACTGCGGCTGGAAACTTGTGTTCGGGGGCAAGTCGGTACTCGATGAGGGCGACGCGCGCTCCCGACGCTTGAGCGAGCCGCCACGCCAGGCTTCGGTGGGATTCACAGCTGCCCATGTAGTACGCACCGCCGTGCAGGTACAGCATGACCCGCGTCGTGGGCTCGTCGGCTATCGCAACCCATTCGCCGGGCACGCCGCCGAACGACGTTCGCTCCACCCTCACGTTTTCGGGCTTAGGAATGGTCCGGCCCATTTGATCCAGGCCAGCTCGCTGTGCTTCTAGGCTGAGTTCTGCGGGGTTCTGTGATGCGCGCATTTGTTGCAACATCGATCGAACGGAAAGCGCCTGTGGGCTAGGCATGGGAACGCCTCCTTTGTAAGCGGTATCACTTTACTAGCTAGAATATCACATTGCTCAAATGCTGACGATCCCGCCCGCGTATGGAGATACCCATGGTCAACCGTGCGGGCGGATCGCATGTTTGAACCGATGCCGTAACCAGAGACAGGACGGACCAGCAAAGACAGAGAACAAAGGCATGAGAGGGTAGCGGAACCGGTCCCACGCGGGGAAGAAGAAAAAGAAGCACGTGTAGTAGACGATGAAAGTCAGAAGAAGCGCAGACCACCGGCGAGCATCCCGATGTCTCCTCCACGTATAGGCGATGCCGAGCAAGCTCAGGCACATCAGTACCCAATACGCCACGGTCGTGCATGCATCAATGGCGTGAAGCCATGAATGAAACCGGACGGACATGCGGAAGGTGTACCAATTCGCATTGACGTCGTTCTTGTACAAGTCAAAGATCTTGATCCATCCGTTCAAGAAGGTCTTCCAGGGATGGTGCAAGATGTATTGCTCGGCGAGATGTTCTCCAAGTTCGTTTTTCGTGATTTCGTTGGTCACTTGTACTAAGGGATTGACGTACGGGTTGTACGACCACCAGTAGCCGCCGTTGACGTGAACACCTTGCCACAAATTTGTGCCGCCGTTCGTCGATACGAGGACGAAGTGGCCCATAGCGATACGATTTCGAAGGGTGACGGGCAGGATCGCGACAAACATGAAAATAGCCACGCAGAGGACGCGAAGAAGGGCGCGGGCCGCCCGCGACGCCATCCGCATGGCGGGTGATGTGCCAGCGGGGTTGGCCATCCACCACTCGTACACGAACAAAAAGGCGGGAAACGCCAAGGGGATGGGCCGGACATCGCAAGCGAGCCCCATCATCGCACCTGCCACGGCCAGCCATCGAAATCTGGGTGGACCGCTCGCCCCTCGCACATAAAGGACAAAGAACAGCATGAGGAGGAGCGTGAACAATTCTTCGGAACCCAAGACGCTGTTCCATAGAATCTGGCTTGGCAGGCAGGTGTACGCCACTGCTGCGCACGTGGCGTATCTCCAGTCCTGGAACAGCATGCGGGTCAACGCATAAATCAGGCACACGATGCCCGTCGACAGGAGAACGTTCACCGCGAGACCGATCCTGACGGACGGTCCTGTCACACGGTAGATCACGGACAGAAAAAACGGCCAGCCGATGGGCCAATAGGCCGTCGGATGCCCCATCCAGTTGTAGCCCTGGTTGTGGGCCAGTTCAACCGCGCGCTCATAGTACCAAGCGAAATCCGCCTGCTGCGCGGGGTGCATGAAAGAGATCCACGCGAACCTCAGCACGAGGTTGACGGCGATGAGAATGGCCATCGCACGTCCGTCCCGACGCAAACTCGCACTGCCTATCATGTGCGCTTGCTCCTTTCCACGCTGTCCCCAATCCTAGCGCAAATCCGGCAAAGTTTCGAGCTTGGAACAGATTTGTGGGTTACCTCAGGCATTCCAAGCGATAAGATGAGGTCAAAAAAGCGAAAGATCCCTGGACACGCGATGAAAAATACCCAGACTCGTATTCTGTAAAATTGGAATTGCATGGCGAATCGTAGGCGGGATCGTGCAAGCGCTATCATCGCCGGATCGCCGTGGTGAGACAGAGTGCCCACTCGCGCAGAACGCCAAGAGAGGTGAGACAAAGTGTCGAGCACAACCGCGGTGAAGTATGGCCAATGGAACAAACTGTACCTTGGAGGAGAGTGGAGGCCTGGGACGAGCAGCAGGACGGTGACGGTTCGCAATCCGTACAATCAGGAGGTCCTCGCGGAGCTTCCGCTGGCATCGGTGCAAGATATCGATCTGGCTTATCGAAAAGCCCAGGCGGCACAGCAAGCGTGGGCTGAGGCGAGTGCATTCACGCGCGCCGAGGCGATGGAGCGCGCGGCCGCCATTCTCACGCAGAGGAAGGCCGAGATCGTGCGCTACCTGGTCGAGGAGACGGGAAGTTCCCATCTGAAGGCGAGCATCGAGGTGGATGCTTCCATCGGCGATATCAAACTGGCCGCCGAGTATGCGCACAAAATGACCGCTGTCATCCTTCCCTCGGCCATTCCGGGCAAGGAAAATCGCGTGTATCGCACCCCCGTCGGAGTCGTGGGCGCTATCACGCCGTGGAATTGGCCGTTTTACCTCAGCATCCGCGTGGTGGCCCCGGCCCTTGCGACGGGGAACGCCATCGTCCTCAAGGCGGATTCTCAGACGCCCATCACTGGCGGGCTTCTCGTGGCTGAGTTGTTTGAACAGGCGGGGCTTCCACCCGGGCTGTTGAGCGTGGTGGTAGCCGATCTCGACGAGATTGGCGACGCGATGGTCGAACATCCGATTCCGCGGGTGATCTCGTTCACTGGATCCACGGCTGCAGGCCGACATATCGCTGAGGTCGCGGCGCGATCGCTGCGCAAGGTAGCGCTCGAGCTCGGCGGGAACAACGTGTTCATCGTGCTGGACGATGCGGACGTCGACCGGGCGGTCGCCGCAGCTGTGTTCGGGAAATATCTGCACCAAGGCCAGATCTGCATTGCGACGAATCGCATGATTGTCCACCGCAAGGTGTACGATGAGTTTGTCGAGAAGTTCAAGGCAGCTACCGAAAAGGTGAAGGTCGGCGATCCGGCAGACTCCGAGACGGTGATTTGTCCCCTCATCAACGAGCGCCAGGCGAAACGGATCATGGGCCTCATCGACGAGAGCGTAAAGATGGGGGCGCGCCTCGTTTTGGAGGGGAAGCTCGAAGGCCAGCTCATGTACCCCTACATCCTGGCCGATGTGACGAACGACATGCCTATCGCGAAAAACGAGATCTTTGGTCCGGTGGCGGCGATTCTGCCTGTGGACAGCGAGGAAGAGGCCGTGAACGTGGCAAACGACTCGGACTATGGACTGTCGGGCGCGGTGTTCACGGGAGATCTCGAGCGTGGCATTCGCGTCGCCCAGCGCATCGTCACAGGGATGATCCATGTCAATGACCAGACGGTCAACGTGGAATCCAACGTACCGTTTGGGGGAGAAAAGGCTTCCGGCATCGGCCGTTATTGCGGCGAATGGGGCATCGAGGAGTTCACGACGCTGAAGTGGATTTCTGTGCAGAAGGAGCCCAGGGAGTATCCGTTTTCGTAAACCTGTGTGACAGGATGACGAAGCGGTAGAACGCGGACCGATGCTGTCGTGATGGCGCCAAGGCCGCCAGAAAAAAAGCCCTCATGTTTCTCGCGGCGTGGGGAAACCTCAAGGGCGATCACGAGGAGGTGTCCGACATGGATCTTCAGCGCGCGAAGGAAATCGCTTCGTCGCCCGTGATGGCCCACGTCACACACGAGGGCCATCAGGTGTACATTCAGTCGGTGGATGAGGAAACCCAGAAGGCCAGAGTGTATCATCTCAAGAACCCGGACCATCGCTACGAGGTACACGTGCGCGATTTGACGGAGCAACACGTGGTGCATTGACCTTCTGCGGAGCGCCGGCGTAGACTTAACAGCCGGCGCTCATCGCTTTGCATGGCCATCAGCTTAGCGCAGGAGAGATTTCACACGCTCCATCTCCTGCACGAGTTCCTGCACCCTTTTCGCTGCAGGCATGGGCTTGGCCATGGGGTAGCCCTGTCCCGCCCACAGCGACATTCGTTCGGCATCTCCCAACACAGCCGCGCGGCGGCGAATCGGCTGAGTCAGGGTGTTCTGAAGCGGGTACGGCGGAACCTGTATCCCTGCTCGTTCCACCGCTTCCATGAAGGCGTTGCGAATGCCTCGCGCAGGTCTGCCTGAGAAACTCCGCGTCAAAGCCGTGCCGCGATCCCGCCACTCCATGACGGCTCGTTTGTACGCCGGGTGGGCGCCGCTCTCGTCCGTCACCAGGAAACTTGTCCCCATTTGCACCGCGATTGCACCCAACGCGAGGCACGCGACAATGCCTCGGCCGTCCATGACGCCGCCCGCCGCGATGACCGGAATGCGGACGCGATCGACCACTTGAGGCACGAGCGCCATCGTCCCGATGAGCCGGGTTTCGTCGATGGGCAGGAAGGAGCCCCGGTGGCCACCGGCCTCATATCCTTGCGCGATCACGGCATCACAGCCTGCTTGCTCGAGCGCCGCGGCTTCCTCCGGCGTGGTGGCCGTGCCGATGACGCACGCGCCCGCTGCTTTCCACCACCGTATGGTGTCGGCGTCAGGACAGCCAAATGTAAAGCTTAGGATGGGCACGCGCTCTTCTAGGATGACGTCCACCTGAGCTTCGAACGCGGCGAGCGTTGGCATATGAGGGTCGATGCCGTCGATCTCGTCCGCCAGTGCCGGATCGTCCAACCACTCGCGCAGCCATGTCTTCATCGCCATGATAGTATGGTTCGCGTCTCCCTTGGGGTCCTCCGGGATAAACACGTTGACACCGAACGGGGCGTCCGTCAACGCCCGCACGCGGCGAATGGCTGCCCGCGTCTCTTCGGGGGACAGGTACCCCACGCCGAGGAAGCCGAGACCTCCCGCGTCGCTCACGGCCGCGACCAGTTCGGGTGTCGACGGGCCTCCGGCCATCGGTGCGGCGAAAATCGGGTGGCGCACGCCCAGAGCCCGAAGCCACTCGTTCGTTTGAGCCATGGAATCCCTCCTTCGCCCTGTGAGGCGCATGGAACCAGATGGTGTTCAGTGTATACCTCTCCGGCCGGCGGGGCAAAATGTGAGCACAGGAGGTTGATGTGCCGCGAGAACGGACGCATTGGCGTGGTTCGGTGGCGTGTCAACAGCCTTTGCAAAAGGGGCGGCCGAGAGGCTGCTCCTTTTGTCTGTGCACGGCCATCGCGCTCTGGTGCTAATCTTGCAACCTTCTCTACTTGTCGAAGAGTTCTGTCTGTTCTATGATGAGGGCGATCCGCCGCGTGAGCGGAACTCGGACAGACAAGGAGTGGAGAGCGTGGCAGAAGCACAGGTAGGCGTGATAGGTCTTGCGGTCATGGGCAAAAACCTGGCCCTGAATATCGAGAGCCGAGGCTTCACGGTTGCTGTGTACAACCGCACGGCCTCGAGAACACAGGAACTTGCGGAAGAGGCGAAAGACAAGAAGATGATACCGACCTACTCGCTTCAGGATTTCGTCGCCTCGCTTGAGCGCCCGCGGCGCATCATCCTGATGGTCCAGGCTGGACGCCCCGTGGACGAGGCGATTTCGCAACTCGTGCCGCTGCTCGAGCTCGGAGACGTGATTGTCGACGGGGGGAATTCGTACTTCGAGGACACGCGGCGGCGGCACAGGGAGCTCGAGGAAAAGGGCATTCTCTTCATCGGTACAGGCATTTCCGGCGGCGAAGAAGGGGCGCTGAAGGGACCTGCCATCATGCCGGGCGGCAGCCGGGACGCGTACGCGCTCGTCGAGCCCATTTTGACGGCCATCGCCGCGAAGGTGGGCGAGGATCCTTGCTGCACCTACATCGGCCCAGACGGCGCAGGCCACTATGTGAAGATGGTCCACAACGGCATCGAATACGGCGACATGCAGCTCATTTGCGAGGCGTATCACCTGCTGAGCGAGGTCCTCGGCCTGTCCGCCGACGAGCTCCACCACGTCTTTTCGGAGTGGAACAAAGGCGAACTCGACAGTTACCTGATCGAAATCACCGCGGACATCTTCTCGAAGCGCGATCCGGAGACTGGGCGGCCCATGGTCGACGTCATCCTCGACACGGCCGGACAAAAAGGAACTGGCAAGTGGACGAGCCAAAGCGCCCTCGATCTCGGCGTGCCCCTCACGATGATTACCGAAAGCGTCTTCGCCCGCTTTTTGTCGGCCATGAAGGAGGAACGCGTGGCCGCGAGCAGGGTGCTTCCCGGCCCCGAGCGGCCTCGGGAATCGCTCGATCGCGACGCGTTCATCGAGGATGTCCGCCGCGCGCTTTACGCGAGCAAGATCTGTTCGTACGCGCAAGGCTTCGCCCAACTGCGCCAAGCGTCGCAGGAGTACGGGTGGAATCTCAATCTCGGCGCCATCGCGATGATCTTCCGCGGCGGCTGCATCATCCGGGCCCGCTTCTTGCACAACATCAAGGAGGCTTACGACCGGAATCCTGATCTTCCAAACTTGCTTCTGGATCCTTACTTCCGGGCGTTCATTGCGTCGTACCAGGATTCATGGCGCCGCGTCGTGGCGACTGCCGTCGCTTACGGCGTGCCTGTTCCTGCGTTTGCGAGCGCGCTCGCGTACTACGACAGCTATCGCTCGGAGCGGCTGCCCGCCAACCTGCTGCAGGCGCAGCGAGATTACTTCGGTGCACACACGTTTCGCCGGACCGATCGCGATGGCGTGTTCCACTTCCACTGGCTGAGCGGCGAGCCCATGTTGACGGAAGTCTGAGCCTGCTCTTTCCACTCCGTGGATACACATCGGCCCGGTCCCTGTGGGTCTGCAAAAAAATCACCCACAGGGGCTTGCGTTTTCTCGAGAACCGTGATACATTACTCAACGTCGACTTCGTCAGTGACGCGATGAGCGGAGACGAGCGACAGAGACGCGTGCCCGTAGCTCAGTTGGATAGAGCGTTTGACTACGAATCAAAAGGTCGGGAGTTCGAATCTCTCCGGGCACGCCATGTGATTCCCGGAGTGGCGGAATTGGCAGACGCACACGACTCAAAATCGTGCGGGAAACCGTGCCGGTTCGAGTCCGGCCTCCGGGACCAACGCTTGACGGGGAGACCATGTGGGGCTATAGCTCAGTTGGGAGAGCGCCAGAATCGCACTCTGGAGGCCAGCGGTTCGAATCCGCTTAGCTCCACCACATTCCTCGATAGCTCAGCGGTAGAGCATCCGGCTGTTAACCGGAGGGTCGTAGGTTCGAATCCTACTCGGGGAGCCAACGCACTCCCCGTCAAGCGAGGCAATCTTCACATGTGGATACCCGCAATTGAGTGAGATGGGCGGTTAGCTCAGCGGGAGAGCACTCGCCTCACACGCGAGGGGTCGGCAGTTCGATCCTGCCACCGCCCACCATTTTTATGGGCTCATAGCTCAGTCGGCTAGAGCGCACGACTGATAATCGTGAGGTCGGTGGTTCGAGTCCACCTGGGCCCACCACATACCTACGAGAGAAACCCCGAAACTGCTTGCTATAAGCGGATTTTCGGGGTTTCTCTATACATCGTAGTGACAAGGAAGTTACAAGTCTCAATCAGACAAGGAATGCAAGCGGCGCGCTTGCATCATGGTCTTCAGTTTTTCCATCGCTTCACGTTGCATTGCGTCAGTGACATGAGCATAAATGTCGGCTGTGATGGTGATTGAACCGTGGCCTAGTCGTTCGCTCACGATCTTCAGATCCACGCCACTCTCGAGCAGCCACGTTGCGTGGGTATGTCGAAGTCCGTGAAATGAAACTGGCGGGAGTTGAAGCTCCTTTCTTGCGGTTTGAATTGCGTTATTCCAACTGTTTGGGGAAGGTAATGGCGTTGCAGGAAGACGAACAACAAATGGTAGTTAGGTTAAAACAGTGGACACAGCGAATCGAGAATGTAAGAATAAGTCGATTCGAGGTGAGCCACGTGACACAAAAGTACGACAACGACTTTAAACTCCATGCTGTTCAACTCGCTTTGGAAGGCCACAAGCCAGCAAGTGAAATCGCACGCGATCTCGGGATATCTGTGAAGAGTTTGTACGGGTGGATCGCGAAGTATCGCGAAGATCCTGAAACCCCGTTCGTCGGAAGCGGAAACCTGAGACCAGAAGCGAAAGCGATGCGCGATCTGGAGTGGGAAAATCGCCAATTGCGAGAGGAGAATGAGATCCTAAAAAAAGCCATGCGCATCTTCACCAACGACCGGAAGTAGTGTATGCCTGGATCCACAAGCACCGCTCCGAATTTCCGGTTCAGAAGATGTGCAAAGTCCTCGGTGTATCTCGGAGCGGCTACTACGCATGGCGCGGACGGCCCGAAAGTCTTCGGGCCAAGCGCAGGAAGCGACGGATTCGTCGCATTCATGAACTGTTCCTGCAATCTCGTCGATTGTATGGGAGTCCAAAGATCACAGCGCTCCTACGTCGGGACGGGGAACGCATCGCACAAAAGACGGTAGCGCGTCTCATGCGAGAGCACGGGCTTCGGAGTCGTACCGTACGCAAGTACAAAGCGACAACCGATTCGAAGCATCGTCATCCCGTGCATGAGAACGTCCTCAATCAACGCTTTGTGGCAGAACGGCCAGGACAGGTCTATATGGCAGATATCACGTACATTCCGACAGATGAAGGCTGGGTGTATCTTGCCAGCGTTGAAGATCTGTACAGCCGTAAGATTGTGGGTTGGAACGCAGGTGCGAGGATGTCCAAAGAGCTCTGCATCCGCGCGTTGGAGCAAGCACACAAACACAGGCAGCAACGCGACGGCGTTGTCCTGCACCATTCGGATCGTGGAAGCCAGTACGCGTCGCATGAGTATCAGAACCGGCTCAGAGCCTATGGGATGACGGCAAGCATGAGTCGGAAAGGGAATTGTTATGACAATGCTTGTATGGAATCATTCCACAGCGTGCTCAAGCGAGAACTCGTGTACCTAGAGAGATTCCGGACGCGAGCTGAGGCCATCCGACGGATCTTCGAGTACATCGAAATCTGGTACAACCGACAACGGATCCACGGTGCAGTTGGGTATCGGACGCCCGATGACGTCGAGCGCCAATACTTCGAGGCGAAGTTGAAAGGTGTCGGTGCAGATGGCCAAGTGAGTGCTTGACGTGGAGAGGCGGGCATGATAGCCTGGCCGGTCTTCCAAGGGCGAGCGTGGCTCGGCTGCGGTCAAACGCGACATCATGCCCGCGGAGGCTCCATGTCAAGCACGGCCGAGGCAGCGCATCGCGCAGGAAATCTTGTACATTCTCGGTTTTGATGTGTCCACTGTATTGACTCAATACCACTTCGGTATGAGCGGTTATCTCGTCCTCAACCCCGTATTCGCAAAATAACACCGCTCCCATTCGTCCGGGGTATGGTATCCGATGGATGCGTGGATTCGCTTTCGGTTGTACCAGACTTCGATGTACTCAAAAATCCGCTGGATGGCCTCCGCACGCGTTTTGAATCGCTCCAGATAGATGAGTTCCCGCTTGAGAACGCTGTGAAAGGATTCCATGCAGGCATTGTCATAACAGTTTCCCTTTCGACTCATGCTTGGCACCATACCATACGCTCGTAGGCGATCTTGATACTCGTGCGACGCGTATTGGCTACCGCGATCCGAATGATGGAGCGTGACACATCCTTCTCTGCGCCGTCCTCGTCGATAGGCCTGATCAAGTGCGTCCAAGCAAAGTTCTTTCGTCATGCGTGCATCCGCACGCCATCCGACGATCTTTCGAGTATACAAGTCCTCCACGCTCGCCAGATACACCCACCCCTCGTCGGTCGGGATGTACGTGATATCGGCCATGTACACCTGACCGGGGTGCTCCGTCACAAAGCGTTGGTCGAGCACGTTCTTGTGCACAGGATACGTGTGTTGTGACGCCGTGGTGGCCTTGTGCTTGCGCACCGTCCGGCTTCGGAGGCCGTGCTCTTTCATCCAACGCGCCACGGTCTTTTGAGCAATGCGTTCTCCTTCTCGACGAAGAAGTGCCGTAATCTTCGGACTGCCGTACAAGCGCCTGGACTCCACAAACAACTCGTGAATCCGTCGAATCAAGCGCTTGCGTCGCTTCGCACGTTGGCTTTCCGGGCGTTTGCACCAGGCGTAATACCCGCTCCGAGAAACCCGTAGGAGTTGGCACATCTTCTGAACCGAAAGCTCGGAGCGGTGTGCATGGATCCAAGCGAAGGCTACTTCCGGTCGTGCGTGAAGATGCGCACAGCTTTTTTTAGGATCTCGTTCTCCTCGCGCAAACGTCGGTTTTCCCGCTCCAAATCGCGTTGGGCTTGTGCATCCGGGCGCAGGTGTCCACTTCCAACAAAGGGGTGATCGGGATCCTCACGATACTTGGCGATCCACCCATACAAGCTCTTCGGGGAAATCCCGAGATCACGAGCCACTTCGCTCGCCGGTCTGTCACTCTCGAGCGCCAACTCTACTGCGTGCAGTTTAAATTCTTTGTCGTACTTCTGTGTCACAAGGGCTCACCTCGAATTCAACTTATTTTTACATTCTCGATTCGCCCTGTCCACAGTTTGATCCTAACATCAGTGAGCCAGCGATCGCTCCATCGAGATGAGCGAGCAAGTGTTGCTGTTGACGATTTCGATGTAGGACGAGGATGCTTCTTTTAGACAAAGGGATCACCACCAATCCGATGTGTTATACACATATAAGAATACCGTGAAATCGCCCAATGAACAATGACTTTTTCAGAGCTCTCGTCTTACCTGAGCGATATCGGCGGCGCTTACGCACGACCAACGGTGTCGAACGGCTCAACGAAGAGATTCGGCGCCGCGAGCGGGTCATTCGCATCTTCCCCAACCGGGAATCGGCGATCCGTCTGCTGGGGCGTTACTGATGGAAATCGACGAAGAATGGACGACAGGGCGGAAATATTTCAACATGGACGAGCACGAGGCATGGAAGAAGGCGCAACAGGCCTGGAGAGAATCAGCTCAGGCTTGTGCAGCAACGGCCTAAGCGCTCACCGCTCCATTCGCCAAAGAGGGCAATTTTACACACGATCTCGGACTTGACCTTCTGGCGTCGGCCTCGAGTGAACTTCCGTTTAAACACTGGAGAGGTGCGAAGGCACCCTCTAAGTTTATTGACGAAAAGATTGGGTATTGACATGCAGCTTTATACTTACCTATACTGTCAATAAGTAACCGTTTTCATGAAAGGAGGGTAACGGACCCGAATACATCGGAACTAGGTATTCTGTCAAATGTGGTCTCGAGTACACATGTGAGGGGGAAACGATATGCGTGCGAAGAAGATTAGATATGCCACAATGGCTGCGTCCGTAGCGGTGGCGGGAATAGTGGCTTCTGGATGTGGAACGAATGGCGCCTCGAACTCAAGTATTACGCAGACGCGACAGGAGAGCGCGTCAACTCACCAGCCTGTGACGATTACGGTGGCTGCGTGGAATGATGCTGCAGACTCCTTGAGAGCAGAGATTCCTGGATTTGAGAAGAAGTACCCATGGATTAAGGTGAACGTAGAATACGTGGATACGGCCTATCAGAAGGTCATTCCAGAGCTTGTTGCTGGGGACGCTCCAGATATTATTCAGGTACAGCAACGAGATTTTCAGACGTTTCTCCATAAGTTTCCTGGGGATTTTGTGGATTTGAGCCCCTATATGGGTTCAATTAAAAATCATATCGCTCCTGTCGCGCTGGATGTAACGCTGCAGAACGGTCAAATCTATGCCGCGCCGTGGGATCTGGGGCCAGCTGCATTGTATTATCGGAAAGATCTTTTTCGCGAAGCGGGCATTAATCCAAATTCAATCAAGACGTGGGCAGACTACCTCGCTGCAGGAAAGAAGTTGGTGGCTCATTTCCATGGGAAGGTCAAAATGCTAGCAGAGAACACATCGGAACCAAGTCAAGGTATACAGACCACTCTTATGATTTTGGTCAATGAGCTTGGTGGAAGCTATGTGAATCGTAATGGGGATATCGACTTCTTGAATCCTCAACTCGAGAAGGCCATGAGTGTGATTCAGCAATGGGGCAAGGCGGGTATTGTGGCGGATGCTCCAACTTGGAACGATGGTATCGCTGCCTTTGCAAATGGTCAGGTTGCCACGATTTTGTCAGCGGTGTGGTACGCAGGTACCATGATGAATAGCGCCCCCAAACAAAGTGGTCTGTGGGGGATTGTTCCGCTTCCGGCATTCACTCCGGGAGGGAACAATGAGGCTGACACAGGCGGATCTGTTTTGGCAATTACGAAGGATAGCAAGAATCCTCAGGCGGCCTGGGACTTCATCAACTATTGTTTGTATACCGTCCCAGGTGAGAACGTGCAATTGAAGTACGGGCTTTTCCCTTCATGGGAGTCGTATTATACAGCTAAGGGTACCGATTTTGATCAGAATTTCCCCTACTTTGGTATGCCCATTTATAAGTTCTTCGCATCCGTCTCTAAGCACATCCCGACCACCAATTATGGTGGATATTTTGAGGATTATTCCCAGCCGCTATCTCAGGCCTACATTTCGGTGTTTAAGGGGGCGAATATTACTCAAGCGCTTCAGACCGCCGAACAGAACGCCGCACGTATTTCCGGGCAGTCTATTTCCAACGGATGAAGTTCTATCTAACCAGTGGCACGATGGTGTGCCACTGGTTCCCCATTTTGCATCAAAGACGGACTTGAGGTGATCTGCGTGTCTGCTGTCGAACGGGAGTCTGTGATCGGAGAAAGAGAGAATCGCTCGATAAGAAGACGGGCGCGTTTCCTTCATCAGCCTGGGGTTCCGTTTTGGATTCCCTATGTCTTCATTACGCCGTTTTTCGTGATCTTCGCTCTCTTTATGCTCTATCCAATCGTGGACACCTTGGTTCTTTCCTTTGAAAACTGGTCTACCGTTCATTCCACATGGGTTGGAATCGAGAATTACAGACTGGTGATTACGGACCCGGCATTTTGGACTTCTCTTTTGAACGACGCGTTCATTTTGCTCATTCAAGTACCCGTTATGTTGTTCATTGCCACCCTTTTAGCGGTCGCTTTGAATGCCCGCTTTCTCAGACTGAAATGGTTGTTCAGGCTGCTGATCTTTTTCCCTGTCCTCGTTGACGCGGTAACGTACACGATTGCGTTTCAGCTGATCTTTAATCCTAGCTTCGGGATGATGAATTATCTATTACATCTCGTCGGTATTACGTCCATTAACTGGATAGGAAACTTGTGGGCTGCGCGTTTGGCGATCTTTCTTGTTGTGACATGGAGATGGACCGGATACAACGCGATCATTATCTTGTCCGGTCTTCAGAATGTTCCTGAAGAGGTATATGAATCTGCTGTCGTGGACGGAGCAGGACGCGTTCGGACGTTCTTCCAAATCACTTTGCCTTTACTTCGTCCGGTGATTCTCTTCTGTACCATCTTGTCCACCGTGGGCACTTTGCAACTCTTCACAGAACCATACATTCTGACGGGAGGCGGGCCCGGCGATGCTACAGAAACTCCAATGCTTTATCTCTATAATATAGGCTTCCAGAATTACAACTTTGGTCTGGCCTCAGCAGGAACGTACATTCTAACTACCATTATTGCGATACTCTCGTATTTTCAGATCCGCGTGTCTCGTGGGGGCGACTACAGTGCGTGAGAGCATTCCTGTAAAAGTTCTCATCTATGTATTTTTAATTCTCGCGGTTATTGTATCGATTTACCCGATTTACTGGATATATGTCGCTTCAACCTTGTCGGATGGGCAAATCTTTCATTTCCCACCGTCGAATTGGTTTGGAGATCATTTGTTGCAAAACGTGCATATGCTTGAATCCACCATGCCTGTGTGGAGGGATTTAGCGAATAGTATTGTCGTTTCAGGCATTACTACAATCAGTGTGGTGTTTTTCTCCGCAATGGTGGGCTTCGCCTTTGCCAAGTATCGCTTTTGGGCAAAGTCGTTTCTATTCTTTGTTGTGTTGATCACGATTATGATACCGATGCAAACCACACTCATTCCCCTATTCATTATTGTGACTAAGTTACACTGGGAAAACAGTTATCAAGGCTTGATAGTTCCTTTCCTCGTGAATGGGTTCGGTGTCTTTTTTATGAGACAGCAAATGCAGTCGTTTCCTTCTGAGCTCTTAGAAGCTTCACGAATAGATGGTGCGAGCGAGTTTTACACGTTCTTTCGCATCGTGATGCCGAATATGTTGCCTTCCATGGCGGCATTGGGCATCCTCACTTTCCTACAGCAGTGGGGCAACTTCATTTGGCCATTGATCGTGATCAACAGCAGAAACATGTCGACGATTCCACTTATGCTTGAGCAGCTCGATCAACCGGGGAATGTAATTCACTACGGACCCATCTTTGCTGGAGCAGCGATCGGGCTAATTCCCCTCATGATTGTCTTCATTGCTTTGCAAAGATATTTTATATCGGGAATGTATAGTGGATCTGTAAAGGGGTAACACACATCCTTTGCATCTGGAGGTAGGACGCATGGAAAAGAAATATATTGAAAGTTTCTATCCACCTTCGAGTCACCGGTTGCCAGCTCGCGCATTCTACATTCCTCATGCCACAGAACAAGAAGCGCTTGCAAGCGGGCTTTATCGCGCGTCCACACGAATACTGCCTTTGGAGGGTAAGTGGAAGTTTCGGTTGTTCGAAAGCCCTTACGTTGTCCCGGCGGAAGTTTCCTTGGCTGATTTCGACGACTCGTCGTGGGATGAGATACATGTGCCTTCTAACTGGCAGATGGAGGGTTACGGACGACCACACTACACAAACGTCATGTATCCTTATCCGGTTAATCCTCCAAAAGTTCCTTGGGAGAATCCTACAGGTTGTTATCGGACAAGATTTTTTCTGCAGAATCAAGATTTTGATAGAGTTCACTTGAGGTTTGAGGGAGTCGATGGACTGTTCCAAGTTTACGTTAACGGCCATGACGTTGGGTTCGGCTATGGAAGCCGACTACCTTCTGAATTTGATATCACCAATATTGTTCATGTTGGTGAGAACGTTATTGCAGTGGTCGTGTGTCAATGGTCGGCTCAGTCTTATCTAGAGGACCAGGATATGTGGTGGCTATCTGGAATATTTAGGGACGTATATATCTTGAAGAGGCCTTCAACGTACTTAGCCGATGTTCGGGTTACAGCGCTGTTGGGGACCGATGGACTGACCGGCCATTTACAGGTAGAAGTCGAGCTGGGCGGAGTTGGCTCAGCCAATGAAATCGTTCCCTTGCGACTTAAACTAATGGACAGTGATGGAAATCATAAGATGCTTGAACAGACTAGCTTCTGCGATGGTGTGGCTACTTACGAAACTGAGATCTCAAACGTACGTGCATGGACGGCCGAAACCCCGAATTTGTATACCCTGCTTGTATCAATCAATTCGGATACTTCGTGCGCGGAGCATGTCGCCCTACAGGTAGGCTTCAGGAGAGTTGAGATTGAAGATGGCCAGCTAAAGGTGAATGGTGTCCCTATCATACTTAAGGGTGTAAACAGGCATGAACATGATGCTCGTCTCGGCCGTGCTTTAACGTTGGACGTTATGGTGCGTGATATTCAAATGATGAAGCAGCATAATATCAATGCCGTTCGTACAAGCCACTATCCGCACCATCCCATGTTTTATGATTTGTGCGATCGATACGGTCTATATGTGTTAGACGAAGTCGATCTCGAGTGTCACGGCTTCGTGTTGACGAAAAACTGGGACAGGTTGAGTGACGATCCCGAACTAGAGAATGCCTATGTTGAGCGACTTGAACGAATGATTCGCCGGGACCGGAATCACGCCTGTGTCATTATGTGGTCCCTTGGTAACGAGTCAGGCTATGGCCGTAATCATCGGGCAATGGCAGAACGGGCGAGAACTATCGATCCGTCAAGACCCATTCACTATGAAGGTGAAACAAGAAGGCTGCTGGAACTTGGTTCTGATCTGCAGCTTGCTGTGATGGATGTGTACAGTACGATGTACACGCCCATCGATGAATTGAGCAAGCTTGGAGACATGGACCTTCCGAAACCGCACATTTTATGTGAGTTCGCTCATGCGATGGGAAATGGCCCTGGTGGGCTGAAGGAGTATGTCGAGTTGTTTTATCAAAAGCGACGGTTGCAGGGAGGTTTTGTATGGGAGTGGATTGATCATGGGATCCAGGCCTATACGGACGATGGAAGGCCCTACTTCGCGTACGGAGGCGATTTTGGGGATGAACCAAACGACTCAAATTTCGTCATAGACGGCTTGGTATTTCCTGACCGGACTCCGTCGCCAGCGCTGCTCGAGTACAAGAAGGCCATTGAGCCTGTAAGGGTTCTTGGATTCGACCGTTCTTCGGGTAAAATCAGGGTTCAGAATCGCTATGACTTTTTAAGCCTTGATTGTCTGGTCGCACATTGGTCGATTCAAGATGAACAGTCCGTATTAGCTAGTGGCATGCTGGAGTTGGAGCCGATAGCACCAAAATCTATCGGAGAAATTGAGGTGCCTTGCACTGAACTGCTACACATGTACGGAGACCGCTGCTTGACCCTAACTGTGAGATTTGTCCTTCCTCAATCGACAGATTATGCGCCAGCGTTTCATGAAGTCGCTAATTTCTGTGAGCATATGGAGCCAAGTGACTGGACTGCAGGGATTGACGTGTATCAATCGATTGGGAGATTTCAAGTTATAGAAACAGACACTACCATTCGCATTCGTGATGACTCGTTCTCCATTGACTTTGATGTTCATCGAGGCAAGATCGCTCTGTTGGGGTATCGAGGTTCGGCGATCATCACGTCTCCACTGTCGATGTCGTTTTGGAGAGCGCCTACGGATAACGACGACCCACCGAATCGAGACATGTTCTCAGTGGCCAACGTTTGGCGTGATTACGGTGTGAATCGGCTCTTAGAGTCAGTGTTAAATGTACAACTCCAGAAGAGTGATGACATCGTACGTGTTTCCGTTGTGTCGCGTGTCGCACCTGCTGGTTTGTCCTGGGGAATGGTCTTGCGCTACGAGTACGTTTTCACTCATGGTGGATTTATAATGATTCGAGTGTCCGGCATGCCAGAGGGAGCATATCCTCCAACGCTGCCTCGCATAGGACTATCAACAACTACGCATTTGGACTTCGTGCACGTTAACTGGTTCGGGCGAGGGCCTGGAGAGAGTTATCGCGATTCTAAAGAGTCGCAGCTTATCGGAAGATACCGGGCATCTGCTGATGACCTGTATACGCCATATGTACATCCGCAAGAGAATGGAAATCGCGCAGATGTATTCTGGGTTTCTATCACCAACAAGTACACGGAAGGTTTGTTGATCACAAGTCCAAGAACCCTTAACTTTCAGGTGAGCAGGTTCAGTGTGGAGGATGTTGAGCGTGCTCGGCATCCATACGAGTTGGAAGCTCGTCCTTGGAGATACCTGCGAGTTGACTTTTCTCATCACGGGCTTGGGAGCGCCAGCTGTGGACCTGGTCCCCTTCCCGAGTACCAATTGCGTACTGAGCCATTCGAGGGAACCGTGTACCTAGCACCTTTTGCTCGAAATGAGATTGATGAGTCTCTGTTGCGTAGAATGGTCACGGAACGGTTTGCTTCGTTCTAGGTAGTAGAGCGTTTTGCAGATTTCTAAGTCCTTGTAGGGCAAGGGATTTCGGGGTACAAAAAAAGGACTTCACCCCAAGCTTCGAGCCCACATTTCGCGCCCGTTTTTTGGGCTTGTGTTCATTTTCGACAGGAATTTTGACGTATTGGCTACCGCGATCCGAATGATGGAGCGTGACACATCCTTGTCTGCGCCGTCCTCGTCGATAGGCCTGATCAAGTGCGTCCAAGCAAAGTTCTTTCGTCATGCGTGCATCCGCACGCCATCCGACGATCTTTCGGTAAGCGTAAACTGAGACCCACATGGCTTTCATCCTCTCGTCGCTTGAAAATGTCATCATCAAGCCACGGGAGGGTTCTTGTATGCGAGAGCACATGTCTCACCAGGAGCGTCGTGAGCTTTGGCGTGAACGTATCGCTGCCTTCTACGACAGCGGCCAGTCCGCCAGTCAGTTTTGCGCTGAGCACGGTCTGAAACCCCATCAGTTCTGGTACTGGCTTCGCCGACTACGAAACGAAACCGCACCTGGCACGCATGACACGACGTTCGTGTCGGTCGTGACAACCTCTTCACCTTCGGACGCAGGCCGTTCGCCCCTGACCCTGCGCATTGGTTCGGTCGAGATTGACGTCCGTCCCGGCTATGACGCGTCGACACTTGCTGAGCTCATTCGGCTCGTGATGCATGTTTGCTAGCCTTCGACTGGACTTCGGATCACCGCGTGTATCTCGCCTGTGGCGCCACAGACATGCGCAAATCCATTGACGGACTCGCCGCACTCGTTCAGGCGTCGTTTCAACTCGATCCGTTTTCGCCATGCCTGTTTGTCTTCTGCAATCGGCAACGGGACAAGCTCAAAATCTTGCACTGGTCGCACAACGGCTTTTGGCTGTACTATCGGCGCTTAGAGCGCGGTCGATTCGATTGGCCAGAGACAGGAGATGCCAAGACCATGGTGATCACACGGCGAGAGCTGAACTGGCTCCTGGATGGCCTGCCGCTCGAGCAGCCGAAAGCGCATCGAGCTGTGCATGTCCGTTCTGCGATTTAAGTAGGCCACCTCAGCAGGAATCGGATCTAGGCCGTCGAATGCTTAGGGCATGACGCAGGAGAACGGCACCATCCTCATGACCGAACAAGAATACGAAGCCCTTCAGCGAGAAAAGGAGCAATTGCGCCAACAGGTGGCCTACCTGGAGGAGCAGATCCATCTGCTCCGTCATCGTCTGTTTGGGGCTTCCAGTGAAAAGCGGCGCAAGACCCCGGCTGAGTCGGACAGCGTCCAGCTCCCGTTGTTCAACGAAGCCGAAGTCGAGGCGGACGCCCAACCTTCGGAAGAGACCGGGGAAGCCGATGCAGAAGTGACGTCGGAAGGCGTGGAGACGGAGACCATCACGTATGAGCGCCGGAAGCCTCGTGCGGCACGGGAGCGTGACGCCTGGCTGTATCAGGGCGAAGCAGACGAGGTCGTCGAATACCGACTGTCAGATGACGAGCGAGTCTGCTCGAAATGTGCGGGTGAGCTTCACGAGATGAGCCGTGAGATCACGCGACGCGTGAAAATCATCCCGGCGCAGATGAAAAAAGTCGAGTACGTGCGGTACGTGTACGCCTGCCGGCACTGTGAAGCGCAGGACGTGGAGACCCCTGTGGTGCGCGCGCCGATGCCGAGGCCGGTGCAGGCGAAGAGTCTCGCGACGCCAGAAGCGGTGGCATACGTGATGACGAAGAAGTTCGTCGACGGGATGCCATTGTACCGGCAAGAGCAACAGTTTGCGCGGCACGGGTATCCGCTGTCCCGCCAAACGCTGGCGAATTGGGTGGTGCACGCGGCGGAGACGTGGTTAGAGCCGCTCTATGCGAAACTTCGCCAAGTGCTCCTGGCTCAGCGCTATCTGCATGCGGACGAAACGACTCTGCAAGTGTTGCATGAAGCCGGGCGCGCGGCGCAGACCCAGTCGTACATGTGGGTGTACCGGAGCGGTATGGACGGACCGCCTATGGTCCTGTACGACTACCAGGAAACGCGGAGCGCGGAGCATCCGCGACGGTTCTTGGCAGGGTTTCAAGGGTATCTGCACGTGGATGGATACGCGGGCTATGAGGGCTTGCCGGATGTCACCCTTGTAGGATGTTGGGCACATGCGCGGCGAAAGTTTGACGAAGCCCTAAAGGCAGTGCCTCCCAAGGAGCGAAAGGGCAAGACGGCTGCCGAAGAAGGATTGTCGTATTGCAACGCGCTGTATGCGGTGGAGAAGAAGCTGAAGAACGCAAGCGCCGAAGAGCGACAACGTGTGCGGATGGCCAAAAGTAAGCCCATCCTGGACGCGTTTTTGGCATGGCTTGAAAAGCAGGAACAGCAGATGTTGCCGAAGAGCGCGTTAGGACGGGCGGTGAATTATGGCCTGAAGCAGTGGCCCAAGCTGATTCGGTACGTCGAAGACGGGCATTTGGAGATCGACAACAACCGATGCGAGCGGTCATTGAAGCCGTTTGTGATCGGACGGAAGAACTGGCTTTTTGCCAATACGCCGCGAGGAGCACGGGCCAGTGCTGTGACATACAGCATCGTGGAGACAGCGAAGGAGAATGGACTGAATCCGACCGCGTATTTGACGTATCTCTTTGAACGGATGCCGAACATGGACCTCAAGGATGAAGCGGCGTTCGAGGCATTGTTGCCTTGGTCAGAAGGGCTCCCTGATGGGATTCGAGTGAGAAATTGAAAATTACAAAGGCCCTGCCCGATTGACGGCAGGGCGTCTTCGTGAATGCGATGCGTAAGGTGTGGTTCGGTTGACGCTTACATCTTTCGAGTATACAAGTCCTCCACGCTCGCCAGATACAGCCACCCCTCGTCGGTCGGGATGTACGTGATATCGGCCATGTACACCTGACCGGGATGCTCCGTCACAAAGCGTTGGTCGAGCACGTTCTTGTGCACAGGATACGTGTGTTGCGACGCCGTGGTGGCCTTGTGCTTGCGCACCGTCCGGCTTCGGAGGCCGTGCTCTTTCATCCAACGCGCCACGGTCTTTTGAGCAATGCGTTCTCCTTCTCGACGAAGAAGTGCCGTAACCTTCGGACTGCCGTACAAGCGCCTGGACTCCACAAACAACTCGTGAATCCGTCGAATCAAGCGCTTGCGTCGCTTCGCACGTTGGCTTTCCGGGCGTTTGCACCAGGCGTAATACCCGCTCCGAGAAACCCGTAGGAGTTGGCACATCTTCTGAACCGAAAGCTCGGAGCGGTGTGCATGGATCCAAGCGAAGGCTACTTCCGGTCGTGCGTGAAGATGCGCACAGCTTTTTTTAGGATCTCGTTCTCCTCGCGCAAACGTCGGTTTTCCCGCTCCAAATCGCGTTGGGCTTGTGCATCCGGGCGCAGGTGTCCACTTCCAACAAAGGGGTGATCGGGATCCTCACGATACTTGGCGATCCACCCATACAAGCTCTTCGGGGAAATCCGGAGATCACGAGCCACTTCACTCGCCGGTCTGTCACTCTCGAGCGCCAACTCTACTGCGTGCAGTTTAAATTCTTTGTTGTACTTCTGTGTCACAAGGGCTCACCTCGAATTCAACTTATTTTTACATTCTCGATTCGCCCTGTCCACAGTTTGATCCTAACATCACTTGCCGTGAAATTTCTCGTCCTCCGCGCGGTCATCCTCATGTCCCTTGTTCGCCATTCATACCTATCTAGAGAAAAGACGTCGTTCATGGGAGATGCCCAACTGGATTCGCAGCAACACGCCGTTTTTGTGAGCTGCCGTTGCCGGGGGTGAAGAGGTGGACTTTGCGTTCTCCGAAGAGCAAGTACAATGGCGCGAGGTCCTACGAGACTTCGCGCGGCGCGAACTGGCGCCGAAATACGCTCATTGGGACCGAACGGGTGCTTTTCCGCGGGATTTATGGAAGGCCATGGGCCGTCTCGGGCTCACGGGGCTACGGGTGTCGCCGAGGTATGGCGGTAGCGGGGCGGACTGTTTGACCACTGGGATCGCCGCCGAAGAGATCGCCCGCGGCGACTTCAACGCCGCGTACGCTGTCATGCTGAACGCGCTTTTGGCCGAGGTCCTCGAGCCGCACGCCTCGGAGGCCGTGAAGCGCGAGTGGCTCGCTCCCATGGCCGCAGGCGAGCGGCTCATCGCCATCGCCATCACGGAGCCAGGCGCCGGATCGGACGTCGCCCACATGGCTGCGCGCGCGGAGCGCGTTGGCACTGGATACGTCCTCACGGGGGAGAAGTCGGGCATCTCGCTGGCCTCCGTCGCCGATGCGTTTGTCGTGTTCGCCAAGACGCAACCGGACGCGGGCGCGAGAGGCGTGAGCGCCTTTCTAGTCCCGAGAGAGGCGCCGGGCGTGTCGGTACATCGCTACGACGATATGGGCAACGTGGCCATTGGCCGCGGGTCAGTGTTCCTGGAGCGCGTGGAGGTGCCCGTTGACCATCGCATCGGCGAAGAAAATCGGGCCTTTTACCAGCTAATGCGGGGCTTCGACCTGAGCCGCGTGCTCATCTGCCTGCAGTGTCTTGGCGCGGCGATGCAGTCGCTCGATGAGACGGCGGAGCATGTGAGGCGCAGGCGCGCGTTCGGTCGCTCGCTCGCTCAGTTTCAGGGTGTCGCGTTTCCTCTGGTGGAGTATCACACCCAGATCGAGATGATCCGCTGGTTCAGCTACCGGGCGCTGTGGTTGCGCGATCGCGGCCTTCCGCACACGAAGGAAGCGTCGATGTGCAAGTGGCTCGGCCCGCAGGTAGCGGCGCAGGCCATCCACGAGTGCATCCTGCTTCACGGCCACTATGGCTACACGAAAGATCTGCCGCTCGAGCAGCGGCTGCGGGACGTGATTGGGCTCGAAATCGGCGATGGCACGGCGCAGACGCAGAAGATCGTCATTGCGCGAGAGTGGCTGGGCAAAGACTACAAACCGTGCTGAACAGGGGGCGGGAGCGTGTCGTACACGGATATTCTCTACGAGAAGCGGGACGGGATCGCGAAGGTCATCATCAATCGGCCGGAGGTCTTGAACGCGTTTCGGTCGCTGACCGTGCGCGAGATGATCGACGCGTTTCGGGACGCGTGGGACGATCCGACCGTCGGCGTGGTGGTGCTCACGGGGGCGGGCGATCGCGCCTTTTGCACGGGCGGCGATCAGAAAGACCGCGACAGCGAAGGCTACACGGGTACGGGGGGCGATCTGGAAGAGGGCATTGGGCTCGAGATTGAGACGCTGCACGGTCTGATCCGGAGCATCCCGAAGCCGGTCATTGCAGCCGTGAATGGGTACGCGATTGGTGGGGGGCACGTGCTGCACGTCCTGTGCGATTTGAGCATCGCGTCGGATCGCGCGAAGTTCGGCCAGGTCGGGCCGAAGGTGGGGAGCTTTGACGCCGGCTATGGAACCGCTTACCTCGCGCGCGTGGTGGGCGAGAAGAAGGCGCGTGAACTGTGGTTTTTGTGCGAGCAGTACACGGCAGAGGAGGCGCTCGCGATGGGCCTCGTCAACAAGGTGGTGCCCCACGAGCGGCTGATGGACGAGGTCGAGGCATGGTGTCAGAAGATTCTCGACAAGAGTCCCACGGCGCTCAAGTTCCTCAAGTATTCGTTCAACGCGGACTCGGCGCATATCGAGGGCATCACGCGCCTGTCGATGGCATCCCTCGCGATGTACTACCGCTCTGACGAGGCGCTCGAAGGGCTTCAGGCGTTCAAGGAAAAGCGGAAGCCGGACTTTCGCAAGTTTCGGCGGCGAGATAGGTAGACGCGGGGAGGGGATGGGATGAAGCTGGAAGATAGGGTCGCCATCGTGACGGGAGGCGCGCGGGGGATCGGGCGGGCCATCTGCGAGCGCTTCGCGGCGGAGGGGGCTCACGTGGCCGTGGTCGATCTCGACCTGGACGCGGCTCGCGAGACGAGCGAGCGCCTCTGCGGGATGGGCGCCGAGGCGGTGGCGGTGCGCGCGGACGTCACGCGTCGAGACGAGGTCCAGGCGATGGTCGGGAAGGTGATGGAGCAGTTCGGGCGGATCGACATCCTGGTGAACAACGCCGGCTGGGACCGCATCGAACTGTTCCTCGACAGCCGGGAGGAGACGTGGGAGAAGATCCTTGCTACCAATTTGAAGAGCGTCCTGTACACGTGCCACGCAGTGTTGCCGCATATGGTGGCCCGCTCGTACGGCAAGGTGGTGAATATCGGCTCCGATGCGGCGCGGGTGGGATCCACGGGGGAGGCGGTTTACGCCGCGGCGAAGGGCGGCGTGATCGCATTTTCGAAGACGATTGCGCGGGAAATGGCGAAGCACCGCATCAACGTGAATGTGGTGTGCCCGGGGCCGGCCAGAACGCCTCTCTTTCAGGAGATTGCCGGGCAGAACGACAAATTGGCGAGCGCGCTGGAGCGGGCCATTCCATTTCGACGGCTCGCGGAACCGGAGGAAATCGCGAGCGCCGTGGCGTTTCTGGCGTCCGATGACGCCCGATTCATCACCGGGCAGACGCTGAGCGTGTCGGGCGGCCTGACGATGGCATAGGGCCCTGCGGCGCGAGGAGGAGAGCATGGATGAACGAGAGATGGGAGGCAAGCGTCGAGCGGCTGGTGTCGCGGGACGACGTGTGGCTGACGCGCCGACACATCGAGGAGCACCTGCGCGCGGGCCGCTGGACCGAGGAGACGTTCCTGGATCTTGTATCGCTGCACGCAGCGCAAAAACCTAACGCACCGGCCGTGATCGACGAGGACGGAGCCGTCACGACGTACGGCGAGCTCGAAAGGGCGTCGGACCAGTTCGCTCTCGGTCTTCAAGCGATGGGGGTGTGTCCAGGCGATCGCGTCGCGCTGCAGTTGCCGAACACGCACGAGTTCCTAGTGGCCCTCATGGGGACGGCCAAGGCGGGCGCGATTTCTGTCCTCTGCCACATGCCGTACACGGAGCACGATCTCGCCTATGTGCTCCAGCTGACACAGCCGAAGGTGGCTGTCGTGATGGCCACCTTTCGCAACCGGGACTATCTTGCGCCCATGCGGCGCGCCGCGGCGGACGCGGGGTGCACGTTGGCGCTTGTCGCCGTGCCGCAAGCCCCGGATGGGGACACCGTTTCCTACGCCGACTTGTTGCGTTCAGCTGCGGAGGGAGCAGGTGACTCGCTCCACGACACGCGCCCGGTCGCTGTGGATCCCTTTTTCATCATGTTCACCTCTGGCACCACAGGGCGGCCCAAGGCAGAACTCCACCTGCATGCCAACAACCTGTACTGGATACGGCAACTGAATCAGACGGCGCGGTTTGAACCAGCGGCGAAGTGGCTCGTTGTGACGCCCATCGCCCACCTCACGGGGCTCGGCATCGGGTGTCTTGGGGCCCTCTCTCGCGGCGCGCCGGTGGCGCTCTTGTCCCACTGGGACGTCCAGCGCGCCGTGTCCGTCATGCGGAGGGAACAGCCCACCTATCTGCTCGGTGCCACGCCCATGCTCGTCGATCTCGCGCGGGCGGACGATCTCACCGCCTCGTCAGTTCCGTCTCTCCGTGGCATCGTCTATGCGGGGGCGACGTGTCCCGCGGAGATCTTGAGGTCGCTCAACACCAAACTCGGCGCCGACATCTTCGCCTGCTATGGATACACGGAGGGGGCGTCACGCACATCACGCGCCCTGGGGACGGTATCGACGTCACCAGCGTGTCCTTCGGGAAACGGCTGGATGGACTCGAAGATCAGGTGGTGGATGAGCGCGGGCAGAGGCTCGAACCGCCTTGTGAAGGAGAACTCTGGGTGCGCGGCGCGAACATGATCCCCGGCTATTATCGGCAGCCGGAAAACACGCGCCGCATGTTTGATGATGAGGGCTGGTTTCACTCGGCGGACATTGTGCGGGTGGACGAAGCGGGGTATTGCACGTTTGTGGCGCGCCGCGACGACCTCATCAATCGAGGCGGCTACAAAATCGATCCCCGGGCCATCGAGGAGGTGCTGTACGCCCATCCGCGCGTGGGGCAGGCGGCGGTAGTGGCGATGCCGGACCCTCGCCTCGGCCAGCGCGCCGCATGTTTTATTGTGCCAAAGCATCCGGGCGACGTGCTGACCCTGGAGGAGGTCCAGGCGTTCTTGCGCGATCGCGGCGTAAGCAAGTCGCACTGGCCAGAGGCAGTTCAGATGATTGACAGCTTCCCCATGACGAGCACGGGCAAGTTTCAGCGCTTCGCCCTGCGCGAGCTCGCCGCGCGACTTCGCCCAGGGGCGGGCGGAGAGGGAGAGGATTCCCGCCTGTGACGTTCACCGGCGCCAATTTGACGGAGACAGCGCGTCCTCAGCCCACGACAGGCGTGCGCGTCACGGGCTGCGCTCTGCTGCGGCAAGCCATCACCAGAAGGGCACCCAGGACGCAGGCGAACGAAATGAACATCTGAATGTGCAGCCAGTACAGCGAAGGTGCGAATCGCGTCACATGGTTGACAAGAAACGTGACGGGGAGTGTCTGCAGGACGTATGCGGCGGCGAGCAGCCCCGCATACGTCCGGCGCGCCGGTGTGCGCGGGTGCCGCCGGATCAGGTGGAGCGAAGCCAGAAGCGCTGGCAGCGTGAGCACCATGTGCGGCTGTTCCACCAGCGGTGAAACGGCCACAGGTAGAAGCGCGGTCAGCCCCAGGCGACTTGCGTCGCACGTCCACGGCTTTCTCCGCATCGCGGCACCGATGACGAACAACAGCGCGACAGCGTACCCGTCAAACACGAGACCCAAGTCAGGAGACAATGGGCCGGCTCGCCCCTTGTCCCACAGAAGCTCGAGTACGCCAAGAAGCGATTGGTTGTAGGGAGCAGGGCCATTCGCCATGCTCTGTCTCCCGAACTGCAGAAAGTGCGTGGCGTACGCCGCCGTACTCTCCCAGCCTAGGAAGAGAAACGATGAGAGGACGCCCAATCCTAGGACCAGCAGCGTACGCGCCACGACGTTCCATCGCCCCTGGATGGCGAAGGCGAGCAAAATCGCAAGTGGCGTCACCTTGATGAGCGCCGCTGCAGCCAAGGCGATGGAGCCCAACGTCGGCTTGTCCAGGCGATAGACGGCGTAGAACGCGAGTGCCAGGAACGCAAACAGGATGGTATTCACGTTGCCGACGGCAAAGTCCAACTGAAAAGGCGTCAGTGTGAGCGTGGCCGCGACGGCGAGGAAGAGGTGTCCCCGCCGGATTCGCGGCCACAGCGTCTTCATGGTCCAGTAGACGCCGAATATCCCCGCCGCAATGGACATCACGCGCCACAAGGCGAGCGATGCGCCGAAGGGGAGAAGGGCCAGCCAGGCGAACATCCACGCGAACTGGGGCGGATACACGTAATGATTATGCGGATCCATCGGATAACCGTGGGCCGTCAAAAATGCGCGTTCCGCCGCCGGATCGTACAGATGGCGCCAGTCCGTCTGCCCGGCCATTACGTGCAAAAACGCGTTGTAAAAGAAGGCGTAGTCGTAGCCTAGAAAGTGGAGGCGGCCCAGTCCTTGCCATTCCTTCACGACGCAAACGCCGATCGCGATCAAGGCCATCGCAAGGGCGAGAGGTCGAATCGCATATCGGTCGGTGCGCGCGTGTGCGTCCAACCTTGATTTCCTCCCTGTAGGTTCGAAGTTCACCATGACAGCGCACCCAGCATACCACATGGTCTATCAAAATCGGCTTAGAGGGCGGCGAGCTTGCGGGATGGTCATCACGGAGCGATGTCGCGTCGCCGACGTCCATCGGCGGTCTGTCTCAAGAGATGTCTTGTTGATCGACACACAGATCTTCTAAAATGAAACTGATGTATAACAACTTAAAGGGCGATTGCGCTCCACGTGGCCTCGAGGCATCATCGAGGGATCGGGGCGTGATTGCGAGACTCCGGGGGGAATGACATGGCCACGAGGGTGGATGTGGCGCGAAGGGCAGGCGTCTCGCCGACCACGGTCTCGAGGGTCCTGAATGAAAACGGATACGTAGCGGCGGACGTTCGCGAGCGTGTGCTCCAAGCCATCAAGGAATTGAATTACGTGCCCAATCGCATGGCGCGCAGCCTGAAGATGAAGCGGTGCGGGCAATTCACCTGCATCATTTCCTCGTTGAGCAACCCTTTCTATCACGAGGTGCTCCTCGGCATCGAGCGGGCAGCCTTGGAGCGCGGCTACACGTTCTCGCTGTACAACGTGACGCGGGATCGCGAGGCGTACATGAAGCTCATTTTGGAGGGCTTTTACGACGGCCTCATGGTGCTGACGCCTTACGAAGTCATGAACGTCGTGGACCTGAAGGAGTTGTCGCACAAAATCCCCATTTGTATTTATAAGGACCGCAGTTCGGATTTCGGGCTGCCTCACGTGCACGTGGATCTGTACCGGGCCATGCGGCGGAACGTCGAATATCTGATTGAGCTCGGCCACCGCGACATCGCCTTCCTCGGCGAGTACGACGATCGCGAAGAGAATCCACGGTACGCGGGTTACTTGGACGCGATGCGCGAACATGGTCTCGTGGCCGGAGATCCCTTGGTGCAACTCGTTCCGTACCTGCGCGACACCATGTCGGCGGGGTACGAGCGAACCGCGTCGATGCTGGATCAAGGCATTCGCTTCACCGCGATTGCCGCTTCCAACGACCTGTTGGCACTCGGCGCCATCCGAGCGCTTTCCGAACGTGGGGTTCGGGTCCCTCAGGATGTCTCGGTGATTGGCATCGACGACGTGGAGCTCGCGCGCATGTCGACTCCAGCCCTGACCACGGCACGCATTCCGAAGGCGGATGTGGGCGCGAAACTGGTTCAGTTGCTCTTGGATCAGGTGGAGGGTTTGGCATCGGGCCCCCGAAGTGTCGAATTGCCGACGGAACTCATCGTCCGGGAGTCGACGTGTAGCGTACGAGCGTATAAAGTTTGAGTAGGGGGTGTTCTCGGGAGGATTTTCCGGGGACAAAGAGAAGAGACCTCACTGAGCACAAAAACAACCCGCGTTCGGAGCGCGGATGAAGAGGTGAGGTCTCTCATGTTGGATATTCGTGATGGCGCGGCGGGTTTCCTGCCGCTGTGGATGAATCTGTTGTGGTTGTCTGAGCATCCGTGCGACTTCGCGATTCTTGAAGAGAGGCTCATGAGGTCCTTCGGCGAATTCATGAGGGAAATGGTTCCGCGCTTGCTCGAAGCGTGGGACGAGAAGCTGGCGGCGGAGCGTGACCGAAATGAGTGGGAACTTATTCAGCGTAAACCACGGACGGTCGTGTCCACCCTGGGAGAGATCACGTATCGTCGGCGTTACTACCGCAATCGAAAGACGGGCGAACGTCGCTTCCTGTTGGATGAGGTAGCAGGGTTCGAACCCCGTCGTCGATTGAGCGGGAAGTTAAGAGACCAAGCTGTGGCGTTGGCTTTAGATGTGTCGTACCGGCGCGCGGCAGAGATTCTACAGACTTGGGTGCCGGACATCAGCGCGATGGCGATTTGGCAAGAAGTGCAAAGGCTCGGAGGGGAGAAGCGCGTCCGAGCGGAGCTGGAGCGGGAGAAGGTGTTCGAACAAGGAGACGCTCCGGGAGGGAGACGCAAAGCCGAGACACTCTTCGTGGAAGCGGATGGCGTGTATGTCCGAGGGCGCAGGGAGGAAGATGGCCAGTCACACTTCGAATTGAAGGTGGCCGTGGCGTATGAAGGCAAGCAGGAACAAGGGCGGGAACGGCGCGCCCTGATGAATCGACAGGTGGTCGCGGGGACTGAGGAAGCTGAACGCTTCTGGGAGGAAGCGGTGTCCTCTTTTGGCGCGTGTGGGATTGGGCCAGCGTGAAACGATGTTGGCTCGGCGCGGACGGGGCGGAATGGGCGAAGAAGGGCGTCGGAATGCTCCCTGGGGCTCGATATCGATTGGATCCCTTTCACCTGCGGCAGGCGATGGTTGCGGCCTTGGGACGGGAGACGCAGGCCTACCGGAAGGTATGGGATGCGGTGAGAACCGAGGAGTGGTCGCGGGTAGAAAAGGTGCTGACGAAGATGGAGAAGCAAAAGCGAAGGGGCGAAGAAGCAGCGTATCTCGAAGCTGAAATCATACATGGAGAAGAATTGGCAAGGCATTGTGGGCGATGATGATGTGGTGAGTCTGGGTGCAATTGAGGGCCAGGTGTTCCACCACGTGGCGCGACGGATGAAGCGCCATGGGGCACGTTGGAGCAAGCCAGGGGCGGATGCGTTAGTGCGGCTGATTGCAACGCGCGCCAATCACGAGCCTCTGCGGGCCAACACGCCTTCTCGTTCGGAAATGCAGGCGGAAGTGCCGGTGAAGACAAAGCCAGTGAACGAGGCGGAAATCGCGAGACGGGTCGAAGAAGCGGCGACTTGGCTGGAAAACACATGCCAGCATTGGTCGGTCCGCATGCGGACCGACCATGGGTGAAGTACGTGCTTCGTGAGCTCGCCAGAGTTTCAGCCACGGTTGCCTGACTCAACCTAAGCGGTGAGGTCCTCCCCTACGACAACTTGACACGGACGTAGCGTACGCGTGCCTTGACGCGCGCCGGGGGGCAGCGTATTGTAGACGTATCACGGTTGCTGAGCAGAGCACAGCCGAGCAGAGGGGGCCGAGAGGCCCGTTGAGATGAGGGGAGCGGAGGATAGCGATGCTGTTGATGATCGACAACTTTGACTCGTTCACTTACAACCTCGTTCAATATTGTTTGGAATTGGGTGCTGACGTCGTTGTGCGCCGCAACGATGTTTCCTTGGAAGAACTGAAGGCGCTGCGGCCCGCAGGGGTCCTGGTGTCTCCCGGCCCGTGTTCCCCGCGCGAAGCGGGTGTGTCGGTGGACGCCATTCGATACTTCGCGGGGCGCGTGCCTCTGTTGGGCGTGTGCCTAGGCCATCAGTCCCTCGGGTACGCATACGGAGGCAAAGTCGTCCGCGCGCGAGAACCCGTTCACGGAAAAACCTCGATGATTCTCCACAATGGCTCAGACCCCTTGTTTCGAGACATCCCCTCTCCGTTTCGGGCCACGAGATATCACTCCCTGGTCGTGGAACGCGAGTCGCTTCCCGACGCGTTCGTCGTCACGGCCGAGGTAGACGGCTACATCATGGCCATGCGCCACCGGCCGACGGGCGCGGTGGGCGTGCAGTTTCACCCGGAGAGCATCCTGACCGACCACGGGAAGACCATGATCCGCAACTTTTTGGCGGACGTGGCGTGATGGCGAGACGGAGGGGATTTCACGATGAGACAATCCAACCTTTCCGCGGAGATGAGCGTCGATCCGTATTATCTTTACCTCTCGCTCCGCGATGACCTCGGCCCTGGGCGCGTCTTTTTGCTCGAGGCTGGGCGAGAAGACATTCCGAGCGATTATCAGATGAGCCTCATCGGCATGGCGCCGCTCGTCGAGGTGCAGGTGCGCGATCACGTCGTCAGCGTGTTCACTCATCCAGATCTCGCGGCTCACCTGTTTTCCATCGCGCGGTCGGCCGGTGTCGAGGTTCCGCGCGCGCCGTATCCGTGGGAGAGCGTGGTCGGCGGGAACGTCATCCACGTGCAGGCCCAAGATCCCATGGCACTCCTCGACAGGATTCGCTCGGCGCTGTGCGAGCTCTTGTGTGGCCCGGACGGAGAGCCGTTCAGCGCCGGTTTTCTCGGCTACGTAGCGTATGACGCCATCCGCTACCTGGAGCGCGTGCCCATGACGGCCGAGGACGACCGCCATCTTCCCGAAATCCGCCTGCTCTGGCACGCGGCCGTCGCGCAGTTGTCGGGCAGCACGGTCACGGTGTTTCGCCAGGATGACGCGCCGGTGTTGCGCGCGGATCCAAAACTCGCTCAGGAACTGGACGAGACGGAGCGGCGCATCGCCACGGTCTGCCGTGAGGGGCTTGCGGTACCGCCCGTTCTGGACGAGATGGCGGAAATCGGTGCGGACGATCCCGTCATCACCTACGACGTCCCGAAGGACATGTACTGCCGGAATGTCGAGATCGCCGTCGAGTACATTCGGGCGGGCGACATTTTTCAGGTGGTTCCTTCCACCCGCATGCAAGTGCGCGGCGGCTTGCCGCCGCTCGCCGCGTACGATCGCCTGCGGCAGCTCAACCCGTCTCCCTACATGTTTGTGGCGGAGTATCCCGGCATGGTGCTCTATGGGGCGAGCCCGGAGGTGCAGTTCCGCGCGCTCCGCGGGCGGGCGGAGATGAAGCCCATCGCCGGGACGACGCGCGGCCGCGGATCATCTCCAGAGGAGGACGCTCGCCTCGTGGCGGAGTTGAAGCAAGATGCCAAGGAGAACGCGGAGCACGTCATGCTTGTGGATCTGTGTCGGAACGATCTCGGCCGCGTCGCCAAGCCGGGGACCGTCGCGGTGCCGGAGCTGATGGTGGTGGAGCGGTACTCCCACTTGTATCACCTGGTGTCCCGCGTTACCGCGGAACTCCGCGACGACGTGAGCGTGTTTCACGCGCTCCTGACCACCTTTCCAAACGGTACCTTGTCTGGAGCGCCCAAGATTCGGGCCATGGAGATCATCGACGAACTTGAGCCGTATCGGCGCGGGCCATACGGAGGATTCATCGGGATGGTCGACGCGTGGGCCAATGCCAACACGGCCATCTTCATTCGGAGCGTGGTGGCCATCGGGGACGTGCAGTACGTGCAGGTGGGTGCAGGCGTCGTCTACGACTCGGTGCCGGAGCGAGAGTGGGACGAATGCCATTTCAAAGCAGGGGCCATCCTAGACGTTTTGACCGGCCTGCGCACCAAACCCATTCCAGCAAAGTGACGCCCGAATCGCGCATGCGGATGGCGCGGGTGTGAGTTGACAATGAGTTCGTCGCCCGCGCCGCTTGGCTTGGTTAGTCCCCAACTCGCGCGAAAAGGGCTGTCCCAAGGCGCCTTTGCACCTTCGAGACAGCCCTTCTCCTTTGGCGCGTCCGGAGGGATTCGAACCCCCGACCTATGGCTCCGGAGGCCAGCGCTCTATCCACTGAGCTACGGACGCAAGCGACAATGTGTATCATAGCAGGGCGATGGGGAGAATGCAAGCCGTCCAGCGACAATCGCTGGACGGCGCGGTGGCGCTTCCACAGGGCTTGCCTTGGCACTCGCTTTAAAGGCTGCTCGATTCGTCGGCATCGTAGGGCTCATGGTATTCCTCGTGCATGACAGGGCCTTGTGCCATGGGGTGATGAGGGGCGTAGCCGTACATGGGACCCGTTTCGATGACCTCGTCATACTCGGTGTACGCCACGGTCGCGACCGGCGCGGGTGCGGGCGCTGTGTGGTACACGCCGACGCCCGCCGGCACGAGGAGAAAGAACAGCACGAAAATCACCAGGAACACCACAGCCCATCGGGTGTATCCGCCAAATGCACCCATGCGAACATCCCTCCTTGCGAAGTTACTGCATGAAATGATGGGACATCGGCCCGGCGATACGGGCATTCGCACAGAGCCCGCAATCTGGGCTCGAGTGTAAATTAACGGAAGTTGCCCTTCGAATCCTCCATTCGCTATACTGAATATCAATACAGAATGGAGGATGTTTATACATGTCGAACGTGCGGGTCGGGATCGTGGGTCCCACCGGATATGCCGGCATGGAACTGGTGCGCCTCGTCGCGGGACACCCGCGTATGACCTTGGTGTACTTGGCCGGATCGGGCGCTCGAACGGGTCCACTTGATGCGCATCTGCCCCATCTGCATGCGCTGGCTGACGCGCTGCCGCCTGTCGAGCCCCTGGATGTCCAAAAAGCCGCGGACTTGTGCGATCTCGTCTTCGTCGCACTGCCCTCCGGGGAGTCGGGACGAGTGGCGTGGGAGATTGTGCAGGCTGGACGCGATGGCGGCGTCAAGGTCATTGACCTGTCCGGGGATCTCCGGCTTCCGCCGGAGGAGTACGAAGCGTGGTACGGGAAGCCGCCTTTGCCGCGAGAGGCCATCGCGCAAGCGTGCTACGGCTTGCCTGAGCGCCATCGCGAGTCGATTCGGGAGGCGTCGCTCGTGGCGAACCCCGGGTGCTACGCGACGGCCTGCGCCCTCGCGGTCTTGCCTCTGGGGAATCTCCTGGCGGACCTGAAGGGGCCCATGGTGTTCGACGCCAAGTCCGGCGTCACCGGCGCAGGGCGTGCGCCGAAGGAGCACCTTCACCTCGGCGAGCTCGCGAACGACGTGTATCCGTATCGGGTGGGCCAACATCAGCACACGCCTGAAATCGAACGGGCGCTCGGCGGCGCGGTGCGCGTGCTCCTCACGACGCAGCTTCTGCCGGTCCCACGAGGGATTTTGGTGTGCGCGTACGTCCCCATTCCGCCGGACGCAGCCCCCGTGGTGTATGATCGGTATGTGTCGTTTTGCGAAGGCGAGCCGTTTGTACGGTTGCTGCCAGACGGCGAGATGCCGCACATCAAGGCCGTGAACGGGACCAACGAGTGCCACGTGGCCGTGCGCTGGGATGAGCGATCGCGACTGCTTCAGGTGTTCACGGCCATCGACAACCTCGGGAAGGGCGCAGCGGGGCAGGCCGTCCAAAACGCCAACTTGATGTTTGGTTGGCCTGAGCGAGAGGGTCTGAATCTCGTCCCGCTGTGGATGTGAGGTGAGATGGGCGTGATCGTCATCAAGCTCGGGGGGTCCCTCCAAGGGGGCGCCGACACGGCGCTCGCAGGCGCCGTGCAGGAGGCCAGGCGAAGAGGATGGCCAGTGGTGTTGGTGCATGGCGGCGGGCCGCGCATTTCCAAGCGGCTTCGGGACGCGGGCATTGAGCTCCCTTTTGTGAATGGACTGCGCCAGACAACCGACGAAGCCATGCCGCACGTGATGGCCGCGCTCGCCGAATGCAATCGCGACATCGCGGAAACGCTGGCCCGGCGCGGCGTGCCCGTGGCCGCGTTGGCGGATGGCGAGATCGTCGTGGCGAAGGACGTGGGGCGGCTTCGCACGGGGGACGTGGCCGGCGTGCGCGTCGATCCGATTCAAGCGGCGGTGTCATCGGGGCGCGTGCCGGTGATTGCGCCGTTCGGCCGCGACGCCGCGGGGCAGCCCTACAATATCAATGCGGACCATGCTGCAAGTCACATCGCGCGCGCACTCGGCGCGACACGGCTGGTGTTTCTGACCGACGTGCCGGGCATCTACCGCGACTTTGAAGCGGGCGATCTCCTGCTCGATACGACGCCGGATGAACTGGAAGATCTCCTCCAGGCAGGCGCGTTCAACACGGGCATGATTCCCAAGGTGAACGCCGTGCTACACGCTGTTCGGCACGGCGTGCGCGAAGTCTGGGTGGTCGACGGGCGGGACCCGGAGGCTGTGCAGATGGCCGCATTAGGAACGAGCGAGAGGCGAGCCCGTGGGACGAGGCTTGCCGTGCAAACCGAAGGAGTGACGGCATGAAGACGGCGTTGGGGCAGTTGGCGGACCAGGTCCTGTTTCAGAACTACGGCAAGCGAGATATCGCCCTTGTCCGAGGCGAGGGCGCGTATGTGTACGACGACGAGGGCAGGCGGTACCTCGATTTCACGGCGGGGATCGCCGTGTGCAACCTCGGCCACGCGCATCCGGGCGTGACCGAGGTGATAGAGCGGCAGGCGAGGACGCTCTTGCACGTCTCCAACCTGTTTCTCATTGAGGGTCAGGTCGAACTGGCGGAAAAGTTGACCCGTTTGGCGGATCGCGGAACGGGGCCGTATCGGGCCATGTTCGTGAACACGGGCACGGAGGCGAACGAAGGAGCCCTCAAGCTCGCCCGGCGATATCAGTACGTCAGCGGGCATCCCGAGAAGATCCGCGTGGTGGCGCTGCCCAACAGTTTTCACGGTCGAACGATGGGCTCCTTGTCGGTGACGTCCAACCCCAAGTACCGCGAGGGCATGACGCCGCTTGTGCCCGGCTTTGAGGTGGCGGAGACCTATGAGGGCGCCGTGGAGATGCTAGATGAGCACACGGCGGCGTGCATCGTCGAGGTCGTGCAGGGCGAGGCGGGCGTGCGGCCCGTCGACAACGGCGTGCTTCACAGGTTGGCGGCCCGCGCGAAGGAAGTGGGCGCGCTCTTCATCGTGGACGAGGTCCAGACCGGTGTCGGGCGAACCGGGCGTTTCTTCGGATTCGAGCACTTTGATCTGTCGCCGGACATCATCACCATGGCGAAGGGACTGGGCAATGGAATTCCCACGGGAGCCATTCTGGCCAAACAGCATGTGGCGGACGCGTTTACGCCTGGCATGCACGGATCGACCTTCGGCGGCAATCCGTTCGCGATGGCGGTGGCCAATTATGTGGTCGATGTGGTGCGCGATCCGGCCTTCCTCCAACGCGTCCAGCGGGTGGGCGAGGCGCTTCGACGCGTGCTCGAAGCGAACTTCGACGGCGTGACGGGCCTGGGCCTTATGTGGGGGTTTGACGTGGACGACGCCTCGACGTGGCGCAAGCGCGCCGCGGAGCGCGGGCTGCTCGTGACCGCGTGCGGGCCTCGGCGCATTCGCGTCGTTCCACCACTCATCATCGACGAACAGCACGTCGAAGAATTTGAGGCCATCGTCAAAAAAGTCGGCCGCGCCTGACGAGGGGCGCGGCCCACGTGGTTTGGTCTTTCGCAATTGCGCTGAATTTGCTATAGTATTCTTGCGTTGGCGCTGCAGGTGATCAGGCTTCCTTCGCCTGTTTCAACGGCTGGAAATGGCGCGTATAGTAAACCATCGCGACTTCATCGCAGTGATAGAACTTGTTACAGTAGATGCAATCCTTCCACACTTTATGCGGCAGCGTTTCCTTCCGCACGACGTGAAAGTTCAGCTTCTCAAAAAATCGGGTCTGATACGTCAGAGAGAGCACCTGCGCGATGCCGAGGTCTTCCGCCTCTTTTAACAGCGCTTTGACAATCTGACTGCCCACGCCTTTCCCGTGCGCTTCAGGCGCAACAGCGAGCGAACGGATTTCAGCGAGATCCGTCCACAGGACGTGCAATCCCCCAACACCGATGACGCGCCCATCTTCCACTGCGACCGTGAAGCACTGCAGATGCTCACAAAGCGATTTGATGGTGCGCGGCAGCATCAGTCCCATGTCGGCAAAGTGTTGAATCAGTCGTTGCATATCTTCGACGTCCGCTGAGGTCGCCTTCCGGATGTCCAACGCGGCTCCTCCTCTCCCGTTGCACTCATGTTATAACACGGGATGGCATGATTATTCAAGAAGTCGTATAATGTTTCATAGCCGTTTCGGATCGCCCGTTGCTCGTTGGCTGTACACGAAGACTTGACGCGCAGAGAGATAGAGTGTCAAAATATTGTGCTAAAAAGGAGTGGCACAGGTGGAACTGGAGAAGTTGACGACCGACCTGCAGCGCGAATACGATGCCTGCGGAATTTTTCGCAGATTGAGAAATCAGGACAACCCTCGTACGACACGGTTCGAAACGGATTGGACGCCCTTCGCGCTATGCGCCACCGGGCGGGATACGTCAATAACGAAGGAGACGGGTGCGGTCTCCTGTTGGACATTCCAAGAGCGCTGTGGGCTTCGCGGCTCGAGAGCCTCGGGCAATCAGGGCGGCTCGTCCACGAACCGGGCTTTTGGGTGGGTCACTTCCTGTTGGAGAAGGAAGTGTCTCAGGAGCCCATTCTGCGCGTCTTGACTCATCATGGCATGGAGCCGGTCGCGGTTGTCGAGGATCATGTGGATGAATCCGTGCTCGGCCCGCTTGGCAAGAAGGTCAAGCCGCACTTCCTTCAGATGGCGGGGTGCCTGCCTCATCGGGACGACGCGCGCGTGTTTGCGGCGTTTGCCGAGATCGACGAGTTGCCGGGCGTCCACGTCGCCTCCCTTTCACATGATCAGGTCGTGTACAAGGTCGTGGGCAACGACGAGACGCTGTATCGCTTCTACAAGGATCTGCAAAATCCGCTTTGCCGATCCGCATTCGTGATTGCGCACACGCGGTATTCCACGAATACGACGACGTCCTTCCCGCGCGTGCAGCCCTTCTCTTGCCTCGGACACAACGGGGAGATCAACACGATTGCGCGGTTTTACACGGAGTCGAAGATGATTGGCGTGCCGGTGCGGCCAGAGTTCAGCGATTCGCAGATGGTCGACAGGACGCTTTGCGCACTCGTGGCGACGCGCGGCTGGTCGCTGTTCGAAGCTGCGGAGCTGCTGTTTCCGCCCATCATTCATGAGATCAAGTCGATGCCAGAAGAATTGTCGGACTTGTACATGTATTACCGGTCGCTCTGGGGGCCGTTTGCGCAGGGACCCGCGGGCGTCATGATGCGCTACGGCAACGCCGCGGTGTTCAGCGTTGACGCGCTCGGCCTCCGGCCTATGTGGCAGCTCGAATCGGACACGGCGTATTACTTCTCCTCGGAGCAGGGCATTGTCCCGCTCGACATCTGGACGGCTGAGCCTAAGCCGCTCGCGCCAGGGGAGAAGGTGGGCGTGCGGTGGAGCGAGACGGGGGTCAAGATCTACACGTACGACGAGCTGCAGCTCGAGGTCTTGGAACTCGCGAAGCAGCGATTCAACTTTCGCGGCGAGCACCGCAATCTCCATTTTGCCGTGCCGTACGGCGTGAGTCAGGACGTCGCGCATGCGAAGCGGGACGCGAAGCCGCTCGATATTCGCATGCTGGCGTTTGGCTTCCGCGACGATGATCTCAAGCTCATGGATCAGGAGATCCAGAGCGGGGCAGAGCCCATCAAGTCGCTCGGTTTCGACAGCCCCATTGGCGCGCTGTCGGAAGAAGCGACCCTGCTCTCCGATTTCCTGCATGAAACCGTCGCCGTGGTGACGAACCCGGCCATCGACCGCGAGCGCGAGATCGAGCACTTCAGCACGCGTTGCGTCCTGGGGCGTCGGCCCTCGTTCGATGGGCTGTATCAGGAGGCGCCGCGCGTGGAGGTTCAGGCGCCCATCCTGCTCGAGGGTTTGCCCGAGTCGTACGGCGTAGCGTACGACGAGATTCAAAACCTGGCGCACCGGTTCGGCACCGTCTGCTACGAAGACGCGTTGGCCATGCTGCGCACGAGCCCGAACGGGACGGCGGAGATCTTGATTCACCGCCGCGACGGCGAAAGCGTGCCGGAGGCGTTGGAGCGCTTTTCACTCGAGGCGCTGGAAGCGGTACAGGCGGGGGCCAACGTCATTGTGTTGGATGATCGCCTGCAATTTCGCCGCGGGCCGCACATCGACCCGTTCCTGGTGGTGTCGGCGGTTCACCGCGCGCTCTTGCGGCCGGCGGCCAAGGAGAAAGGCGAGCATTTGCGCCGGCGCACGAGCCTGATCTTGCGCAGCGGCGGCATCCGCAACCTGCACGACATCATGGTATCCCTCGGGCTCGGTGCAGACGCGGTCGTGCCGTATCACATGTGGGAATACGCGGCGAACAAGGGCGGACTGCACGCCATTGAGAACTTGTACAAGGCGCTGACAAAAGGCATCGAGAAGGTCATCTCGACCCTCGGCATCCATGAGGTCCGCGGGTACGAGCGCCTGTTCAGCGCCATCGGCTTGGCGGACGAAGTGGCCGAGCACCTCGCCATCCCGAACTTCTGCGGCTCGCAAAAGGCTGGATTGACGTTCGCGCGGATGGAGGAGATGTCCGAGCTGCGGCGCACCTGGTACGAAGCGCAGGACCGGAAGAGCATCCGGCCCAACCGGTTGTTCCAATTGTATCCGCGCATCTGGAAGACAGCGGGTTCCGTGGCGGACGGCGAATTGCCGTACGAGGAATTTGTCGCCAAGCTGCAGCAGTTTGAGACGGATAACCCGATTTCCATTCGCCACCTGCTCGGGTTCCGGGAGGACATCGAACCGGCCGAGGGCGAGATCGACACAACCATTGACGGCCACGCCTATCCGATGGTCATCAGTTCGATGTCGTTCGGGTCCCAGAACGAGACGGCGTACCGCGCGTACGCGGAGGCGGCGTACCGCATGAACATCGTCTGCCTGAACGGCGAGGGCGGCGAGATCAAGGACCTGCTCGAGAAGTATCCGCGCAACCGAGGCAGACAGATTGCGTCGGGCCGATTCGGCGTCAACGCGGACCTTTGCAACAACGCGTACGTGCTCGAGATCAAGATTGGCCAGGGCGCGAAGCCGGGCGAAGGCGGACATCTGCCTGGCTCCAAGGTGACCGCGCAGGTGGCGGCGGCCCGCAATGCGACGCAGGGCGTCGACCTGATTTCGCCGTCCAACAACCACGACATCTACTCCATTGAGGACTTGGCGCAGGTCATCTACGAGCTCAAGGAGATCAACCCGCTTGCCAAAGTGGCGGTCAAGGTGCCTGTGGTGCCGAATATCGGGACCATCGCCGTTGGCATTGCGAAGGCCGGGGCGGACATCATCACGCTGTCCGGCTTCGACGGGGGCACGGGCGCGGCACGGGCGCACGCCATTCGCCACGTCGGCCTGCCGATGGAAATTGGCGTCAAGCTGGCGCATGAGGCGCTCTGCGAAGCGGGACTCCGCGAGTACGTGGAGCTCTGGGCGGATGGCGGCATGAAGTCGGGGCACGACGTCATGAAGGCCATCCTACTCGGCGCCAACCGGGTGGGCTTCGGCACCATGGCGATGGTCGCCATCGGCTGCACGGCTTGCCGCGCTTGCCACAAGGACACGTGCCACGTCGGTATTGCGACGCAGATGCACGATCTCGCCGAGGCGCAGGCGAAGGGGCTGAAACAGTTTGAGCCCCAGGATTTCGACCGCGCGGTCTCGCAACTGGTGCGCTTCTTCTCCGAGGTGGGCAAGCATGTCGAGGTGCTCACGCGCAAGCTCGGCGCGAAGCGCACGCAGGACCTCGTCGGCCGGAGCGATCTGCTGGTGAACCTGCGCGAGGACGCTCGGCTCGACACGTCGTGGCTGCTTCGGGTCCGCGAGGAATACCTGGGTCAGGGTTGTCACATCCGCTACCGCACGTTTGAAGAGGCGTATGGCGACGTCATCCAGGACGTGGCAGCCGTTGGGGCGGCGACGGGTACGGACGGCGTCGTGACGGCAGTGGGATCCAGAGTGACGTCCATCCGAGCCGTGCCGCGTGCGCTCGGCACGAGGCTGTCCGGGGAGAGCATCCGCCAGAAGCGGCGCGGTGAGGTGGGCCCCATCGTTCACGAGGGCGTGGCGGGCGCCGGATTCGCGGCTTACCACACCGAAGGCATGGTGTCCGTGGCTTTGGGTGGCGCGCAGGATGGCGTGGGCAAGGCCGCGTTCGGCGGCAAGATTGTCGTCCTGAAGGGCCAGTGTGCCGATGGCGTCTGGCGTGGCGGCTCGGTCGGCAAGGGCTTGGCGTACGGTGCGGCCAAGGGGCTCTTCATCATCCAGGGCAACGCAGACGCGCGAGCCTGCATCCGGTTGTCTGGCGCAGACGTCGTCATCGGCGGCGAAATGGAGGCCCCGGTGCGCGGCGACCTTTCGCACATCGCCAACCGCGCGAACATCAAGGGGTTCGCCTTCGAGTACATGACGGGCGGCCGCGCGGTGGTGTTGGGCGATCCCGGCCCGTGGATCTGCTCGGGCATGACGGGCGGGCGGGTGTACCTGCGGCACGATCCGGAGATGGGCCTGGACGAAAAGGCGCTTCGGCGGCGCATTGCCAAGGGCGCGAAGGTCGCGCTCCGCGTGATCGACGCGCAGGGCCGGAACGACATCGTCGAGCTTTTGGGCGCATACCAGCTCGAATTGCGCCGTTACGGCCAACACGAGGAGGCGCGCCGGCTCCAGAAGCTCATCGACAACCCGTCGCTCCACTTCCTCATGGTCGAGCCCGCGCACGAGATCACGGATCAGGACATCGCGACGGAATAAAGATTGATGCATGGGCGGCCGTCCCTCTGGGACGGCCGTTCGACTGTCCGGAGGCCTATGCGGATACGCGCCATAGCCGGAGTTGATAGATATACAGATTCGTGTATAATGATGCAAGGACGATCAACTGACGCTTCCTTGACGGTACACGGACGCACAGAAATACATCGCTCGCGAAAGAGCGGAGAGGAGTTTCGGCTGTGGCAGTGTGGGATATGAAGAACGCCCTTGGACGCGGATCGTCGACTGTCGTGCCGCTGGGTTCCAACTATCTGTCGGTTCGGCTGCAGAATGCGCTCTGGTCCTGCCATCGCGTCATGGCGGGCAAGGACCTGCTTCATTTCAGCGATCTGTCCGGTGACGATTTGCGCAATCTCGTGCATCTCGCCGAGTTGCTGAAAGAAGCGCAAAAGTCGCGGTTCACGCACACCCTTCTCGCCGGCAAAACGCTCGGCATGATCTTTGATAAATCGTCGACGCGAACCCGAATCTCGTTTGAGGTCGGCATGTTGCAGCTCGGAGGCCACGCCCTGTTCCTGCCCGGGAACATGCTGCAGACCGGGCGCGGCGAGCCGATCTCCGACACGGCGCGGGTGATGTCGCGTTACCTGGACGGCGTGATGATCCGGACGTTCCGCCAGCAGGACGTCGAGGAGTTCGCCAAGTACGCGGATATTCCTGTGATTAATGGATTGACTGATGAATTCCATCCGTGCCAGCTGCTCGCGGACGCGCTGACCATCCTCGAGCACAAGGGGCGGCTCGAAGGCATTACGGTGGCGTTCATCGGAGACGGCAACAACCTCGCTCATTCCTGGCTGCAGCTCGCGCCGAAGCTCGGCATGAACATCCGCGTGGCGACGCCCCCAGGCTATCAGCCCATGCAGTGGGTCGTCGAAGAGGCGAAGTTGCACGCCGTCCAGCAGGGGACGGAGGTGCTCGTCACGACGGATCCGGAGCGGGCCATCGAGGGCGCGGACGTGGTATACACCGACACTTGGGTGTCGATGGGCGATGAGGAAGAAGCGGAAGAGCGTCTGAAGCACTTCGAGGGGTATCAGGTGAACGAGAAGCTGTGCGCCCTCGCGAAACCGGACTATGTGTTCATGCACTGTCTGCCCGCGCACCGCGGCGAGGAAGTGTCGCCGGACGTGATCGACGGGCCGCACTCCATCATCTTTGATCAGGCGGAAAATCGGCTACACGCGCAGAAGGCGGTGCTCGCCGCCACCATGGCGGATGCCAGCGCGTTTGGGGAGGATATGTGATGGCAGAAAAGCTCGTGCTCGCCTACTCGGGCGGACTGGATACCTCGGTCTCCATCCCGTGGATTCGGGATCACTACGGCTATGACGTGATTGCGATGTGCGTGGACGTCGGCGAAGGCAAAGATCTGGACGCCACGCAGGCGAAGGCCATTCAGGTGGGCGCAATCAAATCGTACAAGATTGATGCGAAGGCGCAGTTTGCGGAGTCCTTCATTCTGCCGGCGCTCAAGGCAAACGCCCTATACGAGGGCAAGTACCCGCTCGCCTCGGCCTTGTCGCGCCCTCTGATTTCGAAGCTGCTCGTGGAGGTGGCCGAACGCGAAGGCGCGGTGGCGGTTGCGCACGGCTGCACGGGCAAGGGGAACGATCAGGTCCGATTCGAGGTGTCCATCCACGCGCTGAATCCGAACCTGAAGGTGATTGCGCCGGTGCGCGAGTGGGGGTTCACGCGGGACGAGGAAATCCGCTATGCGAAGGAGCACGGCGTCCCCATCCCGGTCGATCTCGACAATCCCTACAGCATCGACGCGAACCTCTGGGGCCGCGCGATTGAGTGCGGCGTGCTCGAAGATCCGTGGCAGGAGGCGCCGGAGGGCGCGTTTTTGTGGACCGTCTCGCCGGAAAAGGCGCCTGACGAGCCCGAGGAAATCGTGATCTCGTTCGAGCAGGGCAAGCCGGTGGCCTTAAACGGCGAGCCGCTTCCGCTCGTCGACCTGATTCACCGGGTGAACGAGATCGCCGGGCGGCACGGCGTCGGCCGGATCGATCACGTCGAAAACCGGCTCGTCGGCATCAAGTCGCGCGAGGTGTACGAGTCGCCCGCGGGCAAGGTGCTCATCATGGCGCACCAGGAGCTGGAGCACCTCACGCTGACCAGGGAAGTGCTGCAGTACAAGATGGGGCTCGAGCTCGAGTACGCGAAGCTCATCTACAACGGGCTCTGGTACTCGCCGCTCAAAGCGGCCTTCGACGCGTTCATCGACGAGACGCAAAAATACGTGACGGGCGATGTGCGCGTGAAGCTGTACAAGGGCCACGCGCAGGCGACGGGCCGCAAGTCGCCGTATTCGCTCTACCGGCACGATCTCGCCACGTACGAGACGGGCGACAAGTTCGATCACGGCGCGGCGGTCGGGTTCATCCGCCTGTACGGGCTGCCGACGACGGTGTACGCCACGCTGCATGCGGGCGAGGAAAAGCCGACGAACCTGGGCGATGACGCCTACTCCGTGCTCGGCGACGAGGTGGAGGCCAAGGCATGAAGCTTTGGGGCGGACGCTTCAACGAAGACACGAACCAGCTTGTGCTCGAGTACACGGCGTCCATCTCGTTCGACAAGCGCCTGTTGCCCTACGATATCCGCGGTTCCATCGCGCACGCGAGGATGCTCGGCCAGACCGGCATCCTCGCGCCGCATGAGGCGCGCGCCATCATCGACGGGCTCGAATCGCTGCTCGCGGACTACGAGGCGGGCAAGCTCGAGTTTCGCCTCGAGGATGAGGACGTGCACATGAATGTCGAACGGCTGCTCACGGAGCGCATTGGCGACGTCGCGAAGAAGCTTCACACGGCGCGGAGCCGGAACGATCAGGTGGCGCTCGACATGCACCTGTGGGCTCGCGACGCGGTGGACGAGCTTTTGGCGGGGGTCAAGCGCCTCGAGCGCGCGCTGCTTAGCGCGGCCGAACGCCATTTGGACGTGATTGTGCCTGGATTCACGCACCTGCAGCGGGCCCAGCCCGTGCTCTTCGCCCATCACCTCCTGGCGTACGTGTGGATGCTGGTGCGCGATGAGCGGCGACTGCTGGCGCTGAAGGACGAGATCGACATGATGCCCCTTGGCGCCGCGGCGCTCGCGGGCACGACGTTTCCCATCGACCGGGAGATGGTTGCGGAAGAGCTGGGCTTTACGCGGCTCTACGAAAACTCGATGGATGCGGTCTCGGATCGGGACTATCTGCTGGGCCTACTCTTCAACTGCGCGACCCTGATGACGCACCTATCCCGCCTCGCGGAGGAGATGGTGCTCTGGTCGAGCGAGGAGTTTGGCTGGATTGAACTTTCGGATGCCTACGCGACGGGTTCGAGCATCATGCCGCAGAAGAAAAACCCGGACGTGCCGGAGTTGGTGCGCGGGAAGACGGGCCGTGTGTACGGGCACCTCATGGGCCTCCTGACCGTCCTCAAGGGCTTGCCGCTTGCGTACAACAAGGACCTGCAGGAAGACAAGGAAGGCGCCTTCGACGCGGTCGACACGGTAGTGCCGGCGCTCGAACTCATGGCGGGCACGGTCGAGACGATGAAGGTGCGCCGAGAAAGGCTTCAGCACGCGTTCGCGCGCGATTTCTCGAACGCGACCGATCTCGCCGACTACTTGGTGCGCAAGGGGCTTCCGTTCCGGGAGGCCCACGAGGTGGTCGGCCGGCTCGTGTCGGACGCGCTCGCGAAGGGGACGAATCTGGCGGGATTGTCCCTCGAAGAGATGCAAGCGAGATCGCCTTTGATTGACGAGGACGCGTACGAGGCGCTCGATATCGCGCGCGTCGTGGAGGCTCGCCAGTCGCGCGGCGGCACTGCGCCGTCTGCGGTGCGGTTGCAGCTCGTGCTCGCCAAGGAGGCCGTCGAAGGGCAAGGCTGAGGGCGTCTTGGCCCTCGTGGCGCTCGCAGCCGCGGAGCGTATAAAGTTTGAGTAGGGGTTGTTCTCGGGAGGATTTTCCGGGGACAAAGAGAAGAGACCTCACTGAGCACAAAAACAACCCGCGTTCGGAGCGCGGATGAAGAGGTGAGGTCTCTCATGTTGGATATTCGTGATGGCGCGGCGGGTTTCCTGCCGCTGTGGATGAATCTGTTGTGGTTGTCTGAGCATCCGTGCGACTTCGCGATTCTTGAAGAGAGGCTCATGAGGTCCTTCGGCGAATTCATGAGGGAAATGGTTCCGCGCTTGCTCGAAGCGTGGGACGAGAAGCTGGCGGCGGAGCGTGACCGAAATGAGTGGGAACTTATTCAGCGTAAACCACGGACGGTCGTGTCCACCCTGGGAGAGATCACGTATCGTCGGCGTTACTACCGCAATCGAAAAGACGGGCGAACGTCGCTTCCTGTTGGATGAGGTAGCAGGGTTCGAACCCCGTCGTCGATTGAGCGGGAAGTTAAGAGACCAAGCTGTGGCGTTGGCTTTTAGATGTGTCGTACCGGCGCGCGGCAGAGATTCTACAGACTTGGGTGCCGGACATCAGCGCGATGGCGATTTGGCAAGAAGTGCAAAGGCTCGGAGGGGAGAAGCGCGTCCGAGCGGAGCTGGAGCGGGAGAAGGTGTTCGAACAAGGAGACGCTCCGGGAGGGAGACGCAAAGCCGAGACACTCTTCGTGGAAGCGGATGGCGTGTATGTCCGAGGGCGCAGGGAGGAAGAGGGCCAGTCACACTTCGAATTGAAGGTGGCCGTGGCGTATGAAGGCAAGCAGGAACAAGGGCGGGAACGGCGCGCCCTGATGAATCGACAGGTGGTCGCGGGGACTGAGGAAGCTGAACGCTTCTGGGAGGAAGCGGTGTCCTCTTTTTGGGCGCGTGTGGGATTGGGCCAGCGTGAAACGATGTTGGCTCGGCGCGGACGGGGCGGAATGGGCGAAGAAGGGCGTCGGAATGCTCCCTGGGGGCTCGATATCGATTGGATCCCTTTCACCTGCGGCAGGCGATGGTTGCGGCCTTGGGACGGGAGACGCAGGCCTACCGGAAGGTATGGGATGCGGTGAGAACCGAGGAGTGGTCGCGGGTAGAAAAGGTGCTGACGAAGATGGAGAAGCAAAGCGAAGGGCGAAGAAGCAGCGTATCTCGAAGCTGAAATCATACATGGAGAGAATTGGGCAAGGCATTGTGGGCGATGATGATGTGGTGAGTCTGGGTGCAATTGAGGGCCAGGTGTTCCACCACGTGGCGCGACGGATGAAGCGCCATGGGGCACGTTGGAGCAAGCCAGGGGCGGATGCGTTAGTGCGGCTGATTGCAACGCGCGCCAATCACGAGCCTCTGCGGGCCAACACGCCTTCTCGTTCGGAAATGCAGGCGGAAGTGCCGGTGAAGACAAAGCCAGTGAACGAGGCGGAAATCGCGAGACGGGTCGAAGAAGCGGCGACTTGGCTGGAAAAACACATGCCAGCATTGGTCGGTCCGCATGCGGACCGACCATGGGTGAAGTACGTGCTTCGTGAGCTCGCCAGAGTTTCAGCCACGGTTGCCTGACTCAACCTAAGCGGTGAGGTCCTCCCCTACGACAACTTGACACGGACGCAGCCGCGCTCCGGCTTCCGCCCTGGCTCAGAGATCAGGTAAGATAGACGAAATGGCGCCATCATGGAGATAAGGAGTGGAGAAGGTGCTCGTCGTACAGAAATATGGCGGCACGTCCGTGGGATCGACGGAGCGGATCCGGGCCGTGGCGGACCGCATCGCCCGGACCCGCGCCGAGGGGCACGACGTGGTGGTGGTGGTCTCCGCTATGGGCCACACCACCGACGAGTTGGTCGATCTCGCCGGAGCCATCGTGGACAGGCCGGATTCTCGGGAGATGGATCAGCTCCTCGCGACAGGGGAGCAGGTGTCAGCGGCGCTTTTGGCCATGCGGCTCATCTCGCTCGGCGTGCCGGCGAAGTCGCTCACAGGTTGGCAGGCCGGGATTGCCACCGAGCCGGTGCACGGCAACGCCCGCGTGGCGAGAATCGACACGGCGGCGCTGAGGGCGCTTCTGGCGCAGGGCGTCGTGCCGGTGGTGACGGGATTTCAGGGCATTGCGGACGGCGAGGTCACGACGCTCGGGCGCGGCGGATCGGACACCTCGGCCGTGGCCATCGCGGCAGCGCTCGGCGCGGATCTCTGCGAGATCTACACCGACGTCGAAGGCGTGTACACGACGGACCCGCGCGTCGTGAAGACTGCGCAAAAGCTCGCGGCCATCTCGTACGACGAGATGCTCGAGCTCGCCAACCTCGGTGCCCAGGTGCTGCACCCGCGCGCCGTGGAAAACGCCAAGCACTTCGGCGTGAAGCTCGTCGTGAGGTCCAGTTTTACGGAAAGGGATGGGACACAAGTCGTGGCGGAGAATCAGCTGGAAGGCCGCCGGGTAGTCACCGGCATCGCGTTTGAACGCCAGGTGGCGCGCATCGCCGTCGTCGGCGTGCCCGTTGAGGAACACGCGCTTGCGGCCATCTTCTCGGCGCTGGCCGATCGCGGCGTGAACGTGGACGTGATTGTCCAGAGCGTGGTGGACGAGCAGGCGGTGGACGTGTCGTTCACGGTGCACGAGAGCGATCTCGACAAAGCGGAGCAGATTGTGGCGGAGTTGCAGCCCAAGATTGGCTTTAAGCGAATCGAGAAGGAGTCGCCGCTCGCGAAGGTGTCCATCGTGGGCGCGGGCATGATCTCGAACCCGGGCGTGGCGGCGCAGATGTTTGTGGCGCTTCGCGATGCCAAGGTGCCGATTCACATGGTGACCACCTCGGAGATCAAGGTGTCGTGCGTGATTCCGGCCGACTTGGTCGAGGTGGCGGTGCAGGCGCTGCACCGGGCGTTTATCGAGGCGGAAGCCGTGACGCCCTTGACCCATGCGCGATAGTTTTTATAGTCAGAACTGTGAGCCAAGATGATAGAGAAGCTGTCGCATGACTGGCGGATGACGTGGGTGACCACGGGGGAGTGCGACAGTGGAAGAGCCGGCCGCCTGGGCACTTGTACGCGCGTCTCGCGCGGAGTGACTAGGGGCCGTTCATTGTACTTATGGAGTGGTGAGAGAGAACATGGCGACCAAGATCTTGGTGACGGACGACATCTCCCAGGCGGGCATCGACATCCTCTCCGGCCTCGAGGGCGCGGAGGTCGTCGTCAGGACGAACCTCACCCCGGACGAGCTGAAGGAGGCCATTGCCGACGCGGACGCCCTCGTGGTGCGTTCGCAGACGCGCGTGACGGGGGACGTGATCGAGCGTGCGAAAAAGCTCAAGGTCATCGGCCGCGCGGGCGTCGGCGTCGACAACATCGACCTCGAGGCGGCCACCCGCCGTGGCATCCTGGTCATCAACGCCCCAGATGGCAACACCATTGCGGCGGCGGAGCACACCTTCGCGATGATGATCAGCCTTGCGCGGCACATCCCCGCGGCCCATCGGGATCTCCTCCAGGGCAACTGGAACCGCAAGAAGTGGATTGGCGTCGAGCTTCGCGGCAAGACGCTGGCCGTGCTCGGCATGGGCCGCATTGGCACCGAGGTCGCGAAGCGCGCGAAGGCGTTCGGCATGACCGTCCTCGGGTATGATCCGTTCCTCACGGAGGAGCGCGCGCAGAGCCTCGGCGTGAAACGGTGCGATCTCGACACCGCCATTCGCGAGGCCGACTTCATCACCGTGCACACGCCGCTCACGAAAGAGACGCACCACATGATTGATGCAGGCCGGATCGCCCAGATGAAGGAGGGCGTGCGGATCATCAACTGCGCGCGCGGCGGCATCATCGACGAGATGGCGCTCGCGGAGGCGCTCGAAACAGGGCGCGTGACGGGCGCGGCCATCGACGTGTTTGAGCAGGAGCCGCTGCCGATGGATCACCCGCTTCGCCGCTGCCCGAACGTCGTGTTGACGCCGCACCTCGGCGCGTCGACGGTGGAGGCGCAGGAGAACGTGGCGATTCAGGTGGCGGAGGAAATCGTGCAGGTGCTTCGCGACGACACCTTCGAGCACGCGGTGAACCTGCCGAGCTTGAGCCAGCGCCAGAAGGAGCGGCTCGCACCGTACCTCGCCCTCGCGGAGCAACTGGGACTTTTTGCGGCGCAGCTCGCGCAGGGCGCGCCTTCGAGCATGACCGTGCGCTACGCCGGCGACGCTTCCGATCCGGACGGCGGCTACCTCACCCGCACCGTGTTGAAAGGCTTCTTCAGTTTCCAGTACGACGGCGAGGTCAACTACGTCAACGCGCTGCGGTACGCGGAAGACGCGGGCCTGCGCGTGCAGGAGGTGCGCGAGTCGCGCGGCCGGGTGTACACGAACGAGGTGGAGATCTCGGTCGCGACGGACAACGGCACCCACCGCGTCACGGGCACGGTCCTCGGGGAGTATGGGCCGCGCATTGTCGAGCTCGACGGGTATCCCATTGACACGCCCATCGAAGGCATTCTCATTTACACGCGGCACGAGGACCGGCCCGGCATGATCGGCCGCATCGGCACGCTCTTGGGCGATCGCGACATCAACATCGCGGGCATGCAGGTGGGCCGGCGGGAGACGGGCGGAGAAGCGGTGATGCTCCTGTCGGTCGACAAGCGCGTGCCCCAGGACGTGATCGACGAGATCGCGAAGCATCCCGGCATTCGGCTGGTCAGGGCCATCGAACTGTGACAGGCGGGCGCAGGCGCACATCGGCGCCCTTGAGAGAGATCTGCTGAAGGAGTGGAGACCGTGAGGCGGGTGGACAACTTCAATCCGGGCCCGGCGGCGCTGCCGCTCGAGGTGTTGGAGCAGCTGCGCGAGGAGCTCATCGACTTCCGGGGCGCGGGCATGAGCGTCATGGAGATGAGCCACCGCAGCAAGGAGTACGAGGCCATTCACAACGAGGCGCAGGCGCGGCTTCGGCGACTGCTCGGTATTCCCGACGATTACCGCGTGCTCTTTCTACAGGGCGGCGCGAGCCTGCAGTTCGCCATGATCCCGATGAACTTTTTGCGCGCAGGCCATCGCGCCCTGTACGTGCTGACCGGCGCGTGGTCAGAAAAGGCGCGGGACGAGGCGGTGCGATTCGGCGAGATTGCCGTGAACGACTGGGCGACGAAGGGCGGCTATCGGGACATCCCCGAGGCGATTCCGGAGGACGACGGCTCGTTCCGCTACGTGCACATCACGTCGAACAACACCATCTACGGCACGCAGTGGCCTGCGCTGCCGAAGACCGCCTCCCCGCTTGTGGCGGACATGTCGAGCGACATCCTCTCGCGGCCGATTGAGGTGTCGGATTTTGCGCTCATCTACGCGGGCGCGCAGAAGAATCTCGGGCCGTCGGGGGTCACCGTCGTGATCGCGAAGGACGCGTTTTTGGCGGAGGCCAACTCGGATCTGCCCGCGATGTTGCGCTACAGCACGCACGTGAAGTCGAACTCACTCTACAACACGCCGCCCACGTTTGCCATCTACGTGATGGAGCGGGTGCTCGCGTGGGTGGAAGAGATGGGCGGGCTCGCGGCCGTGGCGGAGCGCAACCGGAAGAAGGCAGCGCTCGTGTACGAGGCCATCGATGGTCATCCGCACCTGTACCTCGGCCACGCCGAGAAGCGGGCGAGATCGCAGATGAACGTGACGTTCCGGCTCCCGAGTGAGGAGTTGGAGCGCGCGTTCTTGAGCGAGGCCGCGGAGAAGGGGTTTGTGGGCCTGAAAGGCCATCGGAGCGTGGGGGGCTGCCGCGTGTCGCTGTACAACGCGGTGCCCATCGAGGCCGCGGAGCGGCTCGCGCAGTTCATGGACGACTTTGCCCGCCGGCATTGAAGCGAGGAGGACGGGATGTTCAGGACGATTTTGTTCGATGTGGACGGCGTCATGCTGAGCGAGGAGCGGTATTTCGACGCGTCGGCGCTCACCGTGCATGAACTCTTGACGAGCCCGCGATTTCTCGGCCTGTCCTCCGTTTCGCCGGCCTTCTCCCCGGCGCCTGCCGAGGAGGCCATCCGCGCCATTCGCCGCGACGTGTTTCGCGACGATGCGGTTCTCGAGGGCCTGAAGAACATCGGCGTGAATGCCAACTGGGACATGGTGTACTTCGTGTTCGTGGCGGAGTGGGTCGCGGCGCTCGAGCACGCGCGGGAGGCGTCCGCGGAGGTGGTCGATCGCGCCCGGTCCGTTCTCCGGGAGGGCTTTTCGGAGGCCTCGCTTCGCGCCATCGGGGAGATGCTGCGGGAGGCGCTGCCCGGGTACGTGATCGCCTGGAAGGGATACGACGCGCTGTACGAAGGGGCTTCGTCGCGGTCGGATTTGATGGAGCGGGCGCGGGCGGCGCTCGCACGGTATGCCCCGGAGGCCGACGCGCACGCGCTCTGGCAGGTCGGCCAGGAGACGTTCCAGGAGTGGTATCTCGGCGACGCGTACACCGGCAAGGCGACGGGCAAGGCGGGCTTTCTCACGAGCGAATACCCGATTGTCGATCCGGCCGCGTTCGCCGCGCTGCTCGCGGATCTGAAGGCGGCGGGCGTGACGCTCGGCATTGCCACCGGGCGGCCGGAGATTGAGACGCGCGTGCCGCTTGAGCACTTCGGCTGGCTCAAGTATTTCGATCCGGCACGCGTCACGAACGCCTCGGACGTGGTGGCGGCGGAGGAGCGCGCGCCGCACGCGCGGCCGCTGTCCAAGCCGCACCCGTTCTCGTACCTCCGCTCGCTCATGGGCGAAGCGGACGTCGAGAAACTCCTACAGGTCGAGCTTCCCATTCCGGGCATCCGTGGTGAGGTGCTCGTAGTAGGGGATTCCATCGCCGACAAGCTCGCGGCGGACAGGCTCGGCGCCTCGTTTGCCGCCGTGCTGACGGGGCTCGAGGGCCAGGCGGCGCGGCCGAAGTTCGAGCGGCTCGGCGCGGACTTCATCCTGAACGACGTGCTGGAACTGCGCCGGGAGTTGAGCCTCGCGCCTGTGGAGTGACGGCCCGGTCCCGCCCACGGTAAGGCGAGGAGGCGGCGAGCAGGTGGCGTCGCCCTTTTTACGCGACGGCCTACTCGGGGCGGGGGCGTGTGCAGACGGCAGTGTTTTGCATTCCGGGAGACGCCTCCTGCGGGTGTGGCTTGGGCGGTGTGGCGTTTGGGCGGGGCGGCCGCTGCGTGGGGTGTCGGGCCCGCCCAAGCCCGGACCCGGAGGCGCGCAGCGAGCGTCGTGCGCCGATACAAGAGGGGGCGCACATTGAGAGTGTGGATGACATCCAGCGGACCTCTCAGTCTGCGCCCGATGTCCCAAATGAGAAATGAGCGTATAAAGTTTGAGTAGGGGGTGTTCTCGGGAGGATTTTCCGGGGACAAAGAGAAGAGACCTCACTGAGCACAAAAACAACCCGCGTTCGGAGCGCGGATGAAGAGGTGAGGTCTCTCATGTTGGATATTCGTGATGGCGCGGCGGGTTTCCTGCCGCTGTGGATGAATCTGTTGTGGTTGTCTGAGCATCCGTGCGACTTCGCGATTCTTGAAGAGAGGCTCATGAGGTCCTTCGGCGAATTCATGAGGGAAATGGTTCCGCGCTTGCTCGAAGCGTGGGACGAGAAGCTGGCGGCGGAGCGTGACCGAAATGAGTGGGAACTTATTCAGCGTAAACCACGGACGGTCGTGTCCACCCTGGGAGAGATCACGTATCGTCGGCGTTACTACCGCAATCGAAAGACGGGCGAACGTCGCTTCCTGTTGGATGAGGTAGCAGGGTTCGAACCCCGTCGTCGATTGAGCGGGAAGTTAAGAGACCAAGCTGTGGCGTTGGCTTTAGATGTGTCGTACCGGCGCGCGGCAGAGATTCTACAGACTTGGGTGCCGGACATCAGCGCGATGGCGATTTGGCAAGAAGTGCAAAGGCTCGGAGGGAGAAGCGCGTCCGAGCGGAGCTGGAGCGGGAGAAGGTGTTCGAACAAGGAGACGCTCCGGGAGGGAGACGCAAAGCCGAGACACTCTTCGTGGAAGCGGATGGCGTGTATGTCCGAGGGCGCAGGGAGGAAGAGGGCCAGTCACACTTCGAATTGAAGGTGGCCGTGGCGTATGAAGGCAAGCAGGAACAAGGGCGGGAACGGCGCGCCCTGATGAATCGACAGGTGGTCGCGGGGACTGAGGAAGCTGAACGCTTCTGGGAGGAAGCGGTGTCCTCTTTTTGGGCGCGTGTGGGATTGGGCCAGCGTGAAACGATGTTGGCTCGGCGCGGACGGGGCGGAATGGGCGAAGAAGGGCGTCGGAATGCTCCCCTGGGGCTCGATATCGATTGGATCCCTTTCACCTGCGGCAGGCGATGGTTGCGGCCTTGGGACGGGAGACGCAGGCCTACCGGAAGGTATGGGATGCGGTGAGAACCGAGGAGTGGTCGCGGGTAGAAAAGGTGCTGACGAAGATGGAGAAGCAAAGCGAAGGGGCGAAGAAGCAGCGTATCTCGAAGCTGAAATCATACATGGAGAAGAATTGGCAAGGCATTGTGGCGATGATGATGTGGTGAGTCTGGGTGCAATTGAGGGCCAGGTGTTCCACCACGTGGCGCGACGGATGAAGCGCCATGGGGCACGTTGGAGCAAGCCAGGGGCGGATGCGTTAGTGCGGCTGATTGCAACGCGCGCCAATCACGAGCCTCTGCGGGCCAACACGCCTTCTCGTTCGGAAATGCAGGCGGAAGTGCCGGTGAAGACAAAGCCAGTGAACGAGGCGGAAATCGCGAGACGGGTCGAAGAAGCGGCGACTTGGCTGGAAAAACACATGCCAGCATTGGTCGGTCCGCATGCGGACCGACCATGGGTGAAGTACGTGCTTCGTGAGCTCGCCAGAGTTTCAGCCACGGTTGCCTGACTCAACCTAAGCGGTGAGGTCCTCCCCTACGACAACTTGACACGGACATGAGAAATTTTGTGCTTGCAGAGTCGGCAGAATGCTGCTATGATAACAATCGTCGTTTGGCTCCATTGAGCGAATTGCGGAGAGATGTCCGAGTGGTCGAAGGAGCACGATTGGAAATCGTGTAGGCGGTCAACGCCGCCTCGTGGGTTCGAATCCCACTCTCTCCGCCACGATTTCCGCGGCGGCGTAGCTCAGTTGGTCAGAGCACACGGTTCATACCCGTGCTGTCGGGGGTTCGAATCCCTCCGCCGCTACCATATGCCACCTTGGCTCAGGGGTAGAGCAGCTCACTCGTAATGAGCAGGTCGTCGGTTCGAATCCGACAGGTGGCTCCATAAGAAGCCGCAGGCGCGGCAAGGGAGCGAGGCTCCGAATCCGAATGGGTCGGGGCCTCGATTTGTATTTGGATAGCTTATGGAGTCTGCCCACGTCTCAAATCGCTTCGCTCTAGGGGCTTCGTGTCCGGGATGGTGAATGGTCACAATTGTGAGCGGTTGCGAGACACTACCCTGAATCCGTGACAGGGCCGATGGAAAGAGGCTGATGTGTGTTCTCGCAAGCCCCTTCACTGCGATTTCACGGATGTACATTCAATTTTCTTAGGGATTGTGAATATCGGTTGGAGCCAGTGCGGCGAAAAGGCAGATGTCCCCCCTGGACTCGTGAATGGTTGGGTTCGGTTTCCATGTCAGGTCATATGCAGTGTCTTTGCTCGACACAGTTCACGTTACGCAAAGGCCAAGTACAATCGCCGAAATGCCGGGAGCCATCGATTCCCGTACCCCAATTTCAGCTTGGTCTGTCTGGCGTGTCGCACCATCTTCGCAGCCAGTGTCATCAGGTTCTGAATCACAGTCCGGATCCGGCGACGTTCTGCCTTTTTTCGTAGCGGCGCATCATTTCGCTTCAGACTCTCCTGGCCGATCACTCGCAGCAGATTGTACGCCACGCATACAAAGTGCAATACCAAGTTGTTCGTGGCGAATTTACCCGAGGGCAGCCGCTCGGCGTCCAGATCCGTCTTGATTTCGCTGTGGAACTGTTCCATCACGGCGTGGTCGTGATACAGGCGAATGATCACAGCCGGGTCATCCGGCAGTGAGGTCCAGTAGGCGCTGACCTCAATGTCCGGTACCAATAAGATTTGGCCGTCGGCCGTCATGGTCCGTTCGATAACTTCGAACACCATGCGAACTGGTTCGGATACACCCTTGACGGGACACATCAGCGAACCATGATATACCTTCTTGCCGGGACGAGGTTCATGACATGTCCCGTGTCGCTGGGCAATCACAAGCCAGGCCTCGGGGCTCTCCTTTCGCAAGTTGCGCTTGATGATGAACTCGGCCCTGCTGTCCTGGGAGCGACACACGGCGATGTTTTCTGCACTGTCATTGCCGGCATCCAGACGAACCAGAAGCGGGAGGTCCGTCACCTGCCTTGCATACTGAATACTCTCCCGCAGGAAAGTCGACGTGCCCTTTTGTACGTGGGTACTGCCTTCACGCAACTGGACATTGACCACGTAGCCCTCTTGGCCAAGGTAAGCAAAGATGGGAGCATATCCGTCGTGCCCCTTGTATGTACGGGACACGCCTTCCTTCTTCGTGCCGGAATTATCAAAGGGACTGACGTCGATATCCAGCGGGATGTAAGTTCGACGCTCTGCAGGCACGCCCAGTTCAATCGGATGCAGAGTTACATCGAGGGCTCTCAGGAGCCTTGCGGACTCTTCCCGGAGAATGGACTCCCAGCCGGATTTTCCGGCAACCATGTCCAAACGCTGGCGCAGCGTCGGGCTCGAAGGCACGTTGTCTACTTGCAGTGCGATCATGAAAAACTCGTCATCTCGAAACGCTTCGATGTGGTCGAAGTCGGTCTTGCCTTGGCAAAGCAGCCCGATGTATGAGTATGCCACGTCCCGGTTTGAAATATCCGGTTTGCCCATACCAGGCAGGCGGGTCTGATTCAACCGCTCGCCGATTCTGGTTTTATCAAGCAACACGCCGACAAGGGTCATTCCCGAATGCGTGACGATGACTTCATCGGATTCTTCAATGATGAAACGCAAGTGGTTCACCCCGATGGTGAAGAGGGATTGAATACAGCCGATATCCGAACTATCTCAATTCTACAGGACCAACCACGAGCGCTTCAGCAATTTTCGCACCTACTCGTCACGGATTCAGGACTACTTTACACTAGGAACTTGTGGCAAATTACTTTGTGGAGAATTGCAGCGATGGTTCATGTAAATTCGCAAATCGCTTAGGACGAGGTTCGACTCTTGAAGTGACGGTCTAAGGAAGGAGATAGTGAATCTGATGTGGCGGTTTTCTGATGCGTTCCGTCGGTGGCTATGTGTGGGATGGATGACGCCGTTCCTCGCGCCATTGACATCCGGATTGACACTGCTCCCACGAGAAAGCAATACATAGAAGATGGGGGGATAAGGGTTGCTTCGACTGGAACACATCAAAAAGGATGCCGTAGTGGAAGGACTTGTCCCCCATGAAGCGGTGAGGATTCTCAGTGCGGAGCCGATTGGTCCGGATGCTGTGCACGTGATGTTTCGAACGGCAAGCGGGACGCTGCAGGAACAAACTCTGTTCCGTAGTCATGAACCATCCCTTCGTTTGGCGGAGGCGGGGTTGCCGTGGTCGTTCGAAGCCTATGGAGAGGACTTCAAGCTGGCGGCTGAGGCATACCGAATTCATGTCGCCCACCTGTTCGATCCGATGATGGCCGTGCACACGTCGAATGTTCAGCCGCTTCCGCATCAGATTACGGCGGTCTACGAGTCGATGCTTCCGCGCCAGCCTTTGCGCTTTGTGCTCGCTGACGATCCCGGCGCTGGAAAAACCATCATGGCCGGGTTGTACATACGAGAACTGATGATCCGGGCGGATGCGGTACGGATTCTCATTATCGCGCCCGGCAGTCTTGTCGAACAGTGGCAGGATGAGCTGTACGAGAAATTTGATCTCGAATTTGAGTTGTTTTCACGCGAGATGGAGCAGTTGAGCCGCACGGGAAACCCGTTTGAGGAACGGGATCGCCTCATCGCAAGGCTCGACCAACTCAGCCGCAACGATTCCCTGCTCGAGAAGTTGGGGCGTACGCGCTGGGATCTGGTTGTCGTCGATGAGGCGCACAAGATGTCCGCCAGTTGGTACGGGAACAAAGTGAACGAGACCAAACGGTTCAAGCTTGGCAAGCTGGTCGGTAGCATCACGCGCCATTTTTTGCTCATGACGGCGACACCGCACAATGGGCGGGAGGAGGACTTTCAACTCTTCCTTTCCTTGCTGGACTCGGATCGATTTTATGGAAAATTCCGCGATGGCGCGCATCAGGTTGACGTCTCGGACCTGATGCGGCGCATGGTGAAAGAAGAGCTTGTTAAGTTCGATGGAACGCCATTGTTCCCCGAACGGCGCGCGGAGACCATCTACTACGAACTGTCAGATCTCGAGGCGGCATTGTACCAGCAAGTGACGGAATACGTGCGCGAGGAGATGAATCGAGCGGACAGGCTGGAGGTTGGGAGAAAGGGCACGGTGGGCTTTGCCTTGACCACCTTGCAGAGAAGGCTGGCATCCAGCCCAGAGGCCATTTACCAGTCGCTCAAGCGCCGGCGCGAGCGCCTGCAGCGGCAACTCGATGAAGCGAAGATCGAGCACCGGGGCCGACTCGCGTGGGTTCAGTTGCACGATGTGCCAGATGACATTTATGAATCCGACGAGGAACTACCGGGTGGGGAATACGAAGAGTTAGAGGACGAGATCGCGTCCCAGGCAACGGCGGCCCAGACCATCGCCGAGCTGGAGCAGGAGATCCGCACGTTGGAACGGCTGGAGGCGCTCGCTTACCAACTGGTCCTGTCCAACCAGGACTCGAAGTGGACACAGCTGTCGACGCTGCTGCACGACGAACCGGAGATGCGGGATAAGTCAGGCAACCGTCGCAAGCTTATCATCTTCACGGAGCATCGTGACACGCTGAACTATCTGCAGCGCAAAATGGAAGGCTTTCTAGGGCGTCCCGATGCCATCGTCGCGATTCACGGCGGCACCAAGCGGGACGAACGCCGAAAGATCCAGGAGAAGTTCTGGCACGATCCCGATACGCTGATTCTCTTGGCGACCGACGCGGCTGGAGAAGGCGTCAATCTTCAGAATGCGAACCTGCTCATCAACTACGACCTGCCGTGGAACCCAAATCGTCTGGAACAACGGTTCGGGCGCATTCACCGCATTGGCCAGACGGAAGTCTGCTACATGTGGAATCTGGTGGCGTCGAAAACCCGTGAGGGTGAGGTTTTTCAACGCCTGTTTGAAAAGCTGAAGGTGGAACGCGAGGCGTTGCAAGGCCGGGTCTTTGACATCCTCGGCCAAGTGTTTGAGGAAAAGCCGCTCAAGGAGCTGCTCATCGAAGCCATCCGACGGGGCGATGATCCAGAAGTGCGCGCACGGCTTGAGCGTGAGGTCGATGGCGCGCTGGATCGGGAACATCTCAAAGCCATCCTGGAGCGTAACGCGCTCTGCGAAGAAGTGATGAGTCCGGAGCGCCTGTATCACGTGAAAGAGGAAATGGAGAAGGCGGAGGCGAGACGGCTTCATCCGTATTTCATCCGTGCGTTCTTTCGTGAAGCATTCGCGCGACTTGGCGGTGAATTGAAAGAGCGGGAACGGGAGCGTTACGAAATCACCCACGTCCCCGCCGTCATCCGCGAACGGGATCGGCAGATCAGCGGGCGGGATCGGGGTAATCGCAAGCCCGTCTTAAAACGCTACGAGCGCGTTTGCTTCGAACGCGAGTTAGTCCGAGTTCCCCACAAACCTGTGGCGGCACTTCTTCACACCGGTCACCCGTTGATGCAAGCTGTGACCGATTTGACTCTGGAACGCGGGCGAACTGCGCTCAGGCAAGGTGCAATTCTCGTAGACGACCACGACGACAGTGACCGTCCCTACATGTTGTTTTTGATAGAACACGCGGTTCGGGAGCAGCCTTTGGGAGGCCAGACGCGTGACGTTTCTCGTCGCGTTCAGTTTGTTGCCGTGTATGAGAATGGTGAGGTCGCGCTAAAGGGCTATGCACCACACCTGGATCTGCGCGGGGCCACGGACGAGGAACGCCATCTGGTGCGAGAAATCCTGCGTCAGCCGTGGTTGTCGGGCGATCTCGACGCCTTGGCGCAAAAGCACGCTATTGCGCTCATTGGAGGTCCGCATTATCAGGAAATCCAAGAACGTAGGAACCGTGAAGTTACCCGTGTGAGGGACGAGGTTCACAAGCGGTTGTCGAGTGAAATCCAGTATTGGGTAGACCGGCACGAGAAGTTGAAGGATGACATTGCCGCCGGAAAACAGCCGCGCATGCAACTCGAGAACGTGCGGCGTATCATTGAGGACTTGACGGCACGATTGGAACAGCGTAAGAGGGAACTGGAAGCGATGCGCCACTTGATTTCGGCAACGCCAGTTGTCGTCGGTGGTGCACTGGTCATTCCGGCGGGATTCTTGACAAGACTGCGCGGTGAGGCTCCTTCTGCGGACGTCGTAAGCCGAGCGCGCATCGAGCGTGTCGCGATGGAAGCTGTCCTGGAAGCGGAACGGCGGATGGGCCACGAAGTCATCGACGTTTCGGCCGCGAAATGTGGTTGGGACATCACGGCGCGAATCCGGAAGCCTGACGGGACTATTGCTGCAGAGCGGCATATCGAGGTGAAAGGCCGCGCCAAGGGCCAGGACACGATTACCGTCACCCGCAACGAGATGATGTACGCGCTCAATCAGGGGGACAAGTTTCTGCTGGCCATTGTGATCGTGGATGGCGACCGTGTGGACGGCCCTTACTACATCCGCAATCCGTTCCGTGAGCGTCCAGACTGGGCGGAAGTCAGCAAGACGTTTGACTTGAGGCTCCTCCTGGAGCGTGCGGTACCTGTGGAGCAGTCCTTGTAACACAGAGAGGGGTGCTAAGGTTGTGCCGAAAGTAAGAGCGCCGAAGAAGCTCATTGAAGTGGCACTGCCGCTTGATGATATTAATGCCGAAGCTGCGAGGGAGAAATCCATTCGTCACGGCCATCCTTCCACTCTGCATCTGTGGTGGGCGCGTCGTCCCTTGGCGGCAGCACGGGCGGTTCTGTTTGCACAGTTGGTGAATGATCCCGGCGGTGAACGCGGCTACAAACCTGGCATGACGAAAGAACAGGCGCAAAGAGAACGCGAACGTCTGTTCGATATCATGCGCCGCTTGGTGAAGTGGGAGAACTCAAACAACGAAGAAGTCCTGCGCGAAGCTCGTGAAGAGATCTTGAAGAGCTGGCGGGAGACTTGTGAGATGAACAAGGGGTTGCCGGGATTTGATCCGGACAAGCTGCCCGCTTTTCACGATCCGTTTGCGGGCGGCGGTTCTATCCCGCTTGAGGCGCAACGTTTAGGACTGCAAGCCTACGCATCGGACCTGAATCCGGTGGCCGTTTTGATCAACAAGGCGCTGATCGAAATTCCACCGAAGTTTGCGGGAAGGCCGCCTGTCAATCCAGAGGCGCGGTCCAAAATGGGACTGCTCGAAGAGGAGTGCAAAGGCGCGCGTGGATTGGCGGAGGACATTCGATACTACGGCAAATGGATGCGCGACGAAGCATTCAAGCGCATCGGTCACCTGTATCCGCAGGTGGAATTGCCACCCGAACATGGGGGTGGCAAGGCCACGGTCATCGCATGGCTTTGGGCACGGACGGTCAAGAGTCCGAATCCGGCGTACAGTCATGTGGATGTACCGTTGATTAGCTCCTTTTGGCTTTCTAAGAAGAAGGGAAAAGAGGTGTTTATTCAACCTGTCGTCAATGGAGATAGATATTCATTTACCGTCGTGTCTGGTTTAGCAACAGGAAACTTGAAAGAGATCGATGCTGGAACTACATGGGTGGCTGAGAATGGAAGAAAGATAAAGGCGACATTCAAATGCATTGTATCTGGAAGTCCGATTAAAGCTGACTACATCGACGAGCAGGCGAATTGCGGTAAGATGGGGTTCCGGCTAATGGCCGTTGTGGTGCAGGGGAGGCACGGTCGAATTTATTTGGCACCAGATGTTATCGACGTAGACTCCCTGCAACGAGAAATACACACCTATTTTTGTAGAGACCCACATTTCGCGCCCGTTTTTGGGCTTGTGTTCATTTTCGACAGGAATTTTGATTCCACACGTGGAATTGGATAGCCCGTCGTATCTTCGTGCGGGAGGCTTTCCAGTTGTTCGGTCCAGTTCGCTCGTATGTCATGGGGCCTGCGCCCGTTTTAGCCAGACTGATCGACGAATTGAAGTGGGTAGAGATCATCGACGAGTTCGTGCCACGTCCGGATAGCAAGCTGTCCATCGGGTTGCGTACCAAGGCGTTGCTAGTTAATATCGGCACGAACCGCGAAGCCCTCTACCGAGTGGAGGAGTTCTACGCGCAACGGGATGTGGAAGTCCTGCTTGGAAACGGCGTCTCCGCAGACGATCTCCATGATGACGCTTTGGCCCGGGCTCTGGATGCCTTGTACGACGCAGGTCTCGAGGCATTATACGCGCGTATCGCCCTACACACGCTACGCAGACTCCGGGTGCTCAGCGATTCCAACGAACTCATCCCCATCCATGCGGATACCACGTCGCTCTCTGTGACAGGCGAGTACCTGGACCAAACAGCGTTTCGCATTGACCGGGGATTCTCCAAGGACCACCGGCCTGATCTCAAGCAAATTGTGTTTGGACTTTGCACCGTCCATGGTCTGGGGCTATGCGCGAACGTCAACCCTGGGAACTTGGACGATCACACATGGAATTTCGAGAACATCCAGCAACTCCTGAGCCAGCTCGATGAGGAGACGCGAAAGAGAAGCGTCTACGTCGCGGACGCGGCGTTGGTGACGAAGGACAACCTTGAGCTTTTGGCGGAGGAAGACATCCATTTCATCTCACGACTGCCGGGGACGTATAAGCTGTCCGAGGACCTGAAGAGAGCGGCATGGGAGAAAGAAAACAGCTGGAAAGAAGTCGGTCGGCTCGCTGAGGCGGAAGACAGCGCCCATTACAGGATCCAGGCCTTCCGTCGCACGCTGTACGGGCGAACGTATCGATTCGTGGTGGTGCGCTCCTCCAGCCTGGATACCCGGAAGGAGCGCAAGCTCGAAGAGGTGCTCAAGCGTGAGAAGGCTGCGCTGGAGAAAGCGGCCAAGGCGATGAACCAAAACGTCTACAGTTGTGAACAAGATGCACAGATGGCCATGCAGACCTTCATGCACGAACACCGTGCCACTTTGCATCCCATCTCCGCCCGCATATGTGCCGAGCAGGTGCAGGAAAAACGCGCGCGCCGCGGTCGCCCGCGCAAAGATGACCCGCCACCGCCGGTGCATACACAGTACCGTGTGGAAGTGGAGATCTTACCGCCTTCTGAGGAGCGGGTTCAGCAGTGGCGAGAGAAGGAAGCGACGTTTGTGCTCATCACCGACATCCGCGATGATCAGCGTGTGTCAGATGAACAGATCCTCCGCCTGTATAAGGAACAACACGAGGTGGAGGCGCGTTTTCGATATCTGAAAAGCCCGTATCACGTGGGTCCCATCTACCTGCATAAGCCGACACGGGTGAAAGCGTTCGGTTTCGTCATGCTGTTATCCCTACTCTTGTATAGTGTATTGGAATATCTCATCCGAGAGAAGATGAAACGGGAAACGGAACCGCTCATGCTGCCAGGCAAACGAAAGAGTTTTCGTCCAACAGGGTTGGCCATCCTCGAGATGCTGGATGGAATGACGACCGTGCACATGCAGGTCGGCGACACGTGGCAGCGAGTACCTGCAACGCCTCATAATCCTCAGATCATGAGGGTTCTTAAGCTGCTGAACATGGACCTGAGCATCTACACGGAAGCGCAAAAGACGGCTTGATCAACGTTTGGGGCCGTGTGCACAGGGTTTCCAAAACTGAACATTTCTCAAAAAGATCGCGCTTTCGATATCCTACACCCTTCCAGTCCCACAGTCGTCGGACGCTCAGATGGCTACCTCGCTCGAGTTTCCAGCTAAGTTTCTGTCGCGCGGCGCGAAATGTGGGTAGAGAAGATTTTATAGAAAAGTTACCGCATCAAACCTGCAGAGGGACATTTGCCAGTAACGCACAAGGAAGAAGTTATGGTTTTGTCGAGTTCAAGGATTACTTTACACACAGACAGCTGATCGCTCTGAGTACCTTTTCTGATCTCGTTTCAGAAGCACGGAAAAAGGTGTACGAGGATGCACGTAACAGCGGGATGCCGGACGATGGAATAGGACTTGAGGATGGTGGTTCAGGTGCGACGGCATATGCGGATGCGGTGGCGGTGTATTTGGCTCTTGCGGTTGATAAATTGGCAGATAGGCTGTCTTCAATAGCAAGTTGGGATTCATCAAGAGAGAACATTCGTAACACGTTCTCCAGACAAGCCATCCCCATGGTATGGGATTTTGCTGAGGCGAATCCTTTTTCGGACTCGACGGGAAACTGGATGGCCATGGTAGATTGGGTGTGGGAAGCAGTAGAGAATGCTCCGATGCAAGCAATAGCGGGTGAAGCTCATATTGCGAATGCGCAGACGCAAACCCTAAGTACAGGCAAAATCGTTTCGACGGATCCTCCGTACTACGACAATATTGGTTACGCGGATCTTTCAGACTTCTTCTATGTATGGCTTCGACGATCCTTGCACACAGTTCTTCCGGGACTTTTTGCAACGGTTGCTGTCCCGAAGGATGAAGAGTTGGTTGCAACGCCGTATCGCCACGGCACCCGGGAAGAGGCCAATTCCTTCTTCTTGCAAGGCATGTCAAACGCCATGGACCAATTGGTCCGTTCTGCGCACCCTGCGTTTCCAGTTACGATATATTACGCCTTTAAGCAGTCTGATACCGATCAGGATGGAACTTCGTCGATCGGTTGGATCGCATTTCTAGAGGCGCTGCTTAGGGCCGGGTTCTCTATCACGGGGACTTGGCCTCTACGTACTGAGCTGACGAACCGTATCCTTGGGCAGGACAGCAATGCACTCGCTTCTTCCATTGTGATTGTGTGCCGGAAAAGATCGAGTGACGCTGAAAAGGTATCACGAAGGCATTTTCTCCGAGAGCTCAATACCGTAATCCCCGATGCACTTTCGGAGATGGTGAACGGGGGCACGGGTCGGTCGCCTATCGCCGCAGTCGATCTCCAACAAGCTGCGATTGGCCCCGGTATGGCCGTATTCTCCAAATACGCCGCAGTGCTTGAAGCAGATGGGTCACCGATGACGGTGAAGACGGCTTTACAGTTAATTAATCGAATTGTTGACTCTTATTTGCATGCCTCCGATGCGGAGGTCGACGCCAACACGTTATTTTGCATAAACTGGTTCGACCAATTCGGATGGTCAGAGGCTGACTTCGGGCGTGCCGACGTCTTGGCGCGTGCCAAGGGGACGAGTGTGGATGCGGTACGCGCTGGGGATGTTCTGACTGCGGGTCATGGCAAAGTCCGATTGCTGCGGTGGCAGGAGTATCCGTCCGATTGGAGGCCGGGCCAGGAGCATGACACACCCGTATGGGAGGCGCTCCATCATCTGATCCGTGCACTCCAACTGGAAGGTGAGCAGACTGCGGGAGAGCTGCTTGCGGGCATGTACGGTCTTTCCGAGTCTATCCGCTCATTGGCGTATCGGCTCTATACATTGTGTGAGCGCAAGGGATGGGCGGAAGAGGCAAGGGCATACAACGAACTGATTGCGAGTTGGGATGCCATTGCCGAAGTGGCTCAAAAGACTGGGCTGTCGGGTTCTCAATTAACTCTGGATGTGGAATAGGACGGAGTGATGATCATGCTTCTCAAGCCTTGGCGCGAGGTGGCCGTGCCGCATGAGGATGTGTTGCGCGGGACCTTTCAGCAGTCAGAGTTTGCGGCCGATTTGACACGTGTTCACAATGGCACGGCGACGGATGAATATCGGGATCCGAAGCTGTTTTACGCTCGGACCTACATCACCGAAGGTATGCGTTTGCTTCTTGACTCCATCGTGCGTCGTCTGTGTGGCATTGGCGGAGAGCCAGTGGTGCAGCTCCAGACAGCGTTCGGAGGAGGCAAGACCCATACCCTGCTGGCCGTGTATCACCTGGCCAAAGGAGAAGTGCCTTTACACGAGTTGCATGGCGTCGGTCCTATCGTCGACGCCGTCGGTGTCGTGGAGGTTCCAAAAGCCAGGGTTGTGGTGCTTGACGGCAATCAATTGTCTCCGAACCAGCCGCAAATGCGCGATGGACAGCCTGTACGGACGATGTGGGGGGAACTGGCGTGGCAGCTTGGTACGTGGGCCGCGTATGAGCGAATCAGGAAATCCGACGAATCGGGGACGTCCCCAGGCAAGGGAGTGCTGTCGGCACTCCTAGAGGAACACGCTCCTTGCGTCATTCTCATGGACGAGCTCGTGGCGTACCTTCGCCAATTCGAAGAGGGCCGTCAGTATACGGGCGGAACCTTCGAATCGAACTTGTCCTTCATTCAAGCGCTGACGGAGGCGGTAAAGGCCGTCCCGAACGCGATGGTGCTTGCATCGTTGCCCGAATCCGAGCTCGAGCTCGGAGGTCCGCGTGCTCAGTTGACCCTCGACAGCTTGGAGAAGATATTCGGCCGAGTACAGGCCCTTTGGAAACCGGTTGGTACCGAAGAAGCATTCGAGATTGTTCGGCGCCGACTATTTTCCGCGATCGCGGACGAGCGGGCGATGGAAGAAACCTGCCAAGCGTACATGCAGATGTACCTGCAGCATGCCGGTGAGTTTCCACCGGAGACACAGGAAAGTCGGTATTTGGAACGCTTGCGGGCTTCATATCCGATTCACCCAGCGGTCTTCGACGCCTTGTACAACGTTTGGTCGTCAATGGATAAATTCCAGCGGACACGCGGTGTCCTGCGCCTGATGGCAAAGGCGATTCACAAACTGTGGGCGGACGGCAACGCATCGCCGATGATCCAACCTGCTGATTTGCCCATCGACTTTGCGGACGTGCGCAACGACCTCTTGTACTATCTTCCGCAGGGATGGGACCCTGTCGTAGAACGGGATGTGGACGGTCCAAGGTCAGAGACCGCAAGACTCGACCGTGATACCCGATTTGGTGCGGTTCAAGCAGCAAGGCGCGTTGCACGCACGATTTTTCTCAATACGGCACCTGTCAACAGCGGATTAAAACTCCCCAAAAAAATCGCGCCCGATTCCTCAAAAACAGCGGATTCGATTCCCCAAAATCATCGCGATTCGTTCCCCACACATGTGTTCGCTTCGTCTCTTGTTGCCGAGAATCCGTGCGTAACGCCAGCTCGCAGCTTGTCTTTCATGCGGTAACTGTTGCCACGGATATTCACGGTCGTTGCATGATGCAACAAACGGTCGAGTAAGGCGGCAGCCAGGACCTGGTCGCCAAAGAGCGTTCCCCAATTCGTGAAACTCGTGTTGGACGTGATGAGCAACGACCCTCGCTCGTACCTCTCTGAGACCAGCCGGAAAAAGTTCGCGGCGTCGAGCGCGTCAAGAGGCAAGTAGCCCACCTCATCACAGATCAGAATCTTTGGCTGCGTATAGACTCGGAGCCGCCTGTCCAGCCGCCCTTCTTGGTAGGCTCGGCGTAAATCGCTCACGAGTTTCTGCATGGTGACGAAGTAGACGCTCATCCGCTGGCGAATCGCCTCCATGCCGAGGGCCACGGCCAAATGCGTCTTTCCCACCCCTGGAGGCCCTAGGAAAATCACGTTTCCGCATTCTTGGACAAACGTTAGCGTTGCGAGCTCTCGGATTTGGCGCTCATCCACAGATGGCTGGAACGAGAAGTCGAAGTCGGCGAGTGTCTTGTGGAACGGGAAGTTCGCCAAGCGCAGCCGAGCCTGCATGGCCCGGCTGTGCCGCTCCTCCTGCTCAGCCTCCAGCAAACGCTGGAGAAATGCGACATAGGTCGCCTCTTGCCCGGCGGCCCACTCCACGCACGCCGGCAAGACGGCAGCAGCTCGCTTCAAGCCCAGGTCCAACAGTTGTTCCTCGACCTGAGCGACCACCAATGCCTCGCTCATTGCACATGACCTCCCATGGCGATCTGTTCATAGACCCCAAGCTCGCGCTGCTCCACGTCCGGATCGACTTGCCATCCCGCTGTCTTACCCCGCGCTGGATTCGCGGTGTCCCGAGGGAGGTTCTTGTAGTGCTCGGGATCCGTGGAGATTTGATGCTTGCCGGACAGCACGCAATGTTCTGCAATCACCTGTCCGCCGTACTCGATTTGCAGGCGGCCAGACTCGAATTCCCGAACCAGGACCGTGTGGCCCACGTACCGCCAGGGAACAGTGTACAAGTTCGTGTTCCAGGAGACCCGGCAGTCACTCATCACCTTCCGAAGACCTGCACAAGCCAACATATATGGGGTGGCCGGTAGCGGTTGCAGCTTCTCAGCTTGAAACCGCACGATGGGCTGTTCATGTGTCGTTCCGTGGATGCGGACGTTGGCGACGTGATCGCGCCACCACGCGACCTGTCGGTTCAAATCCGCTTCGTCCACAAAGGCAACTGGCCAGAAGTTGTCCCGGATATAGCGAATGGGCCGTTCTACCTTGCCTTTGGTCTGGCTCCGGCGAGGCCGACATGCCTTGGGTACGAATCCGTAGAACTTGGCAAAATCGAGATACGCCGGTTGCCAGTCCACGTGACCCTGACCGTCATTGGCGACGACCAAAGACGAACAGTTGTCGCTGAGAATCACCCGAGGCACACCGCCAAAGAACTCCAGCGCGTTGCGAAGGGCCTGAAGGATGTGCAGTTGGTCTGCCGCTTTGATAAACTCAACGTAGAGCATGCGGGAGTAGGCGAGTACCATGGCGAAGGCCCAAATCGTTCGTCGCTGACCGTGCGAATCGTAGTAGGGGAAGGCCCCCAAGTCGATCTGGGCTTGTTCACCAGGGTCCGACTCATAGCGTTCCGTGGCCTTGGCAGAGACCACCGGGCGAAGGGGCTTCATGAACTCTCGCAGGACGGTGATCCCGCCGGTATAGCCCTGCTCCCGAATCTCTCGTAGAATTCGTACAGCGTTGAGCACACCAAGTTGCATGCGCTGCTTCACGTAATCTTTGTAGGGCTCCAGCTTGGAACCTTTCTTTCGCTCCCCACGCGACGCTCTTTCGCCCTGCTTCTCCTCCACCGATGAATTCAGTGCACTGCGAATGGTCTTTCGGTCATAGCCGAATCTTCTGGCCAGCTCCGAGATGCTGACGCCTGCCTCGTAGAGTTGCCTGATTTCCATCCTCTCGTCCTCCCTCATAACGGGCACCTCCCATGAATGGATGACAGGTGCCACGATTCGACATGGGGTGTGGGGAATTCATCCCGATGATTTTGAGGAATTGAGGCCGATGATCTTGGGGAATTCTCATCCGATGTTATTGGGGATTTTACAACCGATGTTGACAAGGACTCCCGAACCCGGTCGCTGAGATACACTCGCTCCCGGGTTTCCTTCTTTCCCAGACACGCGGTTTTCAATGGGCAGTTTTGGCAATCGGTTTGCGAAAAGTAGTACAGAAACCCGCCTTTGAAAGGCGTTTTTCCGCTCGTCTCCTTCCGTCCTGGGCACACAAAGGTGTCTTTCCGAGGCCGATAACGGAATCGTGTCTTCGCCAGGACACCGGCGTTTCGTGAAGGAATCTCCGGCTTTGCGCCATGGCTGCGAATGGCGTTTCGATTCCCGATCGAGTCATAGCCTTTGTCGGCCACCACCGAAGTAAACCGATGCCCTTTGCGGACGTCCTGTTCAAGCAGTTCTGGCAGGTGCTCTCCTTCGTGTTCGTTCCCGCTCAATATTTGAACAGAAGTGACAATCCCAGAGGCATCCATGGACGCGTGGGCTTTGTAACCAAAAAACGGAGTCCGTTTGTTTTTGAATCCCCACCTGCCGTCCGGGTCGATCAAGTTGGTCACACCCCCTTCCCCCGACAGAATCTGTGCCACCGTGTCCCGCAAAGACTGCAATTCCGTATGGCCCGCAGCATCAACCGCGTCGAGCAAGTGTTGGGTCAACTTCTCCTCTTTGGCCAGGTCCGGCTCGGATGCATTCGTGTACTCTTCTTGTAGCTGGTTCGCCGTCTCCGCAGCGGTCTTGGCATCTATGCGCTCCCAAGCACGGAACAGACGCCGCCGTGCAGCACGGAGTAACTCCTTCCGGTTTTGTACGGCTGCATTCGCCGAAATCACCGTGGCATCCACACACTGCCGTTTCCCTTCAAGAAGCCCCTTTTGGCGGGCCTGTTCCACGATGCGGTCCAATAGCCGGGCGCATCGTTCAGGTCCCAGTCGGCGGCGGAACACGACCAGGGTGGAGTCGTCAGGGGTATCGTCATCCAGAGAAAAGTGGGCAAAAGGCACGATACAACAGGTTGTACCGCAGCTCCTCTGCAACCCGTACGTCTGACAGGTTGTAGAAGTACGCGAGAAACAGCACACGCAGGAGCTGTTCAGGCGCATAGGCAGGACGGCCATGATGGAGACTATACAGATCGCGGGTTTCTTCTTCCACGAAAGAAAAGTCGATATGTTGGTCAATGGCAAGAAGAATGTGATTCTCCGGCAACAGCTTTCGAATCAACCAGTCATCCCATAGCGAACGTGAATCCGGGAAGCGCGTGAGCATGAGGATCAGTCCTCCAGCATCAGACGGCGATTGTACTCGCCCAGTTTCTGTAGCGCCTCTCGCGCGGCGCGAAAACGCTCAACCCCAGTGCGTACGGCATCCACTTTGTCGGCGGGGACGTGGCAGGTACGCGTCCGGCCATTCTCCGACCACGTCAGCAGGTAGTACGGCCCGTGTTTTTGCCCGGAATGGCAGATGCAATTGGGTTTGCCACAAGTGCGGTAGGTTTCGACAAGTGAGCCAGCGATCGCTCCATCGAGATGAGCGAGCAAGTGTTGCTGTTGACGATTTCGATGTAGGACGAGGATGCTTCTTTTAGACAAAGGGATCACCACCAATCCGATGTGTTATACACATATAAGAATACCGTGAAATCGCCCAATGAACAATGACTTTTTCAGAGCTCTCGTTTCAATCCGCTGTTGACAGATTGACTAATGCAGTTTTTAACGATTTGGCCGAGTAAGGGGCTATCAACATATCATGTTTGAGATTTGGGTGTCACTTTGGGAGTCAGCTCATCGAAAATCGTCTTTGCTCAGGTCCACTCTCCGCAAAGCACAAGTGCCGAAATCCCAAGCAGGACAAGGCTTTTCGGACCTGAGCACAACTCGGCGGTACTCCACGAAATAGGGTATTTTGACTCTCGTAATGAGCAGGTCGTCGGTTCGAATCCGACAGGTGGCTCCACCCCCATTCATCGCGCGAGGTGTCGGGGTTACCGGCACCTCGCGCGTTTCGCATTCTCTGCTTCTCAAATCGGTGCCAGTCGCCTCATCCAAGGTCGCACGCATTCGGGGTGCATGGTCAAGTTTACCTGGAAGAGAAGGATTTCGCCCCTCCATGTCGAAATGCAGAATCCTCTCGAATGCGAGCAATGCGCGACGTGTGCGGCTTGACTCGAACGTCGCGCCGTAAAGGAGCATGGCACGTGAGTGGGCTTCGCCACGTATTGCACCTAATCTCTGTGTGTCCCGTTCGTTCCCAGAAGAGGTCAAAACAATGTCTCACCCTTTCCGCGCTGGCCGCGGTCCTGGTAGGCGCCGTTACCGCGTGTGGAAGCCCGACCGCATCCCCGGTGGAGCGGGGAGCGTCCACCTCGAACGTGACGTCCGCCAAACCCACGGCGCATCGCGACGCCACGTCGAAGCCGAAGGCCTCAGGGGACAACGCCAAGGTGGCCACAAGCGCGGTCGGGAGCGGCCATGCTGCGGATAACGCAACGCAGACATCGACGTCTCCGTCCAGCAACGCGTTGCTGAATAACACAAACTCGGTGCTGTTCGTGGGGCGGGACGGATCGTCCGTGCGCATTCCAGTCGTCGCTATCCAGAATGCACAGTACGGCATCCCGCCAACGAAACCGCTTCTGCCGTATCCGCCAGGCGGGTTTCCCACCGTCTATCTCACCATCCCGTCTGACCAAGTTCCGGATCTGTGCGTCTACTTCTTGAACGACGGAACAAACGATGGAGGTGTCTTTTTTCTCGGTCCGAAAGGCTGGCAGGTGACCCGGGCGGGCGAGGGCGTCGATGCATCGGTCTTCGTGCAGCTCGAAAACTTCGATGCGACGAACTCAGGCACCTTGACGTACTCCATCGATACGGCCGCGGGGCTTGTCGACGACGATATCATGGCCTACTTTCCCAACTGGCAGCAGATTCTGACGCCGGAGGACGAGTCCTTCGGGCCGGTCACCTCGCCGACGTTCGCCGGGCGCGCCCTCTTAAACAGCCACACCTTGGCCTACGAGCTCGCGGATGGCACCAACGGCATCGCCATTTTTGCTCACAGTCCGAACACGAACTGGTTCTTCTTGCGCGAAGAGCTGCGAGGACTTCCGCACGCCCTGGAGACGACCATCCTCAACGAAGCGCTCGCGTCTCACGCGTAGGAGACCTCGCCGAAGGCCCGGTGCCATTCGTAGGGAGTCTTGCCGAAGGCCCGATGCCATTCATTCAAACCCGTGCAGAAAGCCCGGAGCCATTCGCCGGTGAGCGAGCGGAACGCGGTGGCCATCGGGCGGGGTGCTGTCCACGCGCGGGAGCGTATAAAGTTTGAGTAGGGGCTGGTCTCGGGAGGATTTTCCGGGGATAAAGAGAAGAGACCTCACTGAACACCAAAAAACAACCCGCGTTGCGCGCCGTGGCGCCTTGGTGTATCATGTGATTGAATACACTTAACACAATAGCCGAGAGGGGGCTGAACCTTGACGCTCGATCCTCCATGGCATCCTCCCGCGTGGGAGCTCGATCCGTCCCAGCCCCTGTACGAACAAATTGCACACCGGATTCGAATCGAGATTGCCGCGGCCCGGCTGCCAAGCGGCACGCGCCTCCCGTCCGTTCGCGATCTCGCCGCGCATCTGCGCGTGACCCCGAACACCGTGATGCGCGCGTACGCGGACCTCGAGCAGGACGGGCTGCTCGAGACGTTCCGTGGCCAAGGCACGTTTGTCGCGCGCGCGCGTGACGTGATCGAGCGCGCTCGCTGGCGCATCGCGCGGCAGGCGTACGCGTATGTGCAGCGCGTCGCGGACGATCTCGGCATGACCGCCGAGGAGCTTCTGCAGCTCGGGGCAAGCCTGTCAGAGGGAGATGATGCTCATGCCAATGGCCGTTGAGTGCGACGGCGTCTCGTTTTCCATCGCCAATCGCCCGATTTTGCGCGGCGTCACGTGTTCCATCGCGCCAGGGGAAACCGTGGGTCTGCTTGGGCCAAACGGCGCGGGCAAGACGACGTTGCTGCGGCTCATCGCAGGCATGCTCGTGCCCGAGTCCGGGCGGATTCGCGTCGTCGGCCAGCCGCCAAGCTGGCGGACGCTCGTCCACACGGCGCTTTTGCCGGAGCGCGGTCACCTGCCCGGCTGGCTCACGGTCGGCGAGTGGTTTCAATACGCCCGCCGGCTCTACCCGGACTGGAGCGAAGCGAGCGAGCATCAGCTCGTCGAGGATCTCGCCCTCCGCCTGGATCGCCCCATCTCGCGCCTTTCCCGCGGCGAGGCGACGCGAGTGGGCCTCGTGACGTGTCTCGCGCGCCGCACCGAGGTGGTGCTTCTCGACGAGCCGTTCACCGGCATCGATCCCCTGGCGCGCGAAGTCATCGCAACCGCCATCGTGCGCGAGTGCGCGAGCCTGGGCCGCACGGTCATCCTGGCGACGCACGACATCCGGGAGTGCGAGTCGCTGTTCGATCGCGTCCTCTTTCTGAAAGAAGGGGCCCTTGCGGCGGATGAATCGGCCGACGTCATTCGGATGCGCGGATTATCCGTCGCGGCGCGCTATCGGGAGGTGTTTGCGACGTGATGACTCGACATCCGTGGCTCGCCCTGTGGCCGTTCGAGTGGTCTCGCAGCAAGTGGGTCCACTTCCCCCTCAAAACGCGCGTCGCGGCTTTCGCGATTGCGCTCGTCGTCTGCACCGCGGTGTCCTTTGTCATTTGCGGCGTGCAGTCGGTACCCCGCGATCGCGCCGGGCTCATCGCGCTATGCGTGTGGGGCGCGATGGGGCTGTTTGTGCCGTCCCGTGACACGACGACAACCGGCCTACACGTGATGGCGCACTTGCCGTATCCGCGCCCGCTCATCCTCTGCGTGCGCATCGGTGTCGCGTACGCGCAGCTTATCCTCTGGCTTGCTGCGGGCGTCGTCGCTTTCGTTGGCGGCGCCGCGGCGCTGGGCTGGATGCACGGGCCCATGTTCCACCAGGCGCTTGTCCTCGTCCTCGCTCTGGCCTTCGCGGACATCGGCTTTGCCTGCATCGCATCGGCGTCGGCCGCCGTCGCCGGATTGCGCTTGCGTGGGTTCGTTTCGAAACTCGATACCCTGCTGCTGGTGCTCGTGATAGTGATGCTGGACGATCTCGCCGCACCGGGGCCGCTATTGAGCGACCATGTGCTCTGGTACCTCGTTGCTGCCCTGGATACAGCGTTCGGAATCTTCTGCGCGGCGGTTGGCGCGCGAAACTTTGCTCGCGGGGGATGGCTTTTGGCGGGAGATGACCCGCGCGATGTCGAAATGCAATCTACACAAACACCGCGGACCCGCGTTCAGGCGCCATCCATGGCGAAAACGGAGGCAGTTCGCGGCGGCACGTCGGCGGTCTGGCCCTTGGATGAATGGGTTCGTACGGCGTGGACCATTTTCCGCATGACCTACCGTCGTGGGCTGTGGGGGCAGCGCGCGCAGCGGAGACGGGCGCAGCGGGCAGCGGCGCTCTTCGTTCCTGGCTTGGTGCTTGTGGCGGTTGTGATCGTCGGTGGTTTGTCTCACAACCCACACGCCTTTTTGTTGACCCTCGACGCGGGACTCATCGCTGGGGCATGGTTTTGGTCTTGGATCTGTGGCTTTGCGGCTTCGGCGACCGTGGAGTATCTCGGCGATTGGCTCCGGGGCTGGCCGGTGCGCAAGGAGGGCGTGATCGCGGGGATTGGATTGGCGGAGAGCGTCAGCACGTGGCTTTGGTTAGGGGTTGGCGTGCTGGCCGGCACGGGGGTATGGCTACACGACGCCGCGCTGGGGCGCGCCGCGGCGGCGGATCTCGACCGACTTTGGCTCGCATGGGGCTTGGCGATGGTGCTCGGCACGTGGTACGCGATGTGGACCGCCGCTTGGAGCCTGAGCGTGGGACGCGTGGGGTTGACAGCGGGCGCCCTGCCGCAATTCGCGGTGGTTGGGGCGTGGGCCGCGGAAGGCGGGCGGGTCGTCGCCTGGCTCGCCGCGGCAAACGCGCTGAAGCTACTTGGCATTGCGTTCGCCGTGGCGGCGGTCGCCGTCGCCACCGTCATGGCTCAGCTTCGCTATGCCGCAAGGCGCCTGTCGCTGTGAGGTGTGTAGATTGCTTGCACGACTGGATGCGCGGCGGGATGGTACTTCGTCCAGATTGCCAGCGCGTATGGCCCTTCGGCCGTCATCGCGGGGCTCGCGCCAAGCGGGAACCGGGTCAAGCTCTGGGTGCGCGCCGATTCCATCATGGGCGAACGGGTGGTGCCTGCGAAGAGGTGGGACGTCGCTTGGTTCACGCCGGCGACGGATAGGCTTGCCCGGGCAGGGACCGTTGCCGCCGGGTTGGCGACTGGGTTTGGGTGGCGCTGAAGGGCCCGCAGTTCCCGCCGTTTACGGCGCAGGAGGTGCCAGGCCCTTGGGGATTTCGCAGGTGGGATTGCTTGGTGGCGTTCAACGTGCAGACCGGACAGGCGGTGCAGTACGACGTTCCGCCAAGCTCCTCGGATGACGCGTTTGTCGACATGGTCACGCCGAATGCCGTGGTGCCGACCCTCGCGGTCGCAGGAAGCGAGGTATAGGTCGCTGTAGGCGAGTGGATCGGCCGTTGTCCCGCGGAGCCCGAGGTGGCCGCTCAAGCGACGGTGGTGAAGGCGCAAAGCGCTGTCCTCTGCGGGCCGACGTCAGCCTACGTCGCGTCCGCGGGTCAAGCGGCGCTCGGCGCGCTTGAGCGCGAGGAACACCTTGCGGCGCAGTCGCTCGCAAGCTACAGGAACAGCCTCATGGGCGCGCAGGTCCCGGGCGATCCCCCGTTCAAAGCGTTCACGTCCGGTTCCATCCACGCGTGGAATCTGGATCCGGTGCTCATGAATCACGGCACGCTGTCGAACGACATGTTGTGGGCGATGACGTTTCCGTATCCGTCGGGTTCCGAGGCCGCCAAGGAGCGCGCGGCCATCGAGGCGTCGCTGCGGGCGATGATCAACTCTCCCCTCAACGTGGACGCCATAGGCATGATCCCGAAGTCGGCAAAGGCCGTGCTGGCGCAATTCCACGGCCATCCGCCGATTGCGTTGCCGGGGTTTGTGGTGCGCAAAGACGCGCACTGGCCCAAGGGCTGAGGTGGGCGCTTCTCATTGCAGGGGACAGGCGGGAGCTCGCGGTGAGATGAAGCCGCTTGCTTCCGCTTCTGTCCTGTCGTATACTATACCCAGTAAGGTATTAAGGTGAACCTACGAGGAGTGAGATATCTCGATGTCGTGGATTTGGATCATTGCGGTCATGGCCATCGTGGGCCTGTGGGCTTGGCGCTCATTACCGGCCAAGGGCGTTCGGCCGATCTCGGCAGAGGAGTTGAAAAATCTCCTGAGAGACAAAAGGTCAGGCGCGCAGCTCGTCGATGTGCGGGAGCCTTCGGAATTTCGGGGCGGTCACATTCAGGGGTTCAAGAACATTCCACTCGGCGAGTTGCCGAATCGAAGCGCGGAATTGGACAAGGATAAACCCGTGATCGTCATGTGCCGCTCCGGTGCGCGCAGCGCTCGCGCGGCCAAGTGGCTCGCACGCCACGGTTTTCGGGACGTGCGCAATCTCACGGGCGGGATCATGGCCTGGAATGCGGCGAAGCGGCGCTCGTCCTGACGAGGCAGCCGCTTCGAGAAAGGCGGAGATGTTGCCATGGCCACGTTGACACTGTCTGAGGCGTCCTTCACCGCGCTCCTTCGCGACGCCGCGAAACCCGTCCTCGTGGACTTCTGGGCGTCGTGGTGTGCACCATGTCGGCTTATGGCGCCCGTGATTGAGGCGGTGGCGCGCCAGTTCGAAGGAGAGCTGATTGTGGGCAAACTGAATGTGGATGATCATCCGCGCGTCGCGCAGGCGTACGGGGTGATGAGCATCCCGACGCTGATAGGATTTCGCGAGGGACTGCCGGTGATGCGGCTTCAGGGGCTGGCGCCGAAACACGTTGTGCTCCAAGCTCTGGAGTCCGTATGGAACGACGGGAGGGATGGAGAATGACCGAAACCTGGGCTCGCGTTTATGATTCGCCGCATTCAGTGGACGAGACGGTCGAGCGGGTCACCGCGGCGCTGAAGGAGCGGCAGTTCGGCGTTCTGTGGCAAATGGACGTACCTGAGACGCTTCGCGCCAAGGGCATGCCGTTTTCGACCCCGTACCGAATTCTCGAGGTGTGTAACCCCCAGGCCGCAAACGAGGTCTTGTCGCAAAACCTTCAGGTCGGGTATTTTCTCCCCTGCAAAGTCGTGGTGTACCAGGACGGTGAGCGCACGAAGGTGGCGTTTCCAAGGCCGACGTCGCTCATCGGCTGGATTGGCGATTCCGCCCTGGATCCCGTTGCAGCGCGCGTCGAGGGTGCGCTGGAAAGCGCCATCGCTGAGGCCACGGGCGACTGAAGTCGGGCGCATGTGGCAGGAATGTGAGCCGCTCTGGCGAAGCGATTCAACATCGCTTCCCAGAAGCGGCATTTTGTTAGGCGATGGAGGCGGTCGGACGTGATCGTCGTGGACGAGGGAGACGCGTTTCGGATGGTTGCGCAGTACGATCACAGCCTGCACGCGGGCGAAATGGGCGCGTGGTTGCGGGATGAAGCGTTTTCGACCCTCGATCGGCGGACCTCGGTCCTCACGGGTGTTGCAGAGCACGACTTGGCCTGGCAGGGGATGGACAAGGTGCCCATGTGGAATGACGCCGGCAGGAAGCCGTACTCGTTTCTCGATCTGCCCGATTCTTGGAAACTGGCTCATTATCACTGCGGGGTCGACGAACTCGAGGCTCGAGATCCGTACGCTGGTCTCCTCGCAAGTCGGCATTACACGGCCTTCTTCGAGCATGCCACGGATTCGGACGCGCTGACGTTCCTCGCGCGGGAGCGGTCGCGCCAATCACGCCTCATGGCGGATCTCGGCGTAGCGGAGCAAGATGTGAACCGCGATGTGCGCGTGGTCCAGTTTCTCGATAAACTATCCTTGTACGTGTGCCTGAGCGATCCGCGTTCCGGCCAGGGCCCTGATGTCCCGTGGCTTCAGCGTCCCTTCCCAGAGCTGGAGCTGGCCGTGGGCGAACCCGTTGAGATTCATTGGCAGGGGCCCGGCCGAGTCGGATTGAAACCGTTTCCTTTTCGTGCCGCGTTCGCGTGCGACGTCCTGGTGCGAAGGGTGGACAAACGCCGCATCGCGGCGGTCGGGATCGCCACTGCTTATCAGGAGGCACCTGTCGAGCGAGAGCGCGTGACCATGGCGCCCGCGTAAGGAAAACGGCAGGCGCCAGCCAAGGGAAGGGTGGAGAAGATGCCATTTCGGAACATCACGGTCGCGGGCGGCGGCGTGCTGGGGAGCCAAATCGCGTACCAAACGGCGTTTCACGGTTTTCCGGTCGTCGTCTACGACGTTTCGGACGAGGCGCTCGCCAAGGTGCGGGAACGCCTCGAGAAACTGAAACCGAACTACATGCGGGATCTGCAGGCGTCGAAGGAGCAGGTCGATGCGGCGATGGACAGGATACGCCTGACGGCCGATCTCGCCGGCGCCGTGCGCGAGGCGGACTTGGTGATTGAGGCGGTGCCCGAGATCCCGGAGGTCAAGCGGGAGTTTTACGAGCGGCTGGGCAAGGTCGCGCCGGCGCATACGGTATTCGCTACCAATTCGTCGACGCTCCTTCCGAGCCAGTTTGCGGAGGCCACGGGGCGGCCGGAGAAGTTTCTCGCGCTGCACTTTGCGAATTCCATTTGGCGGCACAACACGGCGGAGGTCATGCGCCACCCGGGGACCGACGAGCAAGTGTTTCGGGACGTGATCGAGTTCGCGCGAGCCATCGGTATGGTGCCGCTGCCGCTGCACAAAGAGCAGCCAGGGTACATTCTCAATTCGCTGTTGGTGCCTTTTTTGGAGGCTGCTCAGATGTTGTGGGTGAACGAGGTCGCGGATCCGGAGACCATCGACAAGACGTGGATGATTGCGACGGGCGCGAAGGAAGGGCCGTTCGCCATTCTAGATACGGTTGGCATTCGGACGGCGTACAACATCGCGTCCGGCAAGGCGAAGGCGGGGAACGAAGCCTATGGCAAACTGGCCGAGAAGCTCAAAGCGATGATCGATGAGGGCAAGCTCGGCCGCGAGTCCGGGGAGGGTTTTTACCGCTATCCGCATCCGCGGTTCAAGCAGCCTGATTTTCTCCAATAGTCCTTGCGTACCATCAAGAGAGGCCCGCGCATGCGAGCCTCTCCTCAGACTGTCACAGCTTGGCCCTCTTTGATCCACGACGCGACGGTCACCGTACGACGAGCCTGATGTCGAATCGCGTCCTGTGTTCCTTGGGGAATCTCGCCGTTTTCCGACACGGTCACGCTCGTACCGTACGGGTTTCCGCCCGAAGCGTACGCGGACGCGTCCGTAAATCCCGGTGCGGCGATGATGGCGCCCAGTGGTACATCGAGGTATACAGGGAGAGAATGGTCGCTTCCTGACCTCCGTGTGGATTCTGCGCGCTCGACATGGCGCTCACGACCTTGTTTGCGGTCTGTCCTTTCGCCCAAAGGGGCCCAAGGGTATCCAGGAATTGTTTCATCTGAGACGGGATGTTGCCGAATCGGCTTGGAACGCTGAAAATGATGGCGTCCGCCCATGCCACGTCATCCGGCGTCGCCACAGGAATGTGCGCCGTGGCTTCGACGTGCGCCTTCCATGCCGGAGACGATTCAATCACGTCTCTCGGGGCGAGCTCCGCAACTTTTCGCACCCGCACTTCGGCGCCCAGTTCGCGGGCGGCCTCCGCGGCGATTTGCGCCATTCGATAGTTGGTCCCCGTTGCACTATAGTAAAGGATAGTCAAACGGACGTTGCGCATTGCCTCTCCTCCACTCCATTCTTTGATTGATTCATACACTTACCATTCGTAAGTGCATGCGTGGTTCATCATAGGGTCTCGACGCGGCGGCTGTCAACTGTCTGAAGGGTTCGAAAGGAGGCGGTCCTTTGGAGCGGCTCAGCGGAAACGAACCGAAGCTCGGAGACACTATCGCCGACGTGCTACGCAGGGAAATTGTGTGGGGCGAATGGCCCTCGGGGCACGTATTTAGCGAAAATGCGTTGGCGCGCCGCTTTGGCACCAGCCGCTCGCCTGTGCGCGAGGCCCTTCGGCAGTTGGCACACGAGGGACTGATTTCACTCGGTCGAAATGGCGCGCGCGTGTTGGGTCTGGACCTCAGGGACGCCTTGGAACTGTATGATGTCAGAAGTCTGATTGAGCAATTTATCGCGTCGCGGGTATGTGAACAGCCGCGCGCTGACCGGGAGTCGCTCGTCCATACCCTTTCGACGCTCGTGTGTGCCATGGAAGAGGCCGTCTCCCGAAGGGACTGGCAGGCCTTTTCCGAACTCGACCTCGCCTACCACGACGCGATTGTGCGCACGGCAAATCATCGTCGCCTCCTGCGTATCTGGGAGGAGATGCGTAGCCTCGTTCAGCTCACGCTCGCGCTCGTCATGCGCAAGCGGATGCAGCGCGGACACGCAGACTTGCGAGGCGCGCTTGCGCAGCATCGAACTCTCGCCGAGGCTATCCTCGCTGGCGACGCAGCGTGGGTGCGATGTGTGATGCAATCGCATGTGGAAGAGACCCGCAAGTTGCTCGAGGAGGGATTGCGCGCGGATTCTGCCGGCGGAGAGCGCTGACTTCGAAAGGAAGGCGGCAACAAGCAAAGGCGGCCTGGCAAGGGCCGCCTTTGATGCAAGGAAGTCTTCGTCCACACGCAAACAAGCGTTTTTTCAAGAAGAGGATTAAGCGCTTACACCAGCCGGCGAGGTGCGCTTTTGGGCAAAAGGCTGTCCCACGGGCATGAAGACGTGCCCCATGGTCTCGTTGAGCACAGTGGCAAACGACGTGTACAGCGCGCTCAGGCCGCAGATCAAGCCGACCCAGCCGCCGGCCGCACTGCTGCCAATGATGCCAAAGGCGTGCGCCGCAAGAAGGAAGAACGCGATCCACAGCGTCAGGAACACGAACCAGAGCGCCTTGTTCAGATAGAAGGTGCCGAACCACAAAAACAGCGTAAGGATGCCGAAAAACAGGAGGAAGAGTCCCAGGCCAGCCGTGGGCGCGAACTTGTTGATGAGGTAGAACGCCCACCAGAAGGCGCCATACGAACAGAACGCAGTGGCGCCGAACGTGTTGCCCTTGCGGAATTCCCAGAGTCCGGCGATGAACTGCGCCGTGCCGCCGTACGCGATGGCGAGCCCCAGGACGACGCCGAGCGCTCCGGCGCTCGCCACGCCCGCGTTGATGAGGCTCAAAATGCACGTGGTGATGCCAAATCCGGCGAGGCCAAGTGGTCCAGGATCTGCGATTTTGACCTGATCAGACATTCCTTTCACCCTCTTTTCCATCTCTTTTCACGGGTTGACAACGGCTCGGCAAATGATGAGTGGGCGTCCTGCGCCTGCCGGATCACCTCCTTCCAGGCGCAGGATTCCGCGCACGCCACACATCGCCATCATTCCTGATCCTTGTACTGTGATTTCAGTTGCTCCACCACGGCCGGATCGGCAAGGGTGGTGGTGTCGCCGACCACGCGTCCCTCCGCGATGTCGCGCAACAAGCGTCGCATGATCTTGCCGCTGCGCGTCTTCGGTAGATCTGCGGTGAAGATGATTTCCTCGGGCCGCGCCATGGCGCCGATTTGCTCCACGACGAACTGCTTCAGCTCCGCGACGAGATCGTCCGAACCGGTATGACCCTCCTTGAGGATGACGAACGCAGTGATGGCCTGCCCCTTGACTTCGTGGGCGCGTCCGATCACGGCTGCCTCTGCCACGGCAGGATGTGCCACGAGGGCGCTCTCGACTTCCGCAGTGCCGATGCGGTGACCCGAGACATTGATGACGTCGTCCAACCGTCCGACAATCCAGTAGTAGCCATCCTGATCTCGATATGCGCCGTCTCCGGGCAGGTAGATACCTTCGAACTTCCCGAAGTACGTCTTCCGGAAGCGCTCGTCGTCACCCCAGACGGTGCGCAGCATCGACGGCCACGGCTTGGTGATGACGAGATTTCCGCCATGACCAGCTGGCACCGGATTCCCGTCGTCGTCGAGAATGTCCACGGAGATGCCAGGCACAGGCTTGGTGGCGGAGCCAGGCTTGGTGGTGATGATACCGGGTAGAGGCGCGATCATCGCACAGCCGGTCTCCGTCTGCCACCAGGTGTCCACGATGGGGCACCGCTCCTGCCCAACATATTTGTGGTACCACATCCACGCCTCTGGATTGATGGGCTCGCCGACGGAACCGAGCAGCCGCAGCGTGCTGAGATCGTGCTTTTCGACGTACTGGGGACCCCACTTCATGAACATGCGGATGGATGTCGGCGCGGTGTACAGGATGGTCGCGCCGTACTTCTCCACGATGGCCCAGTACCGGTCGCGATCGGGATAATCGGGCGATCCCTCGTACATGACCACCGTCGCGCCGGCCGACAGCGGGCCGTACACGATGTAGGTGTGGCCGGTAATCCAACCGATGTCGGCCGTGCAGAAGAACACGTCGTCGTCCTTGAGATCGAACACCGTTCGCATGGACGTATTGACGCCCACCAGGTATCCGCCTGTGCTGTGGACGATGCCCTTCGGCTTGCCCGTCGTGCCTGACGTGTAGAGCAGAAAGAGGTAGTCTTCCGCGTCCATGGGCTCAGCCGGGAACGGCTTGGTCGGCGCGTTCTCCATGGCTTCATGCCACCAGATGTCCCGGGTCGGATTCATGCTCGCTTGCGCCGCGTCGCCAATCCGTTTGACAACCACCACTTTCTCAATGGGGGTTCCTTCGACGGCTTCGTCGGCGTTTTGCTTGAGCGGAATGACCTTGCCTCGGCGCCAGCCGCCATCCGCCGTGATGAGCACTTTACTCCCTGCGTCCAGGATGCGATCTTTTAAGGATTGGGCGGAAAAGCCTCCAAACACGACGGAATGCATGGCACCGATCTTGGCGCACGCGAGCATCGCAATGGGAAGCTCGGGCACCATGGGCAGGTAGATGGTGACGCGGTCTCCCTTTTTGACCCCGAGCTGGCTGAGCATGTGCGCGGCCTTATCCACTTCATGGCGCAGCATGTCGTACGTGAGGACGCGGCTGTCGCCAGGTTCACCTTCCCAGATGATAGCCGCCTTATTTTTGCGGTGCGTGAGGGTGTGACGATCCACGCAGTTATACGCGGCGTTCAACTTGCCGCCGATGAACCATTGTGCGTGCGGCGGGTCCCACCTGCAAACGCTTTCAAATTCATGGAACCAAGTGATATGTTCGGCTTGTTTCGCCCAGTAACCTTCCGGATCACGAGCGGCTTCCTCGTAAATGCTTTCATCATGGTAATTCGCTTGGCGGCGAAATTCTTCAGGCGGGGCAAAGGTGCGCGTTTCACGGAGTAGTGCGTCGAGATCATTTGGGGTCATACTCTGGCTCCTTTCTCTGGCCGCGCCGATCACGGCGGCAGCTTGAATGGTTCGATTCCATGATAGAATAAGTTGCTCGAAAAGACAATCTCCAACCGGCGTCAATGCCTATATATTCGAAATTCGACGCAATTTATGCCCCTGATTTCTTGGGAGAATCTCTGCACAGTTCAGGCCGAATGGCTCGAAGGCGGGGAATGAAAAAAGCCGCTTCGCGGTGTTTCACACCACGAAACGGCATGCGGGAGGGAAAACCTCAATCTTCTTCTTCCTCTTCTTCGCTGTCGTCGAACAGTTCGTCGTTGTAGGCATCGACGACTCGCTGCCATTCTTCGTCGTCCTCAATCTCAGACAAAACCATTTGCTCGCCATCTTCCCCGTCGATGCGGAAAATGACGCCTTCTTCCATGGAGTCGTCGAGTGGCAACAACACTGCGTAGTCCTTGTTGTCGACGGTCAGGACTTCGCCCAGCACGAACTGATGCTCTTCGCCGTTTTCGTCCTCCAGGACGATGACCTCGTCCTCGTGATCGAAAAACTCGTCATGAGCCATTCCGTCTCATTCCCATCCGCAATCCAGATTTGGCCTGCGCCATGCTTGCAACAACATAACACCATGTGTCCACGGTGTCAACGCGTCCGACGGCGCTCACGGATTCGGCGGCGACGACAACCCTCGCTGCAGTCGGCTGGAGATATCGTCGAGCAACTGGTTGAGGTCTCGCTCGGCCTCTTCGAATGACGCAATCTCCGGGATTTGCCGCATGTCCGCCAGCAGACGATCCGCCTCTTCGATCACGTGCCGATAATGCATCGGCGGAACGCGGCGCGCCTGAAATTCGGCAACCGCCTCCTGGAGTTCTCGGAAACGGCGGAGCAACGACTGAGCTTCCAGCGAGTCGTCGAGTCGGGCCTTCGCGTCCCGGTAGCGCCGCGCCTGCTCGGAATCGGCGATGAGACGGGCGAGTTCCGTCGCTTTTTCCCAGAGCGCTCCTCGGTCCATCTCATCACCTCTCATCCGCAGCGTTACCGGGGCGAAGCTCCTCTATACGCCTACGTGGCGCTCGGCGCCGGACCTACGGTCGAATCCTCTTCGCGCATCAGCTCTTCGAGTTCCTTGACTGCACGGTGAAAGGCTTCCCGATTCCGCTCGTCGAGCGCGCGGTCGATCTTCATTCGGATCTCTTCGCGGCGCATCGCTCGCGCCTCGACTTCAGACAGGACTTGTTGCACTTCCGGCGGAATCGGAAGTTCCGGTAGATTGATGAAGACAAACAGCTTGTCGGTCGAGGACGCGCTGTTGAAGTACGCCTGGAGAGCGGGCAGGATCTCTTCCGCCTGGCTCACCTTTTTAATGCGGCCATTCAGCGGCAATCGGGCGATCATGCCGTGGCGCCCAATGATGAGAAGCGGCACGTTCTCCAAGACGATGTTCGTCGACTCCAGTTGGCTATGGCGAGCAGCGAGAAAGTCGATGACGGCCTCTGCTCCGGGCGGGAGCAGCTTGGTCTTGAGCAACAGGATGTCATCCTTCGTCATCATCGCGCGTTCACTCCTTTGCCGGAGTTTCCTCCTGACGGATCATACGCCTGGTATCACGCGACCGCGCTCGTTCTGATGGACAAGTTTCAACGCAAAGGCGATCCGTAGGTCGTACACCGACCGGCGCTTCGCCACCACCGAAGTGGTGCAAATATTGTAGCAAATGACCCGGCGAAAGAAAATGAGGTGAACGCCATTTTCCCATGCGTCACATCGATTCCCTGCGTCTAGGGATCGGCTAAGCCTCATACTACGTGCAGGGGAGGGAAGGCGCATGGGCGATTGGGTGTACTTCGCGGGCGTATATGATACCAAATTCGAAGCGTATTGTGCCGTCATGTGGGTTGAAGCGGACGAGCGAATTCGACGCTCCGCCCGTCCGACCCAGGTCGAGGTGTATCGTCTGCGCAATGGAAAGTACGGCGTCCGGTTCCTTCCTCAACGAGATGTGGCGCAGCGGGCGCGCGCGGAGTGAAGAAGAACGCTCGTATGCACGGACCAGAAGACAGCCATCCTGCGCGATGGCTGTCTTCTCCCATGTGAGGCATGATCTTCGGCGGTCAGGCGTTATCCTCATCGCTCGGCTCCCGCTTGCTTTCTTCCACAAGGAATTCCGCCACTTCGTCCGGGATCGGGGTGTCCGACTTTGCGCGGACGCGATCGGCCGCTTGAGCTTCCATATCTTGCGCTTTTTGGGCAACCTGCTTCGAAGTGTTCTCTGCAGTCGTCGAGATCTTTCCCATCCACCTGCGAGTCGCCTCGGCCGGATTCGAGGGCTTGACTACGCGTTCCACCGATGCCTTCATTGGACAGAAGCCCGTGATGGCTTCCGCAATTTTCATCGCGCCGAACCCTGCGAGCAGGGCTCGCGTGGGTGCGGATTGGCGGCGGCCATAGACGGCTGAAGACAAACTCGCGACCCCGGCGGCCAGGCGCAGGTAGCGATCCACAGGATGTAGATTGCGCTGCATGACCATCCTCCTCTCACGGGAATACCCACAGTATCCCGCGCATGGTGGCTTGGCATGCCGAAAGCGAACGCCTGCGCTGGAAATGTAATTGACTTTGACTAACCTTGATGAAATGGCAAGGGCGTGTCATAATGGTTATTGTAGTACCGTAGACGAAAAGGAGGCTTGAGCGCATGAGTCTCATCCCGTACGTGATCGAGCAGACGTCGCGAGGAGAGCGCAGCTATGACATTTACTCGCGCCTGCTGAAGGATCGGATCATCTTCTTAGGTACGCCTATCGACGACGACGTCGCGAACGCGGTCGTGGCGCAACTGCTGTTTTTGGCCGCGGATGATCCAGACAAAGACATCCAGATGTACATCAATAGTCCGGGAGGATCGGTGTCGGCAGGCCTCGCGATATATGACACCATGCAGCACATTAAGCCCGACGTGAGCACCATGTGTGTGGGCATGGCCGCGAGCATGGCGGCGGTGCTCCTGGCAGCGGGTGCAAAGGGCAAGCGGTATGCCCTTCCGAATTCTGAAGTGATGATCCATCAACCGCTCGGGGGCGCGCGGGGTCAGGCTTCGGATATCGAAATCCATGCTCGGCACATCCTGAAGACGCGGGAACGTCTCAACCGTATTCTGGCAGAGCGAACGGGACAACCGCTCGAGCGGGTCGCGCAGGATACAGACCGCGACAATTTCATGTCGGCGGAGGAAGCAAAGGCGTACGGATTGATTGACGAAGTCATTTACCGCTGACACGAAATCCGCTCACGGCCGAGGCGCGTCGGTGCCTCGGCCGTCTGACTTCGGGGGGAGTGAAGGTGGCGGAGGAGTTGTACTTCGATTACGCGGCGACGGCGCCGGTGCGCCCCGAGGTGCGGGAACGGATCACTGAATGGTTGGACATCTTTGGGAATCCGTCCTCGCTTCACCGCATGGGCATGCACGCAGAGCGCGCCCTTCGGCGCGCGCGGGACCAAGTCATGCAGAGCCTCGGTGCACGAGACGGCCGCCTTGTCTTTACAGGCGGGGGCACGGAGGCCAACAACCTCGCTATCTACGGAGTCGCGCGCGCTTACGCCCAGCGCGGACGCCACGTCGTAACTACGGCTATCGAACATCCGGCGGTCCGCGAGGCGATGGCGGAGCTTGAGCGAGAGGGTTTCGAAGTGTCCTACGTGCATCCAGATCATCACGGCGATGTGTCCGCGGAAGACGTGTTGCGCCACGTTCGGGACGACACGATTCTGGTCTCCGTGATGCATGTGAACAACGAGACAGGGGCTGTGTTGCCCGTGGAGCGGATTGCCGAGGGGCTGAATGCGCATCCCAAAGCGGTGTTTCACGTCGACGGAACCCAGGCGCTTGGGAAAATTCCCGTTTCGCTCGCTCGCGCTCGCATCCACCTGTATGCCGCTTCGGGGCACAAACTAGGGGCGTTGAAAGGCATCGGCGCGCTCTATGTCCATCCAAGCCTTCGGCTGAAGCCACATGTGGTGGGCGGCGGCCAGGAATTCGGCCTGCGGTCGGGCACGGAAAACGTGCTCGGGGCGCTGTCATTCGGGGAAGCTGCCTCTCATGCGGTACGCGACATGGACAACGATGTGAACGCAGAGGAGAAGAGGGCGCGCCTTGCGCGTGGCCTCGAGGAGCTCGGCTACGTGGTCATCCAGCCCGAACACCACTCGCCGTACATCTTGTGCGCGGCGTTGCCCGGCGCTCGGGGTGAAATCCTGGTCCATGCCTTCGAGGAAAAAGGCCTGTACATCTCCGCGGGAAGCGCCTGTTCGAGCGGTAAACACGGGCGCGAGCCCAGCCGCGTTTTGACAGCCATGGGCATCCCACCTGAGTTGGCACTTGCGGCAATTCGGTTCTCGTGGCATCCTGGCACTCGAATGTCGGAGATTGAACAAGCCATCGAAGTCGTCCGCGAGCGGACGGCCTGGGTCAAACAAGCGCTAGGCATTCGGTAGGAGGAACGGATCTTGTTATACGATCATCTCTTGATTCGGTACGGCGAATTGACGACGAAAGGTGCAAACCGTGCCGAGATGGAACAGCTTTTGGAGCGCAACGTGCGGCGCGCGCTGTCCCCATGGCCGGACGTAAAGGTGACGCGCAGCCAGCAGCGCATCGTGGTTCAGCTAAACGGGGCCCCCGTCGATGCGACGCTGCAAAAGCTGCAGCAGGTGTTCGGCATCTCGTCCATCTCGCCCGTCGCTGTCGCGCCGCTCGATCTGGAGGCCATTCAGCAGACCGCCGTCGAGGTGGCCAAGCGCGAGCTCATGGACAAGTCGACGTTCAAGGTGGAGGCTCGCCGGGGATTCAAAGGGTTTCCACTCGACAGCCCGGCGCTTCAAAAGGCCGTCGGGGCTGCTATCCTGCGCGCCTTGCCGCACATTCGCGTGGATGTTCACCATCCGGACGTGGTGATCGAAGTCGACATTCGCAAGTCCGCCGCGTACCTGTATCCCAGCCGCGTGCCTGGGCTTGGCGGTTTTCCGGTCGGCATGAGTGGCAAAGGACTGGTATTGCTCTCCGGGGGCATCGACAGCCCCGTCGCGGCTTGGAAGGCCATGAAACGAGGTCTGGCGCTCGAGCTCGTTCACTTTCACAGTTTCCCCTTTACCAGCGAGCGAGCTCAGCAAAAGGTGGAGGATCTCGCTTCCATCCTCACGAGGTGGGGCGGGCCCATGAAGCTCCATTTGGTGTCGGTCACGGCGATTCAGTCGGAAATCCAGCGTTCCGCGCCCGAGGGGCTCAGGACCATCCTGCTTCGACGCATGATGGTGCGCGCGGCATCGCGAATCGCGGACGAAGTCGGGGCCGGCGCGCTGGTGACGGGCGACAGCCTCGGACAAGTCGCGAGCCAAACGCTTTCCGCGCTGAACGCGGTCGATCGCGCCACGGATCACACCATCCTACGGCCACTCATCGCGGAGGACAAGCTCGAGATCATTGAACTCGCCAAGCGGATGGGGACGTATGAGATCTCGATTCTCCCGTTTGACGACTGCTGTTCGCTTTTTGCGCCGAAGCATCCGAAGACGAATCCGAAGCTAAGCGACCTGGAGCGAGCGGAGGCTCGTATGGACGTGGAGCGTCTCATTGCGGAAGCGGTCGCTTCGCGCGAGGAGAAGCTGGTGAAGGCGGATGAAGCATGGGACGCGGGCGCAACCTATCGGTGAATCGTTGGATCGTGGAGGGGTTTCGATGCGATGGCTTCGGCTCGCGTTTCGACTGTTCCGAGTGGCGTCCACCGCCTACGCGTTGTGGAACGCGTCCCGCCTCACGCGGGCGCTGTATCTAGGTCGTCTGGCCTGGCGGGCTGTCCGCCGCAAGCCGCTCTTCGATCATCCGCCGCGCGTCGTGATCGAATACGTAGGTGCGAAATCGCCATACATCTACCGGCGTCGCGGGTGGCGCAGGATTCGCTCGACCCATCGAGCCGAACCGTAGCGGTTTCATGTCCGGCCTTTGGTTTAAGTCTCCTCACCGGTGGGAATAACAAATGGTAGCGTCGGAATAATCCCGACTGACGACCATCGTTTTGAAAGGCCGGTGAGACGCGATGAGCGAGACGAGACAGAAGGACAGGGCGATGCGCCAAGACGCGTGGACGACTGAGGACGACGAGATTCTAGCGGAGATCGTCCTGAAACACATCAAGCAAGGTAGCACACAGCTGGCGGGGTTCAACGAAGCGGCGAGGCGGCTCGGGAGAACGGCGGCCGCGTGCGGGTTCCGCTGGAACGCCTGTGTGCGCAAGCAACAGCGTTACCGCATTGAACTCGCCAAGGAGGAGCGCAAGAAAAACAAGTCGCAGCGCGTGCAGGCGCAACTGGAGGGTGGCGATGCCGATCACCCGACAGCGACGCTCATGACATGGGCGCAGGTGCTTCGGTTCTTGCGCCAGGAGAAGAACACCGCGCAGGAGTGGGCATCGCGATGGCGCAGCGCGGAACGGCAACTGAATGAGTGGAAGGCGAAATACGAGGCGCTCGAGGTGGACTACAAGCGGGTCTCTGAGGAATTGCGTGAACTGAAGTCCACGCACGATGCCATCACCCGCGATTACAAGGCGCTCATGGAAATCATGGAGCGGGCGCGCAAAGCGGCTCTCCTGGACGATGATCTCATTGGTCCGAAGTTCGCCGAAGGGTTTATGTACCGAATTGATGAATACGGCAACCTGGAGCGGATTACGACCGGTGAGCGCATGGAGCAGGCTGAGTAGGCTTGCTCCTTTTGGATCCCTGAGGAGCCGTCACATGGCCTTAGGTGCGCATGGCATGTCCATCCACGAGCCATCCTACGAGCGAGGATGGTGAGAGGCATGCGGTTTACGTTCCGGTGGCCACGCGCCGCGTCCCGGTGGCTCACGCTCGGCGTGGCACTCTTTGCGCCGTTGGCCACGACGGGCTGTTATGATCGCCAGGAATTAGAGCAACAGGCGTTCGTGAGCGTGCTTGGCATCGACAAAGCCCCCGGTGGCCTCATCGACTGCACGTTTCGGATTGCGCAGCCGGTCAATCCGACTGGGGCAAGTTCGCGTTCGGGTGCTCAGCCGCTGGCGGGCAAGGAGCCCATCACGGTGCGCGCGCGGAGTATCCCCGAAGCGATGATGATTGCCAACGGGTCCGTGGAGCGTTCCATCACGTTCTCGCACCTGTCGCTCATCGTGTTCGGGGAAGACCTGGCGAAAGAGGGCGTGGAGCCTTACATCGAGGCGCTGACGCGCTATCGAGAGTTCCGGCGGACCGTACCGGTGTCCGTGTCCAAGGGCAAGGCCAGCGAGTCGATGAAAGCCTTCCAACCCATGCTCGATTCAGCCATCACCCGCATTGCAGACGGCGTAGCCCTGGTCTCTCAGCGGACTGGGACTGCACCGGTGTGCCCTATCCAATATCTGATTGACGGCATGGAGAATCCGCACGAGGACGCCATGGCGCCGATATTCGCCGTCAATCAGAACGTCGAAAAGGGCGAAATGCCTGATACGCCCGGGTTGTCGTATCGCGCCGGCGAGGTGCGCCGAGAAGGTGGCAATCCCGTCGACTGGATGGGCGCGGCGATCTTCCGCGAGGACCGCATGGTGGACGAGGTGACGGGAAAGGACTGCCTCTACCTGCGCCTTCTGCAGGGCGGGGTGCACCACGCGACGCTGACGCTGCAAGATCCCGAGGACCCGTCGCGCGACATCGGTTTGGAACTGCACAAGGAGCGGCCGGCAGAATACCAGGTGAAGCTCTCCAATCCGATGATCATCACCGCGCATGTGCCGGTGGACGCGGACGTGATCAACATCTCGTCGACGCGCAATTACGCCGATCCGGCCGCACGGCAGAAGCTCGAGTCCGAGCTCGACCAGCAGGTGTCGGAGCGCATGGAAAGGCTGTTGAAGCGGCTCCTCGTCGATGACCAGGCGGATGTCATACCCGTCTCGAAGGCCATCCGCAGTCAGTTCATGACCTATCAACAATTCGCGGCATTTCCTTGGGAGGAAAGGCTCAAAACCGCCAAGATTCAGGTTGACGTTCAGATACATGTGCGCCGCTTTGGCGTACAGCTTGAGCCTATTCAAAAACGGCCTGAGCCTAGCTCATCCAGCCTCCGTCGACCCTGAGAATCTGACCCGTGATGTAGGAAGCCCGCGGGCTCAAGAGAAACGAGGCGGCCGCGGCCACGTCTTCGGGTCGCCCGATTCGCCCAAGCGGAATTTCTCCTCGGAGCGCTTCGTGCTCCTCGGCGTCCAGGTGATGGAGCATCCTCGTTTCAATGGGGCCCGGCGCGACCGCGTTGACGCGCACGGGAATGGACGCCCACTCGCGCGCCAGTGACTTCATCCAGGCGATCACGCCGCCCTTGGCAGCTGCGTACGCCGCTTCCATGGCTGCGCCGTGGAGCGCGTAGACGGACGACACGAAGACGCACGCCGCCTGGCGAGACCGCCGCAGATGCGGGAATGCGGCTCGCGCAAGGTAGAACGCGGAAGAGAGGTGCTCATCGATGACTTGGCGCCACGCCGCGGAAGACATCTCGTGCGCCAGTGACCGCAGGTCCCTGCCCGCGGCGTGAACGACCAGCGTCGGTGTGCCAAGTTGCGTCGCTGCAGTCACAAGCGCTTCGGCGCCCGTTTCGTTCGACAGATCGGCTTGAACCGCGAGCGCCTCCGCGCCAAGCGCCGCGCACTGCGCCACGGTTCGTTCCGCGCGTTCCCTTCCCCTGAAATATCCGCAAACCACCTTCGCGCCTTGGGTTGCCAGCTCGACCGCGATGGCGCGCCCAATCCCACCCGAAGCGCCCGACACGATGGCTACTCGTTCCGAAAGCTCCCTTCTCGCCATGAGGTTTTCTCAACTCCTTACGGTTTTACATCCCTAGCCCCGGTTGTTATGATGAGTGTGGCCATTTTGGGTGGAGCAAAGGGGCGAGTTCTCCTTGAAGTGTACGGTATACGAGGCGCCGACCGGAAATCCACTAGCCGACGCCCATTTGTTCTCCTTTGATCGCGTCCATCATCTCTACGACGACCAAGATCCCCGCGATCTCGCGACCTATCGCGCGCGCGCCGAGGATGTCCTGCGGACCTACGCGGATGACACGCGCGCGTCACTGGTCAAGGCGTTGCGCTCGTTTCACCATCAGATTGGGGCATCCGCGGCCCAGAACCGAGCGCTGGATCGCCTGGCACAGGCCGAGGCGGTGGCCGTGGTCACGGGGCAGCAAGCGGGCTTGTTTACCGGCCCCATTTACAGCCTCGCCAAAGCGCTGACTGCCATCGGCGTCGCACGCGAGCTCGAACGCCGCCTCGAGCGCCCCGTGGTGCCGGTGTTCTGGATTGCCTCGGAGGACCACGACGCCGAGGAGGTCAACCACGCCCATGTGGTGGATCGGCTGGGCGAAGTGGCGCGCATTCAGCTTCCGCACCGATTCGAGCCGCACCAAATGATGTACTGCGAGGCGCTGACGGCTCGCGATGTGCGAAGCGCGCTGAACCAGGCCGACGCACGGCTCGCGGAAGCGAGTCACAAGCTCGAGGCGCTTCACGCCGTCTGGTCCGCGTGGCACGACGGGGATTCCCTCGCGATGTGGTTTGCGAGGATCATGGCGAAGCTTCTTGCCGAATACGGCCTCGTGTTCTTCGATCCGTGTCTGCCCCCCATCCGCCGCCTCGCCTGGCCCGTGTTCCGCCGCACGCTGGAGAGCGTGGACGAGGTGCAGCGGCGGCTCGACGAGGTGTACGCGGAAGTCGAACGGGCAGGTTTCGTTCCCGAGGTCGTTCGAGACCCGCGGCATTCGACCGTGTTCGCCGTGATCGACGGCAAGCGGTTCGTGCTGGAAACCGGCGGCCCGGGATTCGTCGCGCGCGGCCACGGCGAACGCGGCGCGCTGTCGGCATGGCTTGAGCGAGGAAATCTCGATCCCACCGGGTTCTCTGCCAACGTCCTCCTGAGGCCCGTGGTGCAGGATGTGGTGCTGCCGACTTTGGCTTACGTCGGGGGTCCGAGCGAGATCGCGTACTATCCGCTTTCGCGGGGCGTCTTCCGCGCGCACGGGCGGCGCCTGCCGCCGCTCATCCTGCGACAGCGCATGCGCCTCGTGCCCCCGAGCGTGGCCCGGCTGATCCGCAAGCATGGGCTGTCGCTCGACGAACTGCGCGAACCCTGCGATCTCGTCGGAAACCGGATGCGCGCCGACGTCTCGGAGCCGCTTCGGCGCGAGATCGATGGCTGGATAGAAGGCGTGCGCGCGAAGCTCGGTACCCTTCAGGCTTCGTATGCCGAACTGGGCCCGGACGTGCGCGCCATCTTCGAACGGCACGCGCGGATGGAGGAGCGCGCGTGGCGGGATCTGGAGCGGCGCATGGTGCGCGCGTGGAAGCGGCGGCACCAGGACGAGATCCGGCAGATGCGCCAGATTGAGCGATGTCTGTTCCCAGACGGATATCCACAGGAGCGGCGTCTTTGCCCGCTCAACTTCTGGAGCGAGGTCGGGACGCAAGCTTTCGGCGAGTTGCCGACCTGGAGCTCCATCTCCCAGATGGGCCCTGTGCTCGACGTCGTCATCGACAACTGAACTCGAGTGAGGCATGAGGCGATCGCGCCATGCGCGCGGTCGCCTCTTTATGCGCATTTGCGTGAAAAAATCCAGAGAGGTAGCAGGAGATCCGCAATCGACCTCGAACAGGTATGATTGTGGTGGAAAGTGGGGCAAAGTGGGGGACACGCGCGAGCGGGTGGTGAAGGCCGTTGTTCATGGGTGAGTACGAACATTCCCTCGACAGCAAAGGGCGGCTGACCATCCCGGCAAAGTTTCGGGATGGATTGGGGGATTCGTTCATCGTCACCCGCGGCCTGGATCAGTGCCTGTTCGCCTATCCGCTCGACGAGTGGCGCGCGCTCGAACAAAAGCTGAAGTCTCTCCCCATGACGCGATCGGACGCGAGAGCCTTCGTGCGCTTCTTCTTTTCGGGCGCGTCCGAGTGCGAGGTCGACAAGCAAGGCCGCATTCTCCTGCCTCCGAAGCTGCGCGAGTACGCGAAGCTTGAGAAGGAGTGCACGCTGATCGGGGTGTCGAATCGAGTCGAAATTTGGAACACAGAAGTCTGGGAACACTATTCGAGCGACGCGGAGCGGTCGTTTGCGGAGATTGCGGAGAACCTCGTCGACTTTTCGTTCTGAATCGCGGGGGATGAGGGATTGGAATTTGCCCACGAGACGGTGTTGTTGGAAGAGGCTGTTGAAGCGCTGCGGCCACGGTCCGGCGGCGTCTACGTGGATGCCACGCTGGGAGGAGGAGGCCATACCGCCCGCCTTCTCGAGCGTTCCGCACCCGACGGCATCGTGATGGCGTTTGATCAAGACGAAACGGCCATCGAACACGCCAAATCGCTGAAGCAAAAGTTTCCCGGTCGCCTCACAGTGGTCAAGGCGAATTTTGCCGAGATGGAGGAACACCTCCGGGCGCTTGGCGTGACGGCGGTCGACGGCGTCCTGTTCGATCTCGGCGTATCGTCACCTCAGTTTGATGTCCCGGAGCGAGGGTTCAGCTACTGGCATGAAGGCCCGCTCGACATGCGCATGGATCGGCGCCAGCCTCTCACTGCGCGCGAGGTCGTCAACGAGTGGGATGAGCGGGAACTAGCGCGCATCATCCGGGAGTACGGCGAGGAGAGGTTTGCGACGGCCATTGCGCGCGCCATCGCGCGGGCGAGGTCGAAAAGGCCCATCGAGACCACGACGGAGCTGGCCGAGATTGTCAAGGGTGCCATTCCGGCTGCCGCGCGGCGCGCCGGCCCGCATCCCGCGCGTCGTACCTTCCAAGCCATCCGCATCGCGGTGAACGATGAACTTGGCGTCTTGGAGCGCGGCGTAGAGGCGGCTTTTCGCATCTTGAGGCCCGGGGGACGGCTTTCGGTCATCACCTTCCATTCGCTTGAGGACCGAGCCGTCAAGCGGCTGTTTCAGACGTGGGCGCAGGGCTGCGTTTGTCCGCCGGAATTCCCGGTGTGTCAATGTGGCCGCAAACCTTTAGGACGTATGGTGTTGCGAAAGCCCGTGACGCCTTCGAGCGAGGAGTTGGAACGCAATCCGCGCGCGCGATCGGCGAAGCTGCGCGCTTTCGAAAAGCTGGATCATGGGGAGCGATGAATACCATGTCTGCCGTACAACAGGAACTTCGCACGCGTCGCGAGGCGTGGGGGCACACGACGCCGGGGCGTGAACGGGATGCGCGAGAGGCGGAGCGGCGCGCCGCGCGCCGGCGTCTCTGGAACCGGGTGAGCTTCGCGTTGTGCTGTATCGTCAGCTTCGGAGCCGTATGGTGGGTCGCTGCCAAGGGGGCCGAGATCTACGAGCTGAACGACGAGCACGCGAAGCTCCAGGCGGCCATTGCCGCGCAGCAAGCGGTCAACGCCAACCTTCAAATGCAGGTGTCGGAGCTCGAGCAGCCCGCGCATATTCTGGATGTCGCCATCAACAAGTTGCACATGGTCTACAAAAATCCGGTGATGATTCCGACGCAGGGGAACGGCGAGTGATGGCATGAACCGAGGAAGCAGGCGAACGGGCAGGCAAAGCAGCTGGAAACGCCCGAAACGGCGGCTCTGGGCGCTCCAGTTGGCGATGGTGGCGACGCTCGGCGCCGTGGTCTGGCGCATTTACGACGTGCAGCGGGTGTATGGCGGAACCTTGAAGCACGATGCGGACAAGGTCATCGACGTGACGGAACCTCTTCTGGCGCCTCGTGGAGCCATCTTAGATGCAGAGGGCAATCGCCTCGCCTACGATGTCCCGGCCTATTACGTCGACATCGAACTCCAGCCCATTCGCCCGTACGCAGACCAAGCCGCGCGGATTCTCGCGCCCATCTTGGGGACCAACGCGTCCCAACTCGCCGCGCTCTTGTCGAAGCAAGCCGCCTGGATTCAGTTGCCGACGCCTGTGGAGGCCATCGTGAAGTCGAAGCTCGAGGCGGCGTTTGCCGCGCATGCCTGGGCACCAGATGACCGGCGCACAGCCTGGTCGAACTGCGTGACGTTCACTCCAACGGAACTGCGCGTGTATCCGTACGGCGATTTCGCGTCGAACGCCATCGGATATGTGGTCAAGGGCGTGGGCGAAAGCGGCGTGGAACTCGAGATGAATGCTTACTTGGCCGGCCATAACGGCCTCATTTCGTACGAGCAGGATCCGACCGGCGTGCCCATCCCGGGCAGCGTGAAAATCGTCAAAGCCCCTAGGGCCGGTGACAACGTTCAGTTGACCATCGACGACACCATCCAGGGCTACGTCGAAGACCAGATGGACGCGCTCGTGCAGAAATATCATCCGCAGCATGCCGCCATCGTGGTGTCCAATCCGCAGACCGGCGCCATTCTCGCCATGTCCAGCTGGCCCAACTTCAATCCCAACCAATACTGGAAGGCGAGTCTCGAGGCGCTTTCTTCCAATTGGGCGGTATCCAGCACATTCGAGCCCGGATCCACGTTCAAGCCGTTTGTGCTTGCGGCTGCGCTGGCAACACACTCCATCAACCTCTACGACACGTTTCAGTCGGGGCAAATCACCATCGACGGCCGCACGATTCATGACTGGAATTACGTGGGATTCGGCGTGCTGACCTACCAGCAGGCGCTCGAAGAATCGTCGAACGTGGGCTTTGCGCGGATTGCGATGGCCCTGGGATGGCCGAACCTGAACAAATACCTACAGCTATTTGGCTTCACGCAGCCTACCGGAATCGACCTTCCCAACGAGGCAAACTCTATCCTGTTTCCGCCGTCTGAACAGGGAGAACTCGAGCTCGCGACGGCGGGATTTGGACAAGGAATCGCGGTGACGCCGATGCAACAGATTATGGCCATGGACGCGATTGCGAACGGTGGGCGGCTGATGCGGCCGTACATCATCAGCAAGGTGATCTCGCCCTCGGGCAAGGTGATTCGGGAGAATCGCCCGACGGTGATTCGGCAGGGATTTCTGCCGGAGAGCGTCATCGAAGCGGTTCGGGACACGATGGTGCTCGACGTCTCCGATCCAAAGCATGGCATCGATACGGGGGCCGCGATTCCAGGCTATGAGGTAGCAGGCAAGACGGGCACGGCCCAAATTGTGAATCCGGCGACCGGCGCGTACTACCAAAACAAGTTTGAGACCTCCTTCATCGGGTTCGTGCCCGCACAGGACCCCAAGGTTGTGGTGTACGTCACGGTGTACGATCCGCAGGTAGCGCCGGACGAAGCGTGGGGAAGCACGGTGGCCATTCCGATTGCGCGGGCCATCATGCAGGAGTGCCTGAACTACTATCACATTCCGCCGACGGGTGCCGTGAAATCCCTTCAGTCCGAGCCTGGTCAGGGCCAGGTGTCGTACGTGGAGACGCCGAATCTGGTCGGAATGTCGCAGACGGAGGCGGAGGCTGCGCTCGCACAGGATGGGCTGCAAGGGATGTTCGCCGGGTCGAGCGGCGTGATCGAGCGGCAATGGCCAGCGCCCGGCGTGGAGGTGCCGCGGGGCTCGAAGCTGTACGCGTTGCTCGCCAATCACGAGTCGGCTACCTTGACCATGCCGGATTTGACGGGCCTGACGCTTCGGGAAGCGGCCAACTTGCTCGCCGCGATGGGTTTGGACGTCTCGACGTCGGGGTCGGGCTACGTCGTGAGTCAGTCCGTTCCTCCGGGGGCACGCGTGAAGGCGGGCGACACCGTCGAGATTCGGTTATCTCCCAAGGGCTGACCGAAGTGTCGGCCCTTCTATTTCCGGGTGAGCGCGCATAGGCTAGTCTCAGCGAACAAGCTGTGCGACGTTGGGGGCGAGGTCTGTGCGCGTGACTCCGGGACTGATGAGGCGGCGGCTGGTGATGCTTCTCTTTGGGCTCTTTGCGGCCATCGGCGCGCTCATAGGCCGGCTCGCCTACGTGCAGGGCTGGCAGGCGACGTGGCTCTCGAACCTGGCCAAGCAGTCGTGGGATCGCACTGTGCCGCTGTCCGGCATCCGCGGGAGCATCTTGGCGAGCAACGGGCAGCCGCTGACGTACACGGCGAGTGCGCCCACCATCGTGGCCGTGCCAAGCCAGATCAAGGACAAAGCGGGCACGGCCGCCAAGCTGGCACCTATCCTTCATATGAGCGTGGACAGCGTGCTGCGGCAGATTTCCCAGCGGGAGCTCATGGTCTATATCCGCCCTGGAGGGCGCCAGATGTCGGAGGAGCAGGCGAACGCCGTCCGCAAATTGGAGTTGCCTGGCATCTACCTGACGGAGGACGGCAAGCGAGCCTATCCGTACGGATCGCTCGCGGCGCAGGTGCTCGGCATCACGGGCTATGACAACGTCGGACTCACAGGGCTCGAAAAGCAGTACAACGGTGTCCTGAGCGGCAAAAAGGGAGGCATCACGTTTTACGCGAAGGCGAACGGTGAACTGATTCCGGGCGAGGGTCAGTCGGTGGTCGAGCCGACGGACGGCGACGACATCAAGACCACCCTGAACCTCCAGATTCAGCAGTTCGTTGAGCGAGAGATCGAGCAGGCGGTGGCGGAGTATCATCCGGATTCTGTCACCGCGATAGTCGAGAACCCAAAGACGGGCGCCATCCTCGCCATGGCGAACTATCCCACGTTCAATCCCGCGGACTGGCGTTCAGCCGATCCGTCGACCTACAACCGCAACCTGGCCATCTGGCAGACCTTCGAGCCGGGATCCACCTTCAAGATTGTGACGCTGGCCGCGGCGCTACAGGAAGACAAGGTGAACTTGAACGATCGATTCTACGATCCCGGCTACTACGAAGTCGCCGGGCACCGCATTCGCTGCTGGAAGGCGGGCGGTCATGGCTCCGAGTCGTTTTTAAACGTGGTGGAAAACTCGTGCAACCCTGGGTTCATCGCCCTCGGCGAGCGTTTGGGCAAGGAAGCACTGTTCTCGTACATCCGCGCATTTGGATTTGGGCAAAAGACCGGGATCGATCTTCCCGGAGAAGGAAACGGGATCCTGTTCAAGTTGAATCAAGTTGGCCCGCTGGAGTTGGCCACCACCGCCTTCGGCCAGGGCGTGTCGGTCACGCCCATTCAGCAGGTGATGGCTGTGGGCGCCGTGGCGAACGGCGGCAAGCTGATGAAGCCTTATCTCGTGTCCGAAATCATCGACCCGGATACGGGCCGCGTGCTCTCCGTGACGAAGCCGACCGTGGTGCGCCAGGTCATTTCCCCCCAGGTGGCCGCGGAGGTGCGCGCTGCCCTGGAGAGCGTGGTGGCGAACGGGAGCGGTACCCGGGCGTACCGCGACGGTTACCGGATCGCCGGGAAGACCGGTACGGCACAGGTGGCGAAGAACGGGCGGTACGAGCCGGGGCACTACATTGTTTCCTTCATAGGCATGGCGCCAGCCAACGATCCGGCCCTGGTCGCTTACGTCGCCATTGACAACCCGCATCCGGAGCACGGGATCGTGTTTGGCGGCGTCATTGTCGCGCCGATTGTCGGAAACATTTTGGACGATGGGCTGCGCGAGCTCGGCGTGCCCCCGCAGACACAGGGACTCAAGAAGAAGTACCGGTACCCCGAGGTGCCGCCGGTGACGGTCCCGAACTTTGTGGGGCTCACCATGAAGGAGGCCCAGAACCTGGCGTTGCAGAATTCCGCGAACCTGAGGGTGCAGGTGCTTGGGCAGGGGGACGTGATCATCGCGCAGGCGCCGGCAGGGGGCGCGCAGGTGGAACCGGGATCGACCATCCGCCTCTACCGCGGTCAGAGGGCGCCATCCGGGAACCAGGTGGCGACCTTCGCGCTCGGAGGTTGACATCGGGTGACGGCTGACCTAGATTTGCGATGGCACGCCGGAGGTTGGGAGGAAGGCGCTTTGCGACTGAGACAGCTGTTTCAGCCTTTCGTAAATTTTCAAGTCACCAACGGGGAGAACCCTGACGTCGTGAACATCACCACTGACTCGCGGGACGTCGAACCCGGCAGCCTGTTTGTGGCGGTGCGCGGCCACACGGTGGACGGACACCGGTTTGCCCGGCAGGCTGTGGAGCGCGGTGCCGTGGCGGTGATGGTGGAAGAGCCCGTGGCCGACTTGCCTGCATCCATTCCTCAGGTGGTGGTGCCGGATACGCGCCATTGGAGCGCGCTGGTCGCGGACAGGCTGTTTGGAAGCCCGTCGCGCGAGCTCCGGGTGATTGGAGTCACGGGCACCAACGGCAAAACCACCGTGACGCACATCGTGCGTCACTTGCTCGATACCTCAGGGAGAAGAGCTGGACTCATTGGGACGGTCGGTGCCAAACTGGGTCAAGCCTCTTGGCCGCTTCCCAACACGACGCCTGAGGCCGTGGAGGTCCATCGATGGCTTCGTCGGTTCGCGGACGAAGGCGCGACACACGCAGTGATGGAGGTGTCGTCGCACGCGCTCGTGGAGCGGCGGGCGGCGGGGGTGTCGTTCGCCTGCGCCGCGTTCACGAACTTGACACAAGATCACCTCGATTTTCACGGTACCATGGAACGGTATGCAGCGGCGAAGGCGCTCCTGTTCTCTCGGCTCGGCAATGGCGCGGGGGATGATCCGGCCCGTTCCGTCTACGCGGTCCTCAATGCGGACGATCCCTGGTCTTGGGTGATGGCGGAGGCCTCCGCTGCGCCGATCCTCACCTACGGGATGGAGCGCTCTGCGGACGTCAAGGCTCGGGACGTGCGGCTTTCGGCAAGTGGCGCGCGCTTCTGGGTAGATTCCCCCGCAGGCGCGTTCGAGATTGAAACGCCGCTCATCGGCCGATTTAACGTCTACAACACGCTGGCGGCGGTCGCCATCGCCCTCGTGGAAGGGCTCACGCCGACAGAAATCCGGGACGGCATTCGCTCGTATCCGAGCGTGCCCGGCCGGATGGAGCGTATCGACGAGGGCCAGCCGTTCTCGGTGTTTGTGGATTACGCGCACACGCCGGACGGGCTCGAGAACGTGCTCGCGGCGGTTCGCGAGTTCGCACCTGCGCGCGTCCTCGTGGTGGTGGGCTGTGGCGGCGATCGCGACCGCACCAAGCGCCCCAAGATGGCGGAGGTGGCAGTGAGACTGGCGGACCGGGCCATCTTCACGAGTGACAACCCGCGGAGCGAGGATCCCTTCGCCATCCTCGCGGACATGCGCGCTGGCGTCCATGCGGCGCAAGAGCACAAGGTGCGGGAAGAGGTGGATCGCCGGCGCGCCATTGAGATGGCCATCTCGGAAGCGGAGCCTGGAGACGTCGTCGTGATCGCGGGTAAGGGACACGAGGACTACCAGATCATCGGCGCGGAGAAGCGCCATTTTGACGATCGCGAAGAAGCCCGCCGAGCCATACGCGCGCGGTACGGGCGGAACTAGGGGGCGTTTCCGTTGGACATTCAGGCGCTCTTGCTGACGGCGCTCGCGGCATTCGTGATCGGCGTGCTCTTGGGGCCCATCGCCATTCCGCTCTTGCACCGCCTCAAGTTTGGCCAGTCGATTCGCGAAGAGGGGCCCAAGCACCATCAGTCGAAGGCCGGCACGCCCACGATGGGCGGCGTGATCATCCTCGCTGCGGTGGTGCTGACGACCCTCCGATTTGCGTTCGGCAGCCTGGACACGGTCATGATGCTTGTCGCCACGGTGGGGTTCGGGCTGATTGGTTTCGCGGACGATCTGATTAAAATTGTAAAGAAGCGAAACCTGGGGCTTACAGCCAAGCAGAAAGTGGTGTTTCAGTCCCTGCTGACAGTCATGTTGTTCCTTCTCTTGTATCGGGAGCAGGGGCAGGAGGCGCTGTCCGTGCATATCCCTTTCACGGACGCCGCGATTCGCCTCGGCTTCTTGTACATCCTGTTTCTGATGCTGGTGTTGGTGGGCACGACCAACGCGGTCAACCTCACGGACGGACTGGACGGGCTGTTGTCGGGCTCGGCCATCATGGTGTTTGCGGCGTATGCGGTGTACGCCTATTGGCACACGAGCTACGATGTGGCCCTGTACTGTGCAGCCATGGTAGGGGCGCTCGCCGCGTTTCTCGTGTTCAACCGACATCCGGCGAAAGTGTTCATGGGCGACACGGGGTCGCTTGCCATCGGCGGGGGGCTCGCCATGGCCGCCGTCCTGACGCACAGCGAATTGACACTCATCCTGTTCGGCCTTGTGTTCGTTATCGAGGCTCTGTCCGTCATCATTCAGGTGTTTTCGTATCAGATGTTTGGACGGCGCGTCTTTCGCATGAGCCCGCTGCATCACCATTTCGAGCTCGGCGGCTGGTCGGAGTGGGAGGTCGTCATCCTCTTCTGGCTCGCGTCGTTCATCTGCGCCTTTGGCACGCTCGCGATGGTGTCGCATTGAGGGGGCGGACGAAGTGAAGCTTGTTACACTGGAAACCTGGTTGAATGCGCCGGGCGAGGTGCTCGTGGTGGGGCTCGGCAAAAGCGGGACCGCCGTCGCCGCGTTCCTCGCTCGGCGCGGCTTTCGCGTGACCGCGACGGACGAGCGGGCGCTCGACCTATCCGATCCGGCCATCGCGCCACTCGCCGCGCTTGGCGTGGATTTCGTGCTCGGCGGCCATCCGGATACGCTGGTCACGCATCCGTGGCAGTTCGTGGCGAAAAGCCCTGGCATTCCGTATCATCAGCCCTTCATTGCCGAGCTGCTCAAGGCTTCGCACGTGATGGTGACGGACGTCGAGATTGCCTCATGGTTCGAGACTAGACCCATCTACGCCATCACGGGCTCCAACGGCAAGACCACCACTACGACGCTGGTGGGCGCGATGCTTGAGGCGTCAGGATATCGGCCGGTGGTCGCGGGCAACATCGGCACGCCGGTTTGCGACGTGGTGGATCAGCCGGGTGATCTGTTGGTCCTCGAGGTATCGAGCTTTCAGCTGGACGGCACGCACACGTTCCACCCGCGGGGCGGTGCGCTGCTGAATTTCTATCCCGCTCACCTGGACTATCACGGCACCTATGAGGCGTACCAGCAGGCGAAGTGGAAGCTGTTTGCGAATCAGACCCCAGACGATGTCGCGATTCTCAACTGGGATCAGGAGCTCGTGCGGGATAGAGCGGGCAATCTGGCGGCCCGCGTGCGTGGATTCAGCCTAGAGGGCGCACCCTTTGACGAAGGCGTGGGCGTGATCGACGGGACGTTGGTCGCCGTAACCGGACGGGAGCGAAGCCCCATTCTGCCGGTAGAGCAAGTGGCCTTACCGGGCCGGCACAATCTGCAAAACGCGGCGGCGGCAGCGGCGATGGCGCTCGCGGCCGGAGCGTCCGTGGAAGCTGTCGCCCGCGTGCTTGCGACGTTCCAGGGTGTCGAGCACCGGCTCGAGTTTGTGCGCGAGGTATCGGGTGTGCGATATTACAACGATTCGAAGGCGACGAATCCGGACGCCGCGCGACAGGCGCTCCGGTCGTTTGAGCGGGGCATCGTGTGGATTGCGGGCGGCCTCGACCGCGGAATTTCGTTCGATCCGCTGTTGCCGGATATCTCGGGGCGCGTCCGAGCCGCAGTCTTGCTCGGAGAGACCAAGGAGAAGCTGAGGGATGTGCTTGCCCGAGCCGGCGTGTCGATGTGCGTATTCGCTGCGTCGATGGAGGAGGCCGTGCGCGAGGCCAGCCGCATGGCGGAGCCGGGCGACGTGGTTCTGCTTTCGCCGGCCTGTGCCAGCTGGGATATGTTCCCGTCCTACGAGGTGCGGGGCAGCATGTTCAAAGAGGCCGTGCATAGACTGTAGCAGCGTGTCCAAAGGCCCGCCTTTGGACCATACCGCGCCACGAAGCGCGGGAGAGGAGGGAACGCGGTGTTGCGGTCTATGTCGGCGTCTTCGAAACAGGAGCCCGGTTCGTCGCCCGACTTCGCGCTCGTAGGCGTCATCTTGCTCCTGCTCGCGTTTGGCGTGACCATGGTGCACAGCGCTTCGTCGGTCATCTCCGCGACGCGATTCCAGGACGCCTTCTACTTCTCCAAGCGGCAGTTTCTCTGGGCCCTGATGGGTGTCGGCCTGATGATCTGGCTCTCGCGCATCGACTACCACGTGTGGCGCAAGCAGGCGCCCAAGATTGCGCTGGCGAGCTATGCGCTTCTGGTGCTTGTGCTTGTGGTAGGCGTGAACCGCGGAGGATCGAAGGCGTGGCTCGGCATCGGCTCGCTCGGCATTCAGCCATCCGAGTTCGCGAAATTGGGGCTCGTCATGTTTCTCGCGCACTTGCTCGCCGAGTCGAAGGACCGGATGTACTCGTTCTGGCGCGGATTCGTCCCGCCGATGGGACTCGCCCTGGTTGCGGTGGGACTCATCATGCTGGAGCCCGATCTCGGCCAGAGCGTGGTGATCATGGGGACCACCCTCATCATGCTGTTTGTCGCGGGCACGCGCTGGTCGCATTTGGCGGCCCTCTTTGGCGCGGGCGCCGTCGGATTCGCGGGTCTCGTCGCCATGGCGCCCTACCGGATGGACCGCATTTACGCCTTTTTAGACCCCTGGAAGTACCCGCTTGGGAAGGGGTATCAGATCATCCAATCCCTCTATGCCCTTGGATCCGGTGGCATTCTGGGTCTCGGCCTGGGGCACAGTCGGCAGAAGTTTCTCTACCTGCCTGAGCCTCAGACCGACTTCATCTTTTCGATTGTCGGAGAAGAGTTGGGCCTGCTCGGGACCGTCTCGGTGCTGCTGTTGTTTGCCGTGCTCATCTGGCGAGGCATCCGCACGGCGCTGTATGCGCCGGACGATTTCGGTACGCTTTTGGCGACGGGTATCACCGGAATGATTGCGGTGCAGGTGCTGATCAATATCGGCGTGGTGACCGGGTCCATTCCGGCGACGGGCATCACGTTGCCGTTTATCAGCTATGGCGGATCGTCGTTGACGCTGTTGCTGAGCGGCGTCGGCATTCTGCTCAACATTTCAAAGCAGGCGGGGATGGTAGAATGAAGGTGTTGCTGACGGGTGGGGGCACAGGCGGCCACATCTTCCCCGCCCTATCGCTTTGGCGCCACTTGAAGGCCCGTGTCGGGCGCGCTGAATTTCTGTACGTGGGTACAGAGCAAGGGCTGGAACGCCGTCTCGTCCCCGAGGCCGGTCTCGCCTTCGCCTCCGTTCCCGCGGCGGGACTTCGGCGAGAACTGTCTCTGGACGCCGTGCGCACCCTGGCCATCACGTACCGCGGCTATCGGGAAGCGCTCCGCATTCTGCGCGACTTTCGGCCCGATGTCGCTGTTGGAACGGGGGGCTTTGTGTCGCTGCCGGTGATCTACGCCGCCACCAGGCTCGGCGTTTCGTCCGTGATCTGGGAAGGCAATGCGCGCCCCGGGCTCACCAATCAGCTCTTGATGCGGCGCGTGGACGCGGTGGCGGTGTGCTTTCCAGAGAGCGTGGCGCTCTTCCCGCGCGCCAAGCGCGTGGTATTCACGGGCAATCCGCGCGCGAGCGAGGTGGTGGAGGTCTCCGCGGAGGACAAGCGGAGGGCGCGCGATCACTATCGAATTCTGCGGGGACAGCGCGTCATTCTGATTGTGTTTGGCAGCAGGGGCTCGGAGACCGCGAATCGGGTGGTGGCGGAAATGCTTCCGCGCTTTGCGGACCGTCCCGAGTGGCGTGTGTTGTTCGTCACGGGCGAGCGCCATTTTGAGACCCTTCGCACAGAGGTGGGACCGCTCCCCCGGAATGTCACGCTCCACGCCTTCATTTCGGACATGCCTGCGCTTTTGCCTCACGTCGACCTCATGGTGAGCCGGGCCGGATCGAGCACGCTCGCGGAGATCTGCGCGCTCGGGGTCGCGTCCATCCTGGTTCCGAGCCCGTACGTGACGGCGAATCACCAGGAGGAAAACGCGATGCAGCTTGCCCGCGCGGGCGCCGCCCGAGTGGTCCGAGAAGCGGATCTCACGCCGGAAGTCCTTTGGAACGAGATCTGCGGCATGCTCGAGGGCGATCTCGCTGAAGTTCGGGAGCGGGCGCGGAGCTTCGGCCGGCCGGACGCCGTCAGGCGGCTGGGCGATCTCGTCCTCGAAGTGGCGGAAAAGCGTCGCACCTAGGCACTCACCCTTTGCCTAGAGCGGCATATGATGCGGTTGCGGCGGTGAGGTAGGTGACCCAGTGAAAGCTCATGGAGGACCTGACATGCAAGACGATCCGTTGGTGAACATCCTGATGGAGCAAGGGGTGAAGGTGATCCGGGGCGAACCGATGAAGCGGCATACGACGTGGCGGATCGGCGGACCTGCGGATTACTTTGTCGAGCCGGACTCGGTGGACGCCCTGCGCGCGTGCGTTTGCGCCGCGCGAGACCACGGCCTACCTATCACCGTCATCGGCCGCGGCTCCAACACCCTGGTGTTGGACGGCGGAATTCGCGGCCTCGTCATCAAGCTGCACGACGCCTTCGCTTCGTGCGACGTGAGAGAGGACGAGTGCGCGGTCTACGCAATGGCGGGCCGTTCGTACGTCGCGCTGGCGAATTTGGCCATCCGCCACGGTCTCTCAGGCCTCGAATTTGCGACCGGCATTCCCGGGTCCGTCGGCGGCGCGGTCATGATGAACGCAGGCGCGTACGGCCGCGAGACATGCGAGGTGCTCGCGTGGGCCGAGGTGATGGACGAGACCGGAGCCATCGCGCGGCTTTCGAACGAAGAGCTGCGCTTTGGCTACCGCTACAGCGTGCTCAAGGATCGCTTCGGGATTGTGACACGGGCCAAGTTTCAGCTGGAGCCAGGCAATCGCGACGAGATGCGGCGCCTCGTTCGCGAATGGTCCCAGCGGCGCATTGCGACTCAGCCACTCAGCTTTCCGAACTGCGGTTCCGTGTTTCGAAATCCCGAGGGCACCCACGCGGCCCGACTTATCGAGGAAGCGGGGCTCAAGGGACTGCGCCGCGGCCAGGCGATGATCAGCGACAAGCACGCGAACTTCATCATCAACCTGGGGAACGCTTCGGCGAGCGATGTGCTGTGGCTGATTCGGCACGCGCAGTCGGTGGTTCGAGAGCGGTTCGGCATCGCCCTCGAAACCGAGGTCCGCGTGCTTGGCGAACCCTTGTCGGGAGGTGCGGACGATGGAATTGCTGCGGATTGAGGGCGGCGTACCGCTGACCGGCGAAGTGCGGGTGGCCGGCGCGAAGAACGCGGCCCTTCCCATCCTCGCCGCCACTGTCATGGTGGCAGGTCGTTCCGTGATCAAAAACGTCCCCGATCTCGAGGATGTCCGCGTCATGTTGGAAATCCTGAAGAGTCTCGGTGCAAAGGTGTCCATGTCGGCCGGAACGGTGACGGTCGACGCCAGCACGCTCTCTTCGACGCAGGTTCCTTCACACCTCATGCAGAAGATGAGGTCCCCCATGAGGCGCGAATTGCTCATCGCGACCGCCTGACGAAATCACCGTGGGTGTCACGCCCGATGCACGCCGAGCTGGTCACATCTCCGTGGTATAATGACGGAGACCAGAGATTCACAGATGGAGATTTCCGCTAGGAGCGAGGGCCATGTTCGAAGCGTGTGTCATTGGTGCCGGCCCGTGTGGCTTGGCTGTGTCGGTCGAGCTGAAGCGGCGCGGCATTTCCCACGTCGTGATCGAGAAATCCTGCATCGTGTCGACCATCTACCGTTTCCCCACGCAAATGGTGTTCAACTCCACACCTGAACGCCTCGAGATTGGCGATATCCCGTTTTACACCGAACGGGCCAAACCCACGCGGATGGAGGCGCTGACGTACTACCGGACTGTCGTTCAGCGGCTTGAGCTGCCGGTCCGCCAGTACGAAGAGGTGACAGCCGTCGAGCGGGACGGAAGCGGAGGATTTCGCATCCACTCGCGCACCCTTTCCGGGAGGCCGCTTGTGACGGAAACGAGAGCCGTGGTGGTGGCCACGGGTTACTTCGATCATCCCAACATGCTCGGCGTGCCCGGCGAAAACCTTCCCCATGTCACGCACTACTATCGGGACGCTCATCCCTATTACGGGCAGCGCGTGGTCATCATCGGTGGCACCAACTCCGCGGCTGAGGCCGCCATCGATCTGCACCGGGTCGGCGCGTGCGTCACGCTCGTCCATCGGGGCCCGGCCATGTCCGACAAAATCAAGCCGTGGGTCAAGCCCGATATCCAGAGCCTCCTTGACAAACGGGCGATTGCCTTCCACTTTCGCTCGCGCGTCACCGAGATCTGCGCGGATCACGTTCGCGTCGAGACGCCCGAGGGTCGGCTCGACATTCCGTGCGATCACGTCCTGGCGCTTACGGGTTACCACCCGGATACTTCGTTTCTCGAAAAGCTTGGTATTCAATTCGATCCAGAGACGGGAATCCCGGCGCACGACGAGGCGACCTATGAAACCAACGTGCCAGGCATCTACGTGGCGGGCGTGGTGGTGTCCGGATTTGACGCCAACCGCATCTTCATCGAAAATGGCCGCCTCCAAGCTCCCCGCATTGCCGATGCCATCGCCTCCAGGATGACCGCTCGCGTCGGCTAGCCTCGTCCGGCAAGATGGTCAAACCCTCCCGCATATCGGTCTGTCGGGAGGCGATTGAGATGCGAATTCGCGCCGTCTACGTCTGGGACGCAAAGCGTGAGGCACTGGTACCTGAGCGCGAGATGGAAGCGCAGGTGGCGCATCGCGTGATGGCCGTCGCCCGTCCCCTTTTGGAGCGCATGCTCGCGCACCGCGGCAGGCGGGTGAACGAGTCGTGACCGAGCGGCACCTGGCGCTCTACGTGCGGGTTTCGACGGAGGAGCAGGCCATATCCGGTCACAGCTTGAGGGAGCAAGAGGAGCAGCTCGTGGAATATGCTCGCTCGCACGGGTTTTCCAGGTACGAACTGTATTGCGACGACGGGTATTCCGGCAAGTCCTTGAACCGTCCGGAGATGGAGCGCTTGCGCGCCAACATCCGGGCGGGATGCGTGCTCGGCGTGGTGACCACGCGCATTGATCGGCTGACGCGGAGCGTCGCGGACTTCGCGCGCCTTGTCGACGAGATGAACCTGCATGGGGTTTTTTACCGCTCCACCAGGCAGAATTTCGAGATCTCGACGGCCATGGGGCGATTGGTGGCGCAGATGTTGTCCGTGATCGCCGAGTTCGAGCGGGAGATGATCGCGGAGCGCGTGCACGAAAATCTGCTGGCGATGGCCCAGCGCGGCGAGCTCGCCACGAAGCCGCCGTTCGGTTATCGGCTGGTCAACGGTCGCTTGACGCCGGATCCGCGCGAGGCCCGATGGGTGCGCGAGGGGGCGCGCCTTCTGTTGACGGGGGCGAGCCCGAGGGACGTCGCCATGGAGTTCAACGCCCTCGGCGTGCGGACGAAGACGGGGCGGCTGTGGACGGATCGCACGGTCCGGACGCTCTTTTCCAACCCGGCGCTGGCCGGTGTCTCCGTGTGGAACCGGCGCAAGACGCAAGGCAACCGGCGAACCGAGCGCGAGCCTGCCGAGTGGGTGTGCGTTGAAGGAGCGCACGAGGCGATTTTGAGCCCTGAGGAATTCGAAGTCCTGCGCAACATCCTCAAGCGGCGCCATGCGTTGTCGCCGCGATCGCAGGGTTCGAAGCGACCGCTCGCTGGCATCGCGCGGTGCGGCTTCTGTGGAAGCGCCATGTACGCAGGCTGGCAGGTGACCCAACGGGACCATGAGCGCGAAAAGAGGCCCATCTATCGCTGCGGGCGATACGTCACGGGTGGGGGGTGCACGCCCAATCAGGTGGACGCCAGAGCGCTGGAGACGCTGGTCGTGGAAGAACTCCTTCGGCGCGTCCGGCCTGACCTCGAAGCGATGGCCTCCGCTTATCAGGCGGATGCAGCGTCGAACGAGTTGCGCACGGTTCGGCGGAAGCGCCGCGTCGCCGTGGCACGCCTGAGCAGGCTCGCGGAGGCCTACGCGTCCGGTGTCGTGTCAGAGGAGGTGTTTGTCCGCGAGCAGGCTCGCCTTCTGCGCGCGCTTGAGGTATGTCGGGAGGCGGAGGCGCAATCGGCTGACCTATCGACTCCCGAGGGGTGGGAAGCATGGGTGAGCGCACTGTGCGCACGATTGGCTGACGATCCCCATCTGGAGCGCGCGCTGATCCTCTCCGTCGTGCGAGAGGTGCGCGTGTTTCGCCCAAAGCGGTCTCGCGAGGTGGACGTCGATCTCGTCCTATTCCTCGAGTGACGTCAGGAACATCTATCGCGGAGCATGGGGTCTTCCATCTTCTTGATGGGGCCCCTCATGGCGCGATGCGGTGAAGTGACCGTGTCCAAGCCGGGCGGGTGTGTCATTGGCCAGCGGCCCATTGATTTTCATCTTCGAGGACTCAGGGCGCTTGGGGCGCGGATTGAGGAATCCCATGGGCTGATTCGTTGTCAAGCTAAGCGCCTCGTCGGCACCCACATCGTGCTCGATTTTCCGTCGGTCGGCGCGACCGAGAACCTGCTGATGGCGGCGGTGTTGGCGGATGGCACCACGGTGATTGAAAACGCGGCGCGTGAGCCGGAAGTGGAGGACCTGGCGAACTTCTTGAAGGCCGCAGGCGCGGAGATCCACGGGGCCGGATCGGCGCGCATTGAGGTGCGCGGGCGGTCGAAGCTTAGAGAGGCGTCGTACACGGTCATCCCGGACCGCATCGTCGCGGGCACGGTGATGGCCATGGTAGCCGCGGCGGGCGGCGAGGTGCGGCTTGTGGGTGCTCGGGCGGATCACCTGGGGGTTGTGCTTCAGAAACTGCGAGATGCAGGTATTCGCGCCGAGGTCGAACATGATATAATCACTATTATCTGTGAGGAGACCCCATCTCCCATTGACATCCGCACTGCGCCTTACCCAGGGTTTCCGACGGACCTTCAGGCGCCGTTTATGGCGTTTTTGACCATAGCCAGAGGCACGAGCATTGTGCAGGAAAGCGTGTTTGAAGCCCGTTTCAAGCACGTCGACGAATTGGTCCGCATGGGCGCCAACGTGTCGGTCGATCTGCGCACGGCCATCGTGCGAGGAGTGCCGCACTTGTCCGGCGCGCGTGTGACGGCGGCGGATCTCCGCGGTGGTGCGGCGCTCGTCGTGGCCGGCCTCGCGGCCCAGGGTGTGACCGAGGTCGAAGGACTCCAGCATATCGACCGCGGCTATGAGGACATGGCTGCGCTGCTTCGAATGCTCGGGGCACGCGCGTCGCGTACGAAGCAGTGAGTCAAGAGGGGGCGCACAGGCGGCGAAAGGCGTGAAAGCATGCCACGACAAGGAACGGCAGAAGAGCGCGAACGTCGAAAGGCGAGAAATCGGCGGATTGTCGTGAGCTTCTTCGCGTTCATCGGGCTTGTCGCGGTGCTGGAGTCGCCGCTCGCCCGCGTGCGCCACATTGAGGTGAGCGGCAACACGACCATTCCGATGGCGCAGATTGTGGCAGCGAGCGGTGTTGGGTACGGCGAGAGTCTCTGGGAAGTCAACCGAAAGCGGGCCGCTTCGGAGATCGTCGCGAAGTTGCCCATGGTGGATCGCGCCGCCATCTCCGTGTCGTGGCCATCTGGGACCGTGTCCATCCGCGTTCACGAGCGAGACGTCGTCGCCGTGTACGCAGATCCCAGCGGGTTCTATGAGCTCATGTCAAACGGCTTCGTATACCAGAAGATCCCTTCCACCGCAGGGCTACCCTATCCCATCGTGACTGGCCAGGACTCTGACCTCACCGTGCACCAAATGGCTTCAGCCGCCGTCTCAGCGGTCTGTCATCAACTCGCTTCGGTTCCCGCGAGTGAGTTGACCGGCGTGTCGGAAATCCACGTCAACGGAGACGGCACGGTCACGCTCTATCTCGACAACGACTTCGAAGTGTTGGCGGACGTAGCGAATCTGCGAGGTTCGTTGGCCGCCATCCAGCCGACGATACGCTATTTTGAGGGCAAGGGATATCGCCCGGGCGTGATTGACCTGACTGGGTCGCCGCCTTACCGATACACTCCGTTTTCGTCGGCGCCCAGTTCGAATGAAGATACCTCATCGGCTTCTGGCCGAGGCGAGCCCGTCGAGGGGACAAGCTCCAAAACCGCCTCGCACCCCTGAAAAGGAGGGAGCCTGTGAACGCGCAAGGACGCGTCATCGCATCGCTCACGGTGGTCGCGGTGGCATTGGGCTACATGCTGACGGTGAGTTACCGGCAAAATCATGCGGCGGCCGCCCTCGGCGTGCTCGTCAGCGGCAATTCGGCGGTGAACCGTCAATTGGCAGAACGGCTCAGCGAGTTGAAGCAGTCGAACCAGGAGGCTCAGCAACAGCTCGCCTCGCTGACGCAAGAGATTGCGCAATATGAGCAAATCTCCGCCGGATCGACCGACTCCGTTCAAGCGCTCCAGCAGCGAATGGCGGGCGAACGCATCCTGGCGGGGCTCACGCCGGTTCACGGGCCGGGCATCCAGGTCACGCTGAACGACGGCAGCGCGGGCGGCAGCGACGTGGAGCAGATCCTCGCGCACGATTGGACGCTTCGCAATCTGGTCAACGAGCTGTTCACGGCCGGGGCGGAGGCTGTGGCCATCAACGATTATCGGGTTCTCGCCACATCCTCCATCGAATGCCAAGGGCCCGTGGTCTCCGTCAACGGCCATCGCCTCGGTGCCCCGTTCACGGTGGTGGCGATTGGGGATCCGGCGGTGCTCTCTTCTGCCCTCGAAATTCAGGGCGGCATTCTCGATGCGATGCGGCAGGAAGGTCTCCAGGTTTCAACGCCCGAGGTCGAGAACGATATCCACATTCCGGCCTACACCAATTCGCTGCAGGGGTGACGCAGATGCCCGCTCGCTCCAACCGAAGTCTCATCTGGGTGGCGACGGCCACGGTGGCCGCCCTGGGCTTCATGGTGACGGTCGATCTGACGGCGGAGGGGCCCGTTGGCTCGGGCAACACGAGTTATATCGATCTTCGCACACAGGTCTCCGAACAGGCGCAGGAACACATCCTTCTCGAACAACAGATTTCGAAGCTCGAGGCTCAGCTCGCGGAGTACAGGGCCGCGAGCGGCAGTCAGAAGGAGCTCCGACAAGTGTTGGCGCGGGATGAGCGCCAGTTGGCGGTAGAGGCCGGGCTCACGGCCGTCACGGGCCCAGGAATTACCATTACCATCCAACCTGATGCGAAACTGGGCGCGAGCCCAGCTCAGATGGCGCTGTTTCCTCAACAAGCGGATCAGTGGTTGGACGAGGTCGTCAACGTCCTGTTTGCCAATGGTGCCACGGCCATCGCCATCAATGGCCAACGCCTGGTCGGCACCTCGTCCATTCGGCTCGTCGAGGTGAACGGTATCGGCAGCGTGCACGTGAATGGAAAGCCTATCGAGGAGCCTTACGTAATTCAGGCGGTGGGCAACGTGCAACAGATGGAAACCGGGCTCTCGGTGAACGTCTTGCAGGGCTATTTTGAGGCGATGGGCGAAGATTTCATCATTCGGGCCTACCCCTCGTCCGACGGCGTGACCGTGCCTGCGTACACGGGACCGTTGCCTGGGCAATACGCGAAGGAGGGGAATGGCTGATGTACTGGCTGCCGGTATTAGGCTTGGCCGTTGGCATTGGGCTCGGTTTGGTGACCAACGTCGTCATTCCTGTCGCGTTCACGAGCTATCTTTCCATTGCCATCCTTGCCGCGCTCGACACCGTCGTGGGCGGCATTCGAGCGAGTTTGGACAAGACATTCGACAGCGCTGTGTTTCTATCTGGTTTTTTACCAACACCTTGGTTGCCGCCCTGTTGGCTTACATCGGTAACCAGCTTGGTGTGGACCTCTATTTGGCGGCCGTTGTGGCGTTTGGCGTCCGCCTGTTTCAAAACATCGCCGTCATCCGTCGGCATGTGTTCACCCTCATTCGGCAGCGACGCGTGGCCCGGCGCATGGCTTCCACGAAGGATTGATGGAAGCGGCTCCTGGAAATCAAAGATTTTTCGCCCGCGCTAGAGGATTGTCGAAATCCGTGTGGAAGTAGATAAAGAATCGCAGTCTCGGGCGCTCTAGGGAGGTGCCACTCGGTTGGCCAAGGAGGACTACATCGTCAGTCTCGACATCGGCACTTCGAAGGTGCGAGTCATCATCGGAGAGTCGACCGGAAACAACTTGAACATCATTGGAGTGGGCTCCGCCTCGAGTCAAGGACTGCGCCACGGTGCGATTGTCGATATTGACAAAACGGTTGATTCAATCCGCGAAGCGGTCGATCACGCCGAGCGCATGGTGGGGATTCGCATCCCATCCGCATACGTCGGCATCTCGGGGGAGCACATTCAGCTGCACAGCTCTCACGGGGTGGTCGCCGTGTCCTCGGCGGACCGCGAGATCACGGATGAAGATATTGAACGCGTTTTGCAGCAAGCGCGAGTCGTGGCGCTGCCTCCGGAACGCGAGGTCATTGACGTGGTTGCGAAGGAGTTTGTCGTCGACGGCCTGCGCGGCATCATGGATCCGCGCGGGATGCTCGGCGTGCGGCTGGAGGTGGATGCGTACCTCATCACCGGAAGCCGCACCGCCATTCACAACATAGTCCGATGTGTGGAGCGCGCGGGACTGGAAGTGGCGAATCTCGTGCTCGCGCCCATGGCCGCGAGCCAAATCGCGCTCACCCAGGACGAGCGGAAGTTGGGCGTCGCCTTGGTGGACGTGGGCGCGGGCGTGACGTCGGTCAGCGTGTTCGCGAACGGCGTGCTGATGGGGACAAGCATCATTCCCATTGGCGGCGACTATGTGACGCAAGACATCGCCATCGGGCTGCGGACCAACACGGTCGCGGCCGAACAAGTCAAACTCCGCCACGCCTGCGCGATGGTGGAGCAGGCATCTGAGCATGAGACCTTTCGGGTGCCCCGCATGGGGAGCAACAAGGAGGCCGAGTTCACGCAGTACGATCTCGCCACGATTATCGAGCCTCGCATGCAGGAGATATTCGGCTTAGTGCGAAAAGAAGTAGAAAAGATGGGTTACGCCGACGAGCTGCCGGCGGGTTACGTGTTTCACGGCGGCGTCATGTCGACGCCTTCCGCGGCCGAGTTGGCGGGGGAGGAACTGCAGGCGCCTGTGCGCATCGCCGTTCCAGAGTTCCTCGGGGTGCGCGATCCGTCCTTCGTCAACGGGGTCGGCATGATTGTGTATGCTGCGCGCACGGGGCTTCGGCCAAGCTCGGCGGATTACAACGCTGGCGCTCGTCAGGTTCGTTCGTCCAATCACGTCGGCGTATTTGCACGAATCAAAGATTGGCTGCGCGATTTCGTGTGATGTCGGCCGGTGTGTGCGCGCACGTGCGCGCTGACACCATACTGTCGCAGGGGAAGTGCGGAGCCAAATAGATTAGGAGGACCCACAGTGCTGGAATTCGATTTTGAAACTGATTCCCTTGCTAATATTAAGGTGATCGGCGTCGGCGGCGGCGGGTGCAATGCGGTGAACCGGATGATCGAATCGGGCGTCAAGGGCGTGGAGTTTATCGTCGTGAACACGGATGCCCAGGCGCTCAAGCTGTCGAAGGCCGAAACGAAGCTCCAGATTGGCGAAAAGTTGACCCGCGGTTTGGGCGCAGGCGCGAATCCCGAGATTGGGAAGAAGGCAGCGGAAGAGAGCCGTGAAATGCTGGCCAACGCGCTGAAAGGCGCGGACATGGTGTTTGTCACGGCGGGGATGGGCGGCGGCACAGGGACGGGCGCCGCACCGGTCATCGCCGAGATTGCGAAGGAGCTCGGCGCCCTCACGGTGGGTGTCGTGACGAAGCCATTCCGGTTTGAGCAACGCCGCCGCATGATTCAGGCCGAGCAGGGCGTCAACGAGCTGAAGCAGAAGGTCGACACGCTCATCGTCATTCCGAACGACCGCCTGCTCGAGATTGTGGATCGCAATACACCTGTCCTGGAAGCATTCCGAGAGGCGGACAACGTTCTGCGGCAAGGCGTGTCGGGCATTTCGGATCTCATCGCGACGCCCGCTCTCATCAACGTGGACTTCGCGGACGTGAAGGCCATTATGACGGAGCGCGGCTCGGCCCTTATGGGTATCGGCATCGCCTCTGGCGAAAATCGGGCCGCGGAGGCGGCGAAGAAAGCCATCTCGTCGCCGCTTTTGGAAACGTCCATCGACGGCGCGCGCGGCATCCTCATGCACGTCGCGGGCGGGACGAATCTCAGCCTCTGGGAGGTCAACGAAGCTGCGGATATCGTGTCGATGACTGCGGATCCAGATGTCAACATGATCTTCGGTGCGGCCATCGATCCGAATCTCGAAGATGAGATTGTCGTCACCGTGATTGCGACGGGATTTGATGGTTCCAATCAGCAGCAACAACAAGCGCGGCAGAATCAACTGCACCACGAGCCGCACGACAACGTCGTGCGAGGGACGGTACAGCGCCATCCGTCGGCGCAGGACCCGGTCATCCATGTGCCGAACACGGGGAATCCGTGGGAAATTCCGGCGTTCATGCGCCGCCAGAACAGCAGGTTTGGGCGCGATCGCTGAGCCTGCCGAATCAGTTTCCTCGCACAGAACCAAATCTCTTGCCCCGGCCAGGGGTCTGCCCTCCATGGGCAGACCCCTGGCCGGCGTGTGGATGCCCTCGCATTCAGTTCTGGGACTGTGGTGTTAAGTCAAGTTTGTGGACACCCCAAAACCGAGAATGTTGTTCAATGTGCACGGATCGGCGTCGATATTGGCGGTCAGGGCTTGACATGGAGCCTCTGCGGGCATGACTTCGCGTTTTGTGCAGCCGAGCGACGCTCGCCCTCGTAAAGCCTGCCAGGCTATCATGCCCGCTTCTCCACATCAAGCCCTTCGGTATGAGCGGTTATCTCGTCCTCAACCCGTATTCGCATAATAACACCGCTCCCATTCGTCCGGGGTATGGTATCCGATGGATGCGTGGATTCGCTTTCGGTTGTACCAGACATCGAGAGAGTGTAAAATGAACTGTGTAAACTCCCCAAGCCCAAACGCGGGAGTCTACATGGGGAGTGAAAGAGCATGGATGTTCTATCCAAGGAGCAAATCCGTCAACTCATTCGAGACGGCAAGCTGAAGGATCTTCACGACGTCCAAAGCATGCTCAGGGAGCTTTTCGCGAGCACCGTCCAAGAGATGCTCGAGGCTGAAATGGACACGCATCTCGGATATGCCAAATACGACGCGAAGCACAAAGATACGGATAACGCCCGAAATGGCCACGGCGCCAAGCGGACGGTGCAGTCCGAACTCGGTGAGATCGAGATCGCGCTTCCTCGAGACCGAAAAGGCGAGTTTGAGCCTGCGATTGTGCAAAAAACGCCAGAAGCGCATGCCAAGTATCGAGGAACAGGTCATTGCCCTTTATGCTCGTGGCTTCAGCACGAGGGATATCCAGGACCACCTCCTGCAGATCTACGGCGTAGAGATATCTCCCACGCTGGTGTCGAACCTCACCGATCGCCTCTTGCCGCGGATTCAGGAGTGGCAGAATCGTCCATTGCACCCCCTCTATACCGTCGTCTTCCTCGACGCCATTCACTACAAGGTGCGCGAAGAAGGCCGCTTGGTAAGCAAGGCGGCGTACATGGTCATTGGCATCGACATCGAGGGTCAGAAAGATGTGCTGGGCATCTGGATTGGGCAGAGTGAGTCCTCGAAGTTCTGGCTAGGCGTGTTGAATGACCTGAAGGCGCGTGGCGTGCAGGATGTGCTCGTCTTTTCGACGGACAACCTGAAGGGATTCAGCGAAGCCATCGCCGCCTGTTTCCCGCAATCCGATGTCCAAAAATGCATCGTCCACCAAATTCGCAATTCGCTGCGGTATGTGTCCTACAAGGATTTAAAGGCGGTCGCGGCAGCACTCAAGCCCATCTATCAGGCACCCACGGAAGAGGCGGCCTTGATGGAGCTTGACCAGTTTGAACGGGTATGGGGAGCGCGCTATCCCCTGTGTGTGAAGTCGTGGCGAGACAACTGGACGGAGCTCGCGACGTTCTATCGGTACCCCGTGGAAATGCGGCGAATCATGTATACGACGAACATCATCGAGGGCTACCACAGGCAGTTACGAAAAGCGACGAAGGGCAAGAGCATGTTCCCAAACGACGAGTCGTTGTTGAAGATGCTGTATCTGGCGACGATGGAGGTGACGAGAAAATGGACGATGCGGGTGGCCAACTGGGGCACCATTCTAGGGCAACTAGCCATCTACTTCGGGGACCGAGTGACGCCATACCTGCCATGACGACGTTAGGTGGCATGCCCACGGTGTGTGGCATGCCACGTCGGACCAGGATGGCAGCCCGGAATCGGCTGTCAAGGCTGGAAAGCGCACCTTGACAGCCTCACATGGGTACGACATCTGGGTGTTCGCTACAGGGCCGAAGGTAATCTCTTCAAAAATGGAGTTTACACAGATCACTTGACACACCCGACTTCGATGTACTCAAAAATCCGCTGGATGGCCTCCGCACGCGTTTTGAATCGCTCCAGATAGATGAGTTCCCGCTTGAGAACGCTGTGAAAGGATTCCATGCAGGCATTGTCATAACAGTTTCCCTTTCGACTCATGCTTGGCACCATACCATACGCTCGTAGGCGATCTTGATACTCGTGCGACGCGTATTGGCTACCGCGATCCGAATGATGGAGCGTGACACATCCTTCTCTGCGCCGTCCTCGTCGATAGGCCTGATCAAGTGCGTCCAAGCAAAGTTCTTTCGTCATGCGTGCATCCGCACGCCATCCGACGATCTTTCGAGTATACAAGTCCTCCACGCTCGCCAGATACAGCCACCCCTCGTCGGTCGGGATGTACGTGATATCGGCCATGTACACCTGACCGGGGTGCTCCGTCACAAAGCGTTGGTCGAGCACGTTCTTGTGCACAGGATACGTGTGTTGTGACGCCGTGGTGGCCTTGTGCTTGCGCACCGTCCGGCTTCGGAGGCCGTGCTCTTTCATCCAACGCGCCACGGTCTTTTGAGCAATGCGCTCTCCTTCTCGACGAAGAAGTGCCGTAATCTTCGGACTGCCGTACAAGCGCCTGGACTCCACAAACAACTCGTGAATCCGTCGAATCAAGCGCTTGCGTCGCTTCGCACGTTGGCTTTCCGGGCGTTTGCACCAGGCGTAATACCCGCTCCGAGAAACCCGTAGGAGTTGGCACATCTTCTGAACCGAAAGCTCGGAGCGGTGTGCATGGATCCAAGCGAAGGCTACTTCCGGTCGTGCGTGAAGATGCGCACAGCTTTTTTTAGGATCTCGTTCTCCTCGCGCAAACGTCGGTTTTCCCGCTCCAAATCGCGTTGGGCTTGTGCATCCGGGCGCAGGTGTCCACTTCCAACAAAGGGGTGATCGGGATCCTCACGATACTTGGCGATCCACCCATACAAGCTCTTCGGGGAAATCCCGAGATCACGAGCCACTTCGCTCGCCGGTCTGTCACTCTCGAGCGCCAACTCTACTGCGTGCAGTTTAAATTCTTTGTCGTACTTCTGTGTCACAAGGGCTCACCTCGAATTCAACTTATTTTTACATTCTCGATTCGCCCTGTCCACAGTTTGATCCTAACATCAACTGCTCCTCACATGCCTCGACCGCCTTCTCCAAAAAAAGTCTACGACTCACCCGTCAAGTTCCGACAGGCTTCGTAATAGAAATCTACTATACTTGCCTCCAAACGATGCGGTGTGATCTCGCGGACATCCCGCCCGTCGGATGGGACACGCCGTGCTCCACCTGAGGTGATGGTGTGCAGGCCCTGCCGGTGGTCTACATCGACATCGTCTGGATGGTCAACTTCATCATGGACTTCGCGTTGCTCTGGACGACCGGCTGGTTGATGAAGCGCCGGGCGCGCTGGACGCGGCTTTTGGCAGGCGCCTTGGTAGGCGCGACGTACGCCCTCGCGCTGTTTGTCCCTGCCCTGTCCCTTGTCACCACCTGGCCCGGCAAGGCGCTTGTGTCTGTGCTCATGGTGTGGTTCGCCCTGCCTCACCGAAACGCGTTCGATCTCGCCCGCCTCATCGGGGTCTACTACCTCGTGTCGTTCGTCGTGGCCGGGGCAAGCGTGGCCGCTCGGTTCGCTTTGCCGGGCACGACGCTCAACCACGCCCTGTGGAGCAACCGCGGCGTGGCCTTTGCCACCTCGGGCGAGACGCTCGGCCTGATGGTAGGCTTGCCGCTCGCCGTGGGCGGGCTCAAGCGCCTGGCTGCGCGCCTGCGAAAGGATGCGCGCGTCGAGACATCCTTGGTCGATCTCGAGGTGCAATTCGACGAGATGGTGATTCGCTGCCGCGCCCTCGTCGACACGGGCAACGCACTGGTCGATCCCGTCTCGAAGCGCCCCGTGTCGCTGGTCGACGCCGCTGTCCTCATGCCGGCGTTTCCCGAGCCGGTCCGCGAGAAGGTGGCCGCCGGCGCGGATCTGCTGGATGCCCTGACCGAGGCGTTGCCGGGCACACCGTTTTCCATCGTGCCTTTTCAAGGGGCGTCCGGCCGCGGGTTGACCGTCGCGCTCCGACCAAAGGCCGTGTACCTGGTGCAGGCGGATGGATCGCGCACCCGCGGCGCGGACAGCCTGTTTGCGGTATTTCCCGGCGTGCTCTGCGCGGAGGGGACGTTTCAAGCCATCTTGCACCCAGAAGTCATGAATGGAGTGGATGACGATGTACGCGTTCCAGTTTCTCGAGACCAAGCGCCGCCTCGCGCTCCTTCGGCTTCGCCTCCTGTACATCCGCCTGCGAGTTCGCCTCCTGGGTCAGCCGGATGAGGTTTATTACGTCGGCGGAAGCGAGGCGCTTCCACCGCCGCTCACGAAGGAAGAGGAGCAATATCTTCTCGAACGGCTTCCTTCGGGCGATCCGTCCGTGCGTTCGATGCTCATCGAGCGAAACTTGCGCCTCGTCGTGTACATCGCCCGCAAGTTCGAGAACACCGGCGTCAACATCGAAGACCTGGTGTCCATCGGCACAATTGGGCTCATCAAGGCCGTGAACACGTTCGACCCATCCAAGAAGATCAAACTCGCGACGTACGCGTCTCGCTGCATCGAGAACGAGATCCTGATGTACCTTCGCCGCAACAACAAACTTCGCGCCGAGGTGTCACTGGACGAGCCGCTGAACGTGGACTGGGACGGAAACGAGTTGCTGTTGTCCGATGTGCTTGGCACCGATTCCGACACGATCTACCGCAATCTCGAAGACGAGGTCGACCGCGAATTGCTCTATGACGCGCTCGACAAATTGAGCGAACGGGAGCGCACCATCATGGAGCTCCGATTTGGCCTGGGGACCGGTCAGGAAATGACGCAAAAAGACGTCGCGGACCTTCTAGGGATTTCTCAATCCTACATATCGCGTTTGGAGAAGCGCATTCTGAAGCGGCTTCAGCGGGAGTTTAACAAGATGATGTGAGGGCCAGAGCCGCATCTTCGCCCTGTCTCCGCGGCGGCGCCAGGAAGCGCCGCCTTTTGCGCGTCGACCCTGCATAACCCGCCCAAGTCCGGACATACTTAAGACGAATTTTGGAATTCTGTTCACACGTGTATGACGGGCAGACTTGGGGGGACTTCTTTGAAGCGCAACAAGGTGGAGATCTGCGGCGTCAACACATCTCAACTCCCTGTTCTCACGAATGCTCAAATGCGCGAACTGTTTGAACAGCTTCGAGCCGGAGACCTCTCGGCGCGCGAGAAACTGGTCAACGGCAACCTGCGTTTGGTCTTATCCGTCATTCAGCGGTTTAACAATCGCGGCGAATATGTGGACGACTTGTTCCAAGTCGGATGCATCGGACTGATGAAAGCCATTGACAATTTTGATCTCAATCAGAATGTTCGCTTTTCCACCTACGCAGTCCCCATGATCGTCGGCGAAATTCGCAGGTATCTGAGGGACAACAACCCCATCCGGGTCAGCCGGTCTCTTCGCGACATCGCCTACAAGGCGCTCCAGGTCCGCGACATGCTGGCATCGAAAAACCTCCGCGAGCCTTCCATCGTCGAGATCGCCAACGAAATGAACCTGCCCAAGGAGGAGGTCGTCTTCGCGCTCGACGCGATTCAGGATCCCGTCTCCATGTTCGAGCCCATCTATCACGATGGGGGAGATCCTATCTACGTGATGGATCAGATTCACGACGAGCGAGAAAAGGATTCGGCGTGGGTCGAGGGGATTGCGCTGCGAGAGGCGATGCGAAAGCTGTCGGATAGGGAGAAGAAAATCCTCGCGAAGCGATTTTATGAGGGCAAGACACAGATGGAGGTGGCGGACGAGATCGGCATCTCGCAGGCGCAGGTCTCCCGCCTCGAGAAGGCCGCCATTCATCGCATGTACAAGCACATTCAGTCGTAACCGATCCGCCATCGGTCATATGATGAGCGTAGGACCGATGGGAGGCGGATAGGCGTGGTGCGCATTTCGGAGCTTCAGTCGAAGGACGTGGTCAACGTCGAGGACGGCAAGCGGCTCGGGACCATCGGCGATTTGGAGATTGACCTCGACAGCGGGCTGATCCGCGCCATTGTCATTCCCGGCCAGTCGAAATTCTTCGGCATGGTGGGCGGATCGCAGGACTACATCATTCCGTGGAACCAGATTGTCAAAATTGGCGCGGACGTGATCCTCGTGGATCTGCGCCCGCCTGGGGAGCCGGGCTACTATCTCCCTCCGCAGTCCGGCAAACGCGGCACGGGCGGCTACTGATGCGTGGCGCTGCGAAGCCGGATGGATGTATGATAGAAGGCGGAGGGATGCGCTTGCTGAAGGACGTGATAGGGCAACATGGCGGCCTCGGGATTCGCCCGCCGTTTGCGGGCCCGGGCGTGCGTGCCATGTTTTTCTTTCGCCATTTGGACACGTGGCCGCTGACGGATGCGGATCTGTCGCCGCGCCTCGCGGGCCCGGAAGCAGCCCGCGCCAACCGCGCAAGGATGCTCAGCAGTGCGGGTATGCAAGCGGAGGCGCTGTGCCTGGTGCGGCAGGTGCACGGCCATCGCGTCATTCGCGTCGATGCGCCGACGGACTCCGCCTTCGAGGCAGACGGGATGGTCACGGATGTTCCCGGCCTCGCGCTTGCCATCCTCGTCGCCGACTGCGCGCCCGTCCTCTTGTACGATCCCGTCCGCCGCGCGGTGGGCGCGTGCCACTCGGGATGGCGGGGCACCGTGCAACAGATTGTCGCCTGCGCCATTGAGCGCATGCGGGACGAATACGGGACAAATCCGGGGGATCTGCATGTCGCCATTGGCCCGTGCATTCGGCGGTGCTGTTACGAAGTAGACGACGTGGTGGCCGACCACGTCCGAAACACGCCGCTTGAGCGAGCGCTGTTGCCCAGATTTCGGCGCCCTAGGAAGTATGTCTTCAGTCTGCCTCATGCCATCCGCCTGACGGCTGAAGCTTGCGGGGTCCAGCCAGATCACGTCTATGACGCCGGCGTCTGCACGTCCTGCCGAAACGGCCACCTGTTCTCGCACCGCCGCGAGGGCGAGCGCGCAGGGCGACAGATGGCGGTTATCGCGCTTGAGATGGGGGACTGACCGGTGGATTACGGATTTGTGCGCCAGCGGGTCGAGGATGTGCGGGCGCGGGTCGAGGACGCCTGCCGCCGCGCGGGCCGCGATCCGGCGGGCGTTCGCATTGTGGCGGTCACCAAGACGGCGTCTCCAGACGTCTTGCCCGCGCTGCACGACGCAGGCATCCGAGATGCGGCCGAGAACCGCTGGCAGATCGCGAGGGACAAGCTCGCGCATCCTGCTGCCTCTCGCTTTGAATGGCATTTCATCGGTACGCTTCAAACCAACAAGGTCAAGTATGTCGTCCCGCGCTTTGCATGGATTCACTCGCTGGATCGGCCCGAACTCGCGCACGCGCTGTCTCAGGAGGCGGTGCGGCGGGGAGTCGGCGTGAACGTGCTGGTCCAGGTCAATATCAGCGGCGAGTCGCAAAAGCATGGCGTCGCGCCGGAAGAGGCAGAGCATCTCGTCCGCCTCGCCCACGAGCTTCCAGGGCTTGCGGTCCGAGGGCTCATGACCATGGCGCCCATCGCCGAGTGTCCCGAGGATGTGCGTGACGTCTTCGCGGGCCTTCGCGATCTGCTGCACGAACTGAGGACACGCCTGTCGCTCGAAGCGCTGGATCAACTTTCGATGGGGATGTCCGACGACTTCGAGGTGGCCGTCGAGGAAGGAGCCACGATGATCCGCATCGGACGAAGGCTGGTCAATCCATGAGGGGGTGAACACATGGACGGCTTGGCGGACGCCGTGGAGTGGATGTTCGCCGTCTATTTCGTGGTGCTTTTGGCCGGCGCGTTGATTCAGATGGTGCCTGATTGGACCGAATACCGGGTGGGCCGGTGGATTCGCGCCTGTTGCGAGCCCTATCTATGGGTGTTTCGGCGTCACCTTCGCCCCGTGCGCGTGGGCCAGACGTCCGTCGATGTGTCGTGGCTCGTGGCCGTTGTGGTGTTTTTGGTCGTCGAAGCGGGTGTGGATACCACATTGACACAGTTGACCACGAGCTGAGGAGGCGCACGCCATGGAGCTCGGATGGGTACGCGCGTCGGAGCAGCCTTGGGTCCGCCGCGCCTCAGATTGGGTCCGGCAGGTTCAGGACAGTTACGCGCCCTATTTGACCGACTTTCTGACGCCTCGCGAACGCTACCTCGCCGAAAGCGTGGCCCGAGGTGCGGGCATCCACGTCGAGGCGTTCGGGGGATACGACGCCGCGGAGCGCGTCCGGCTCCTGCTTTTGCCGGAGCCGTGGCCGGTGCGTCCCGAGGACTTCGAAATCCAAGCGCTCGAGGTGGTCGCAGTGCAAGGGACCTTTGCGCATGGAGACGTGCTGGGTTCGCTCCTGGGCCTCGGACTCAAGCGCGCGTCGTTGGGCGACATCGCAATCTCCACGCCCGCACAAGCGTATGTGTTCGTCGCCCGACCCCTCGTGCGCTATCTACAAGAGACTTGGGCTCGCGTCGGCAGCGTGCCGGTGGTCGCGGAGGTCGTCCATGACATCCCGAATCTACCCCCTCCGCCATACGAGCCCAGGGAGATTTTCGTCATGTCACCGCGTATGGATGCCGTCGTGGCGCAGGCTTGTCGGATGTCGCGCAAGGATGCGCAGTCTCTTGTCGCGAGTGGCCGCGTGGAACTGAATCACGCGGAGGCGCCGGCTGACGCCGAGGTTCGTCCCGGCGACGTGTTGTCCGTCAGGGGATTCGGTCGCGTGCGGGTGTTGGAGACCGTCGGCCAGTCGAAAAGCGGCAGATGGATCGTTCGGGTCGGCGTCCTGCGATCTCGCCCCTAACTGCGGCGGTGGTGAAGGATTTTGCCGCTTGCTGTCGAATAGCAGGGTGACGAACCTTCGCCCAAACAAGGGCTTCACAAGCCTGTGGTCGAGATGAGGGGGATTCGCCATGCCGTTGTCGCCCATCGACATTCACAATAAAGAGTTCCGGCGCTCGCTGCGCGGGTACAACGAGGATGAAGTCGATGATTTTCTGGAACGCGTGATTCAGGATTACGAAGCGTTGATTCGACAGAACAAACAGCTCGAAGAGGAGATTGCGCGGCTCAACGAGAAATTGGCCCATTACCAGAACATTGAAGAAAGTCTGAGCAAGTCCATTCTCGTCGCGCAGGAGACCGCGGAAGAGCTGAAGAACAACGCCAAGAAGGAAGCGCAGCTCATCATTCGGGAGGCGGAAAAGAACGCGGACCGGATCATCAGCGAAGCCCTCAACAAGGCGCGAAAAGTGGCGCTCGAGGTGGAGGAGATGCAGAAGCAAGCCGCCATTTTCCGCGCGCGGTTCCGCTCGCTCATCCAGTCGCAACTGGAGATGATGGAGTCAGGCGACTGGGAATCGTTCGAGCGGGAGCTCGCACGGCGCGAGGTCGCGGCGGCTGAACCCGACTTCGCGTAATCCAAGGACGAAAAGGTGCGCCTCGACAGGCCGATCCGCGTGGTCGGCTTATTTTTTTCGCTTCGCGCGGCGTACCAGAGGAGCGCGAGGCCGAAAGCCACGAGCGAGGAATCGATCACGACATAGGTGGTGTAGGGAAGCGCCAGTTGCAGCCAAACGCGGGCGAGGATGCACGCGGCGAATAACGTGATGCCAATCCACAGAATGGCCCAGGAAGCGGCGACCAGCCATGTTCTGCGCATGATTCATCTCTCCAGTCGAAACAACCCTGCCAAACTCCATCATACACACACCCGCCGGAGATACCAATGACAGTCTGGTGAACATGTCCGACATGGATCCACTGAGGCCGGGCACACTATCGGCAGATCATCCACAGCCGGGACGGTGAGAAAGATGCGGCATCGGCGCAAACGACGTCACTCGCTCACGCATCTCGGACTGCTCAGACTGACGGAATACCTCGAAGGGGCGAACTTCGCGGCGTACGTCGATCTGCTGCAGACGCCGTGGCGGCTCGCGCTGCTCAATCTCATCGGCGGCATCTTTCGCGGCCTAGGCATCGGCCTCGGCTTCACCGTCATCGCAGGGTTGGTCGTGCTCATCTTGCAACAGCTCGAGCTTCTCAATCTCCCAGTCATCGGGAAGTGGATTGCGGATTTGGTTCAAATCGTGGACGGGCAGCTCAGGGCTCGAGCGTTCACGTATTGAAGGGGGACGAGCATGGACACGGATGTCATTCGCTCCCGCCTGGAGAAAGCGCGGGAGCGCCTGATCGATCGCCTGAACGGAGCCGAGACGTCTGCCTCCATCCGCAACGCGATGCGTGACGAGTTCTCGGAACTCGCCATGTATGACAATCACCCGGCGGACGTCGCCAGCGAACTCGCGCTCCGCAGTCAGGCGGTCGGAGAACGGCTGCGGGACGAGCGAGCGCTTGCCGACGTGGAGGATGCGCTCTCGCGGATCCGACACGGAACGTATGGCCAGTGCGAGTCCTGCGGGCGCCCCATTCCGCCGGATCGGCTTGAGGCGATTCCGACCGCTCGCCGATGCGTGGACTGCGAACAGGAGGCGGAGGCCAAGCAGGTGTCAGCACATCGCCCCGTGGAGGAGGACGTGCTGGCGCCCTCGTTCGGCCAGTTCGATCGCGACGGCGCAGACGAGACGGGGTACGACGGGGAGGACGCGCTTCAGGACGTTCTGCGCCATGACCGCCCAGTCCAGGGACTTGCGCGTTACGACGAGCCGGACCTCGATGACGATGCGGGGTATGTCGAGTCGGTGGACCGCATTTCGGAGGACGACTATCGGCGGACGTTGCCTTCCCCGGCGCAGTTGCTCACCGATTACGACGAACCGTGACATTCAGGGTTCTCGAGTGTGAGAACGAAAGTGTCGGCCCGGAGGCCAAGGCGAAGGCACTCGACGGCGATGGCGTCGGCCGGGGGGACATTCCCCAGATTGACGGCCGGGCCAAAGCGGCGAATGAGTTCTACTTGCTGGGGTTTTTTGGCGCTTCCCAGATGACGCGGCTCCGCGCATCAGGGGGCAACGCGTCGACGAACACCGTTAAGGCGTCGTCGAGTACCTTGCCTCCGGGATCGTAAATGCCGACACCTTCGCCGGATTCGCGCCCCTCGAGGATCACATAATCGGCGCCGGCTTCGAGATCCCGCAGTGCGCCCTCTGCGCAGCGCACAAGGTCCACATCGTGACTCAGCTTTTTACCCACCTCCGTAATGACGAGGGGAAACACGCGCTTGGCCGCCGCAATGGCCTTTGCGCGATGACCTGGCGGCAGGTCGATAGTGCCGTCCGAGATTTCCATGGCCTGAAACCCGAGCTCGCGACAGCGCAGGAGGTATTCGGCGAACACGCCTTGCGTCCACGCCACCTCGCCCAAGGTCCCGCCGGGGCATGCCATGACGCCCTGTTCCGCTGCGCGCTGGAGTTTGGATCTGAGGATGTGCTCGGGGTATACGGCGCTCGTCCCAAATCCGAGCTTGAGCACATCGATGATGGGCGCCGCCATCGACAGGAGGGACTCCGTCTCGGCCAAACTCAGACCCTTGTCAATCACCATGGTGATCCCGCTCGTGCGGGGCTTCCCGCTCCGCACGCCGAGCGGTGGGGCAATCCATTGTGAGAAGGCGCCGCCCTCTGGTACAATCACCGTATTCACACCCCTTCACGTGCCGCCTTTTCACGGTATGCGACGGCGGCTTCCAAGGGTGCAGGCTGTCAGCCGGCGGGGTGACGGGTCGAGTGGGGAAACAGAAGTGGATCTTGTACGTGGTCGGCCTGGTGGTGCTCATTGCCGACCAATGGATCAAACAGCTCGTGCGGGCGAAGTTGGCCATCGGCAGCGCCGTCGTGGTCATCCCTGGCGTGGTCGAGTTCACGCACCTTCAGAATCCGGGTGCTGCCTTCAGCCTGTTGCCGCATCAAGTTTGGCTCTTTGTCCTCGTGGCCATTGCAGTCGTGGCGGCTGTGGTCGTGGTGAACACGCGCTTTCAGCTGAGCGCCTTGGCGCAAGTGGGACTTGGGCTCTTGCTCGGCGGGGCGCTCGGCAATATGGTGGATCGCGTCTTTTCCCCGACCCATACGGTCACCGACTATGTGTACTTCTACACCATTCATTTTCCCGTCTTCAACCTCGCGGACGCCTCCATCGACATCGGCGTCGTGCTCCTCATCCTCTCCACGTTCCGAGGCGGACATGATGCCCGCGACTGATTGAAGGAGGACACCATGAGACCGGCCATCCACGTTCAATATGAGGTGAGTGCGGAGGACGCGGGCGAGCGGCTCGACCGATGGCTGACTGACAGGTTGCAGGAAGACGACATTGAGGTCTCGCGGACGCAGGTGCAGCGCTGGCTTGATAATGGCTTGATCCGTCGCGCGCGCCCTGGGCGGCTCAAGGCGAGTGAACCGGTTGAGGCGGGCGACCTCTACGAGGTGGACGTGCCGGAAGAGGAGCCGCTGGAGCTTGTGCCGGATGAGGGCGTGCCGTTTGTCGTCGCCTACGAGGACGACGACGTCATCGTGGTGGACAAGCCGCGCGGCGTCGTGGTGCACCCGGGGGCGGGCCACTTGCGGGGCACGCTGGTGAATGGCCTCTTGGCGCGCGGCACCTCGCTCTGTACGCTCGCGGGCGCGATGAGGCCGGGCGTCGTGCACCGGATCGACAAGGACACGAGCGGGCTCGTCGTGTTTGCCAAGTCGGATCGCGCGTATCGCGCGCTGGTCGAGGCGTTCCGCGCGCATGATGTGGAGCGGGAGTACGTGGCCATCGCGCACGGCCGCATGCCGCACCGCAAGGGCACCATCGACATGCCCATCGCGCGGGATCCGGCGGATCGACAGCGGATGGCCGTCCGCCAAGGGGGCAAGCGCGCCGTTACGCACTTCGAGGTTCTCGAGCTGTTTGCGAACTATTCGTACCTCCGCCTGCGGCTGGAGACGGGCCGGACGCATCAGATCCGCGTCCACCTCGCGGCCATCGGTCATCCCATCGCGGGCGATCCCGTCTACGGTCCTCGCCACACACTGCCCATCGACGGCCAGGCGCTCCACGCGCGGACGCTCGGCTTCACGCATCCGGACGGTCGTCGCCTTCGGTTCGAGAGCGCCGTGCCCTCCGACATGGCCTGGCTCCTTGAGGGGTTGCGCCAGGGGCGAATCGGAGCTTGACACCTTTCGCTCGAACTGATAGTCTACTTTCGAACTGAAGATGGACACTGCCTTTAAACCAATCCCGTGAGGTTGGTAAGGAGTCGGACGTGTTGGGAGAATGGCGCACGCGTGGCGCGTCTTCCGGGCTAAGGCCACCTCTCGCGGAGAGGCGGCCTTTTTTCGTGCCGACGAGAGCGGTGCCGAGGAGGGAAGGCTGTGGCTCAAAAGACGCAGATTATGGACGAAGCGGCGATGCGCAGATCGCTCACCCGCATGGCGCACGAGATCCTCGAGCGCAACAAGGGGCTCGACGACCTCGTGCTCGTCGGGATCGTCACGCGCGGCGCCATCCTGGCGGAGCGGCTCGGGCGGAAGCTGTTCGAGATTGAGGGACAGAGGGTGCCGTGCCACCGGCTGGATCCCCGCCCGTACCGGGACGATCGCGACCGGACCGCGTCGCCCGAGGCGCCCGCGCCAAACATCGACGTGGCGGATCGCAAGGTGATTCTGGTGGACGACGTGCTGTACACGGGCCGGACGGTGCGAGCGGCGCTCGACGCCATGATGCGCGCGGGCCGCGCGCGGTGCGTGCAGCTCGCGACGCTCGTGGACCGCGGCCATCGGGAGCTTCCCATTCGGCCTGACTTTGTGGGGAAAAACGTTCCGACGGCGCGAGACGAGCAGGTCATTGTCCGCCTGGCGGAAGTGGACGGGATGGACGGCGTCTGGATTGCGGAAGGAAGGGCGTGAGGGCGGTGGCGGTGAACATGCGAGGCGCGGTGTTTCACGCGTTGACCGTGAACCAGTTCGATGTGCCGCTGGTATGGGAGTTGATGGAACGCGCCGAGTGGCTCCGCGGCTTGGACCGTGAAGAGGCTCGGACGCGACTTCAGGGCAAGATTGTTGCGACGCTGTTCTACGAGCCGTCCACGCGCACGCGGCTCTCGTTTGAATCCGCGGTCCTCCGTCTCGGCGGCAGCGTCGTGGGGGCCGAGAACGCGCGCGAGTCGTCGTCGTCGAAGAAGGGCGAGACACTTGAGGACGTGTTTCGCGTCGTAGGCTGTTACGCCGACGCCATCGTCATTCGCCACCACGATCCGCACGAACTCGATCGAGCCGCGCGCTTCTCGCCCGTGCCCATCGTGAATGCCGGCGCCGGAAGCGGGGAGCACCCGACGCAGGCGCTGCTCGACGTGTACACCATCTGGCGCGAGCTCGGCCGGATCGAACATCTCACCATCGCGGTGATGGGCGATCTCAAGTACGGCCGCACGGTCCACTCGCTGCTTCGGCTTTTGGCCAAGTTCCCCGGCGTCCGGGTTCGCCTCTTTCACCCGGCGCCGCTCGGCTTGCCGGACGATCTCGCCAGCGAACTTGCCGCCTCGGGCCTCTCGCTCGAGCGGGCGCCGGATCTCGCGTCGGCCATCCGCGGCGCGGACGTGGTCTACCAGACGCGCATTCAGTTCGAGCGGCTGACCGGCGAGGTGGATCCCAACGCAGCCAGCCTGTACGCCCTCACCAAGGCCCACCTGGCGCTCTTACCCGATCACGCGCGGATCCTGCATCCGCTTCCTCGCGTCGGGGAAATCGCGCCCGAGGTGGACGAGGATGTCCGGGCGGCGTACTTCCGGCAGGTGGAAAATGGACTCTACATGCGCATGGCGCTTCTCGACGCCATGCTGGGAGGCGAGCGGCGATGAGGATTCGATGGGATGGCGGGCGCGTGTGGGACTCGGGCCTCGGCGATTTCATGGAAGCGAGCGTGGCGTTCGACACCGAGACGGGCGAGATTGTGGCCGTTGGGCACCCGTCCGCCATCCGCGCGGACGAGGTGCGTTCCATCCGCGGTTTGTGCGTGTTGCCCGGCTTTGTCGACGTGCACGTCCACTTGCGCGATCCCGGCCTCACGCACAAGGAGACCCTCGCGAGCGGCCTCCAGGCCGCCGCGGCCGGCGGGTTCACGCAGGTGGCGTGCATGCCGAACACCAAGCCTCCCATCGCGCGGGCCGAGATCGTGGAGGATATCATCCGCCGAGGAGAGGCCATCGGCAAGGCTGAGGTGCATCCCATCGCCTGCCTGACATTGGATCAGGAAGGCGAGGCGCTCGCGGATTACGAGGCGCTCGCAGAAGCGGGCGCGATGGGGTTTTCCGACGACGGCCGCGGCGTACAGGACGGCGGGCTGATGCGGGAGGCATTGGCCAAGCTCGCCGCCCTCGGCAAACCCGCGATGATCCATGCGGAGGACGAATCCATCTCGCGCGGCGGGGCGCTTCATGAGCGGGCGGCCGCGCGGCTCGGCACGACGGCGCAGCCAGGGAGCGCGGAGGCCGCGATGATTGCGCGAGACATTCTCCTCGCGGAAGAGACAGGCGCGCACCTGCACGTCTGCCACGTGAGCCGCGAGGCGTCGGCTGCCCTCGTGCAATTTGGAAAGCGTCGTGGCATCCGCGTGACAGCGGAAGTGACGCCGCATCACCTGCTCTTGTCGGAGCGGGACATCCAGAGCGCGGACGCCAACTGGAAGGTAAATCCTCCCCTTGCGTCCGAGGAGGACCGGCGGGCGTGTCTTGTCGCGTTCGCGGATGGAACGTTGGACATCATCGCCACCGATCACGCGCCGCATCACCCGGACGAAAAAGCGAAGGGCATGGACGAGGCCCCGTTCGGCATGGTGGGGCTCGAGATGGCGTTTGCCCTCTTGTACACGGGGCTCGTGTGCGAGGGGCTTGTGCCGATGCGCCGGCTGGTAGAGGCTATGAGCGAGCGGCCTTGCAGGTTATTTGGGCTTGAAGGCGGCCAGATTCGCCCAGGCGCGCGGGCGGACCTGGTGCTGGTGGATCTCGGCAGGCGATGGACCATCGACCCGAGCACATTGTACACGAAAGGCAGGAATACGCCGTTTGCTGGGCAGTCGGTGGTCGGCAAGGTGATCGAGACGATTCGTGCGGGGCGCGTGATTTTTCGCGAGGGAGAGGAGCGGTTGTCATGATGCTGAACGGTCGGAGAAGGGCCCGGCTGGTGCTGAAGAACGGCCTCGTGTTTGAAGGCGTGCACTTCGGCGCAACGGGCACCCGGTTCGGCGAGGTCGTGTTCAACACGGGCATGACGGGATATCAGGAAATTTTGACGGATCCGTCGTATTACGGGCAGATCGTCACCATGACGTACCCGCTCATTGGCAATTACGGCGTGAACGTAGACGACGTCGAGAGCCGCCATCCGCACGTGCGCGGATTTGCGGTGAGGACGTTCTGCGAGTGGCCGTCTCATCACAAGTTGGTAGACAAGCTGGAGTCGTACCTGGTGCAGCACGACATCGTCGGGATCGCCGGGATTGACACGCGCGAGCTGACGAAGGCCATCCGGACGGTGGGGGCGATGCCGGGAGTCGTCACCACGGAGGATGTGCCGGTGGAATCGCTTCTTGCGCGCATGGACGAGGCGCTGGTGCCGGATGCGGTCAAGCGGGTGACCACGCAAACCGTGTACCGCGCGCCGGGGCCTGGGCACCGCGTCGTGCTCATCGATTACGGGATGAAGGCGGGGATCCTCCGCTCCTTGCTGGAGCGCGGATGCGACGTGATTGTCGTGCCGGCCACGTCGACGGCGGAGGACGTGCTTCGCTGGAAACCGCACGGCGTGATGCTGTCGAACGGCCCGGGCAACCCGGAGGACGCGCCTTACGCGGTGGAGGCGCTTCGCGGCCTCATCGGCAAGGTGCCCATCTTCGGCATCTGCCTAGGGCATCAGCTCATTGCCCTCGCGTGCGGCGCAAAGACGCGCAAGCTGAAGTTCGGCCACCGCGGCGCGAACCATCCGGTGAAAGACCTTCGCACGGGCCGGGTGGACATCACGTCCCAGAACCACGGGTATGTCGTCGATGCGGACTCGCTCCGCGGGACGCCGCTCGAGCTCACGCACGTCAATCTGAACGACGGCACGGTAGAGGGGCTGGTGCACCGACACGAACCCGTCTTCTGCGTGCAGTATCATCCGGAGTCGAGGCCGGGGCCGAGCGATGCCCGCTACTTGTTTGACGAGTTCATCGACCTCATGACGCGCGTGAGAGAGGGGCGGTTTGCACATGCCTAAGCGGACGGACATTCGCAAGATCATGGTCATCGGGTCTGGGCCGATTGTCATTGGCCAGGCGGCCGAGTTCGACTACGCGGGCACGCAGGCTTGCCAGGCGCTGAAGGAAGAGGGCTACGAGGTTGTCCTCGTCAACTCGAACCCCGCCACCATCATGACCGACGAGCACATGGCGGATCGGGTGTACATCGAGCCCATCACGCTCGATTTCGTCACGCAGATCATCCGGAAGGAGCGGCCGGAAGGCCTGCTCGCCACGCTCGGCGGTCAAACGGGCCTGAACATGGCCGTGCAGCTCGCGGAGGCCGGCGTTCTTGAGGCAGAGGGGGTTGAACTCCTCGGCACGCCGCTTGAGGCCATTCAAAAGGCCGAGGATCGCGAGAAGTTCCGCCAGCTCATGCAGGAGATCGGCCAGCCCGTGCCGCAGAGCGCCATCGTGAGAAACCAGGCGGAGGCGGACGCGTTCGCGGAGGAAGTGGGCTTTCCCATCATCATCCGGCCTGCGTACACGCTCGGCGGAACGGGAGGCGGGATTGCCTCCAACTGGCGCGAATATCACGAAATTGTGGAGCGCGGACTCACGCTCTCGCCGATTCACCAGGTGCTTGTGGAGCAGAGCATCGCGGGCTTCAAGGAGATTGAGTACGAGGTCATGCGCGACGCCAACGGCACGGCCATCGTCGTGTGCAACATGGAGAACATGGATCCCGTCGGGGTGCACACGGGTGACTCCATCGTCGTGGCGCCGAGCCAGACGCTCTCGGACGAAGAGTACCAGATGCTGCGCGACGCGAGCCTCCAGATCATTCACGCGCTCGGCATTCAGGGCGGGTGCAACGTGCAGCTCGCGCTCGATCCCCAGTCCTCGCGGTACTATGTGATTGAGGTCAATCCGCGCGTCAGCCGCTCCAGCGCGTTGGCTTCGAAGGCCACGGGGTATCCCATCGCGCGGATCGCCACGAAGATCGCCGTCGGATACCGGCTTGCGGAACTGAAAAATCCGGTGACACAGGACTCGTACGCCGCGTTCGAGCCGGCCTTGGACTACATCGTCACGAAGATCCCGCGCTGGCCATTCGACAAGTTCCGGAGCGCGAATCGGTCCCTCGGCACCCAGATGAAGGCGACGGGCGAGGTGATGGCCATCGGCCGCACGTTCGGCGAGTCGCTGCTCAAGGCGGTTCGCAGCCTGGAAATCGGCGCCTACAGCCTATGGACGAAGCAGTCGGACAAGTGGTCGAACATGGAGATTGAGAAAAAGATCCGCGTGGCTGACGACGATCGCCTGTTTGCCATCGCTGAGGCGCTGCGCCGGGGCGTGTCGGTGGAACAGATCCACGATTGGTCGAAGATCGACCGCTGGTTCCTGTGGCATTTGGAGGCCCTGGTGGACCTGGAGCAGCGCATTGCCGCGGTTGCCAAGCCGCGCCTGCCCATCGAGCAGGTGCTGGACGAGCACCGGGAACTCATTCACGAGGCGAAGCGAAACGGGTTTCCGGACCGCGAGCTCGGTCGTCTCCTCAAGGCGGATGCGATGGCTATCCGCGCATGGCGAAAGAAACGAGGCATCGTCCCGGTGTACAAGATGGTAGACACCTGCGCCGGGGAGTTCGCGGCTTCCACGCCGTATTACTACAGCACGTATGAGCGGGAGGACGAGGTCGAGACGAGCCCGCGCAAGAAGATGGTGGTGCTTGGTTCTGGGCCTATCCGCATCGGCCAGGGCATTGAATTCGACTACTGCACGGTGCACGCGGTGTGGGCGCTGCAGCGGGAAGGCTACGAGGCAGTCGTCATCAACAACAACCCCGAGACCGTTTCGACGGACTTCAGCACGTCGGACCGGCTGTATTTCGAGCCGCTCGACGTGGAGGACGTGCTGAACGTGATCGATCGGGAGCAGCCGGAGGGCGTGATCGTCCAGTTCGGCGGACAGACGGCCATCAACCTGGCGGGGCCGCTGGCGGACGCGGGCGTGCGGATCTTCGGCACCTCCCGCGAGAGCATCGACGCGGCGGAGGACCGCGAGAAGTTTGACGCGCTGCTCACGCAGCTGGGGATTCAGCGCCCAGAGGGTCGAACGGTCACCACCGTCGAGGCGGCGGTCGAGGCGGCGGAGTCGATTGGCTATCCGGTGCTCGTGCGCCCCTCGTACGTCCTCGGCGGGCGCGCGATGCAGATCATCACCAACACGAACGAGCTTATCCAGTATATGGAGGAAGCGGTGGAGGTATCGCAGCAGCACCCGGTGCTCGTGGATCGCTACGTGAACGGCATTGAAGCGGAGGTCGACGCCATCTCGGACGGCGAGACGGTGATCATCCCGGGCATCATGGAGCACATCGAGCGCGCGGGCGTGCACTCGGGGGACTCCATTGCCGTGTATCCGCCGCAGAACCTGACGGAGGACGTGAAGCGGATCATCGAGGATCACACCATTCGCATCGCGCAAAGCCTCAACGTGAAGGGGCTCATGAACGTGCAGTTCATCGTGCACGACGGACAGGTGGAGGTCATCGAGGTGAACCCAAGGTCGTCGCGCACCGTGCCGTTCCTCTCCAAGGTGACCGGCGTGCCCATGGTCCAACTCGCCATGCATGCGGTCTGTGGCGGCAGGTTGGCGGATCTCGGCTATACCAGCGGGCGCGTGCCAGAGTCGCCCGCCGTGGCGGTCAAGGTGCCCGTGTTCTCGTTTGCGAAGCTTCACCAGGTCGATATCAGTCTCGGCCCCGAGATGAAGTCGACGGGCGAGGTCATGGGGCGCGATCTCGTCTACGAAAAGGCGCTGTACAAGGGGCTCATTGCCTCCGGAATTGCGATCCCGGCGCACGGGACGGTGCTCGCGACGATTGCGGACAAAGATAAGCCGGAGGCGTACCCGCTGCTGCGCGAGTTCGCGCGCCTCGGCTACCGGCTCGCGGCGACCGAGGGCACGGCGAAATACCTGCGCGATCGCGGCCTTGAGGTGCGCGTCGTAAACAAGCTGGCGCAGGGCACGCCCAATCTTGCGGACGACATCCGGCAGGGCAAGATCCAGCTTGTCATCAACACGCTCACCAAGGGTCTCAAACCCGAGCGGGACGGCTTCCGCATCCGGCGGACGGCCGTCGAGCACGGGGTGCCGTGCTTGACCTCGCTCGACACGGTTCGATCCGTGCTCGACATCATGAAGCTCATTCACTTCCAGACCATGGCGCTGGGCGATCCGGTCCCAGGGCAGGGAGGTGGCGACGGTGACTGAGGCGCTGATGCAGGAGCTCGCCTCGCCCGCGTACGACGAAGCGCGCAGGCGCATCTACGTCGCGCTGGACGTGGACTCGGAGGAGCGCGCGTTGGACTTCGTCGATCGCCTGTCGCCCGTTGTGGACGGCTACAAGGTGGGGCTGGAGCTGTTTCACCGAGCGGGCATGCGCCTCGTGGAGGCCCTGCTGAAGCTGAATTTGCGGGTGTTTCTCGATGTCAAGCTGCACGATATCCCGAACACCGTCGCCGGCGCGATTCGGGCCATCGCGCAGTATCCCATTGAAATGGTGAACGTGCACGCGTCGGGCGGCTTCAAGATGCTCGCGGCAGCGCGCGAGGCCGTGGACGGATCGCCCCATCGCCCGCTTCTCGTGGGGGTGACCGTGCTCACAAGCTTGACAGACGCGGATCTTGAGGGGATGGGCGTCGGCACGACCTCGTCTGCGTGGGTGCGCCGGCTGGCGCAGATGGCCGAGCAGGCGGGGCTCGACGGCGTGGTCTGCTCGGCCCAGGAGTTGGAGATGCTCCGCGACGTGGTCACCTCCTCCTTCGAGCGCGTGGTGCCGGGCATCCGCCTCGCGGGCGACCGGGTGCACGATCAGGCTCGCGTGATGTCGCCCGATGCGGCCATCCGGCACGGAGCCACGCGTCTGGTTCTCGGGCGAGCGGTGACGGAGGCGGACGATCCCGTCGCCGCCTTGGCGCGCTACCTTCGTTCCGTGAGGGAGGGATTGACGCATGAGTGAACCGACGTTCACCGTCGAGTACGACGACCTTTCATACACCATCGCGAGGGGACTTCTGCAAATCGGCGCGGTGGAACTGAGGCCGCATCAGCCGTTCACCTGGTCGAGCGGCTGGCGTTCCCCCATCTACTGCGACAACCGCCTCATCCTCGGATATCCGCTGCTTCGCAGCCAGGTCGTTTCCGGTTTTGAGTCGATCATCGACTACGAGCTGCCCGCGGTAGAACTCATCGCAGGCGCCGCGACGGGCGGCATTCCGCACGCCGCCATGCTGGCGGATCGCCTGGGTCTGCCATGCGCGTACGTGCGCTCCGAGCCGAAGGCGCACGGCCGGGGCAAACAGATTGAAGGCTACGCGCGTCCCGGGATGAAGGCCGTCGTCATTGAGGACACCCTGTCGACGGGACGGTCCGCGTATCAGGCCGCCCAGGCCCTTCGGGACGCGGGGGTGGACGTGATGGCCATCCTCACCATTCTGTCATACGACTTCGACGTCGCCACCAAGCGCGCCGAGGACACCGGCATCCCCGCGTATCGGCTGGTGCCGTACGAAGTGCTCATTCAGGTGGCGCTCGAACGCGGCGATATCCAGGAGTCGGACGTGGCGCTTCTCATGCGCTGGCGCAAGTCTCCCGATACGTACGGACTCTGATATCACGCTGCAGACAGGCGGTCCTTGGGCGATATCCCCAGGGGCCGCTTGACTCTTTCTCCGCCGAACGGGACATCCTACCCGTCAGGTAAAGGAGGGGCTCACGTGGATCTTCACACGGGCCGCACGCTGTGGTCGGAGTCGGACATCGCGTCGACATCCTATCCCCGGCTCGACCGGGATGTGCAAAGCGATGTCGTGGTGGTGGGCGGCGGCATCGGGGGAGCCATCGCCGCGTGGGAAATTGCGGAACGCGGATTGGACGTCGTGGTGCTGGAGCGACACCGCGTAGGCATGGGATCGACCCGAGGAAACACGGGCCTTCTGCAATACGCGAACGACATGCCGCTCGTCGAGATGATCCGCGTGCACGGCCGTGCACGAGCGGTCGCGTTCTACCGGCGTTGTTGGGAAGGACTCGGACGGCTTCGGGAGATCGTGAAGCAACTTCCAGAGGACGTCGAGTTTGCGGATCGGATGAGCGTCTGTTACGCGTCCGTTCCGGCTCACATCTCCCGCTTGAAGGATGAAGCCCGCACGCTTGCGCAACACGGCTTTGCTGCCGAGCTCGTGGTCGGCCGCGATGAACTGCGGCGGGCCTTCGGAATCGACCGCGAGGCGGCGTTCGTGACGTACGGAGATGCGGAGGTCAATCCACTGAAGTTTACTCGGGCGCTTTTGGCCGAGATCGTCCGCCGCGGCGGCGCCCAGGTCTTTGAGCGCACCGCGGTGGTTCGGGCGGAAGAGAATGACGCGCACGTCGCCGTGGAGACGGACGCGGGGTTTCGCGTGCGGGCGCGCGCGGCGGTCTTCGCAACGGGATACGTCTTCCAGAACACGCGGCCCCTCGCGGGTGCGCGGCTTGGCTGTACGTACGCGATCGCCACAGAACCGCTGTCGGACCTGGCGGCTTGGCCAGTAGGTGCCCTCATCTGGGAGACCGCTCGTCCGTATTTGTACATGCGAACGACGCGCGACAGGCGGCTCGTGGTCGGTGGGCTCGACTTACCCGTTCCAGACGGCCCTCGGCGCGACGAAGGACTCAACGTGCGCGCCGAGCAGCTGGCCCGCATGGCACAGGAGGTCCTTCCCGACATCGGATCCTTGTCCATTGCCTACCGATGGGCCTCAACGTTCGGCTCGACAGTCGACGGATGGCCTATCGTCGGCGTGTATCCGGGCTTTCGTCGGATCTTCTGCGCGCTTGGCTACGGCGGAAACGGGATGGTCTGTTACGCGGTAGCGGCGGACATGCTCGCGAGGCGGCTTGTGGGGAAAAACCGGCCCGAGGACGAGGGGCTCGGGCCGGAACGATGGTCTCTGTGGCGGCGCGCGGCGAGAAGGCTGTCGCGGGCGGTGCGGTTGTGACTCATGAGGCGCCGGGCTCTGGCGCTTCCACTGTTGGCGATGGCGCCCGGGGCGTGGGTGGCACAGCGAAAATCGCGATGCCAAGCGTGCAGATGCCGATGGCGATGAGGAAGATATCGGTCAGCGACATCGCGTGGGTCATCGCCGTGCTGACGAGCGGCGCAATGGCGCCGCGGATCCCAAACAGAAGGAAATGAAGTCCAAACGCTTCGGCTTCTCGCCCGGGGACCGCGCGAAAGATATACGACATGCAGCCGATGTCCCAGACGGCGTCGCCGACGCCCAGCAGGGCGCAGGCGGCGATCACGGCCGCAAACGACCCGCTGAGCACGTACAGCGCTGGGGCGAGGGCGTAGGCACTCATGCCGATGAACATGGCGTGGCGCGGCGACCACGTGTCGATGATCCATCCCACCACAAAATATGCCACTAACAGGGCCGCGTAGTACGATACGCGCGTCACGCCAATCTGGGCGTTGGACAGGTTCAGGGTGTGAACCTGATAGATCTGGTAAATCGGTCCCGCCAACAGGTTGCCGAAGCCGGTGGCCATGGTGGCCATCAGGAAGATGGTCAGAGGCCGGCTGGCGCGGGCCACTTGCCAATGCCCGAAGATTTGCTCGATTCGCCGCGAAGGCTGCGCCGAAGTGGCTTCCGGCCCAGGCGTCTCGACCTCACGGGCGCGGGAGAACAGGATCACCGACAGCGTCCCCATGATGGCGGCACCGATGAGCGGCCATCGGTCGCCCTGGTGTTGGCTCCACTCCCCGACAACGTATGCGAGGGGGATGAGGAGCGTCCCCTGCGCGACGCGCACGTAGCCCATCAGCCGCCCCCGGAGCGCAGGCGGGTACATGCGGGCGAGCAGCGCGGGATAGGCGGGCGCTTGAATGCCGTTCATGAAGTTCACGATGAACGCCGTCACGAGGAAGGCCGTGGGTGTCAACAGCGCACCTGCCAACAGGACGGACAGCCGACCGACGACGAGCGGCCACAGGACGAAAGGCTTCGTCGATCGCCCGCGCATGAGGTGAGCCCACATCGGCGACCACAGCATGCCAATGGCCGGTGCCGCCGTGAGCAGCCCAACTTCGAGATTCGATGCGCCGTGTCGAATGGCCATGGGCACGTAAAATTGGTTGACGACGACATTGAACAGAGCAAACAGGACCGAACCTCCAAAATCGATTCGGAAGTTCCACCACGTCTTCCACTTCATCTGCATCCCGAGGCGGGTGACCACGTCGTCGGGACTCATGCTCGCGCTCCTCATGCTCATCCCCAGCGCAAGGGCGCGGCCGAGCCGCGCCCCGAGAATTGGCGAGTGTTCACATGCTCGAAGAGGGTCATACCCATCCGCGCCAGCGCATGGCCTCTGCGAATGGGCGAATGCCCACCATGTAGGCTGCCATGCGAGGCAGCACGTCGTACCGCTCCGCGGTATCGAGAATGTTGTGCACGCTCTGCACCATCATGTTTTCCAGGCGTTGGTTGACCTCGTCCTCGGTCCAATAGAAGCCCTGGTTGTTTTGCACCCACTCGAAATACGAAACGGTGACGCCGCCCGCATTGGCCACGACGTCCGGCACGACGACGATGCCGCGCTCGTGCAGGATGTGATCCGCCTCAGGCGTGGTGGGCCCGTTCGCCGCCTCGACGATGAGGCTCGCCTGGATCTTGTCCGCGTTGCCTTCGTGGATTTGGTTCTCCAGCGCCGCGGGAACGAGGACGTCACACGGCTTGGTCAAGAATTCCTCTGTCGGAATGACGCCGGAAAGTCTTGGCGTGACCATGCCGAACGAGTCCTTTTCCTCGATGAGTTCCGGGATGGGCAGGCCATTCTCGTTGTACACACCGCCGCCCGCGTCGCTGATGCCAACCACGGTGGCGCCGAACTCGTGAAGGATGCGAGCCACGTTTGAACCGACGTTGCCGAATCCCTGCACCAGAACCCGCAGCTCCGAAAGCTTTTTGCCCATTCGCTCCGCGGTCTCCCGCAGCGCCACTACGACGCCCAGCGCGGTCGCAGATTCGCGCCCGCGCGATCCGCCTAGGACGATTGGCTTACCCGTGATGAAGCCCGGTGAGTCGAACTCACGAATGCGGCTGTACTCGTCGTACATCCACGCCATGATCTGGCTGTTCGTGTACACATCCGGCGCCGGGATGTCCTTCGCCGGGCCCACAATCTGACTGATGGCCCGCACGTAGCCGCGCGCCAGTCGCTCCTGCTCGGACAGGCTCATGCTGCGCGGATCGCAGACGATGCCGCCCTTGGCTCCGCCGTACGGAAGGTTGAAGATGCCGCACTTCAGCGACATCCAGATGGACAGCGCCTTGACCTCATCCAGCGTCACGTCGGGATGGAAGCGAACGCCACCCTTGGTGGGGCCAATGGCGTCGTTGTGTTGCGCTCGGTACCCTGTAAAGACTTCTACATGCCCGTCGTCCATGCGGACCGGGATGCGAACCGTCATCACCCGGATAGGCTCCTTGAGAAGCTCGTAGACAGCCTCCTCATAGCCGAGGCGATCCAGGGCTTCGCGGATGGTCGCCTGCGTGTTGCTGAGAATGTTGGTGTCGTGCGCGGGCTTATTCGCACCGACGATCAGGCGTTTGTTCCCTTGTTCCTGCGACATGGTCGATCTCTCCTTCAACGGGAATCGCTCGTTTCGCGCCTCGCAAGCGTTCGGGACATGATGCTCTCCACAAGCGATCGCTCCGGCGTCACGAAGAGCGTCCTCTGATGGTCGTACAGCGCAAACCCGGGCCGGGCCCCATTCGGTTTCCATACGTGGCGGACTTCTGTCACGTCGACGGGCACGTTTGCCGAATCGCGCATTCGGCTGAAATACGCGGCGAGCGTGGCCGCCTCTTCAATGGTGCGTTCCGGGATCTCGTCCGCCTGCCCCCGTTCGATCACGACGTGCGATCCCGGCGCGTCTTTGACATGGAGCCACAGGTCGCGCTTGTCGGCCTTGCGAAACGTCAGCCGATCGTTCTGCACGTTGTTTCGGCCGACGCGGATGACAAAGCCATCGCTGGACCGAAACGCGTGCGGCTCCGACTCTGTGGCGCGCCGCTTGCCGCCTGTCCCTCGTCGATTGGTGCGCGCCAAGAACCCCTGCGCTTCCAGTTCGCGGCGCACCTCTTCGAGGTTCTCGAGGGAGGTATCCCCGAGGGCCTGCAACACATCTTCCAGATAGCGCAGGTCTCGCAACGTGTTTTCGCGCTCCGCTTCGATCCACTGCCGCGCCCGCTTCCGTTTTGCCGCCATGCGAAAGAGGCGTTGCGCGTTGGCGATGGCGTCGAGTGCGGGATCCAGCTCGATCCGCAAAGGCCGGTTGTCGTCATAGTAGTTCGGGAGCTCGACCTCCGAAGCCCCACGCGGGACCTCGTGCGCATATGCGGTCAGAACTTCGGCCTTGATCCGCAGTTCCTCCTCCGCTTCGGCGTCTTCCCACTCCTGCTCGAGGCGGACGAGCTTGCCCCGCAGGCGGTCCATGTGTTCTCTCACGGTTCGCTCCAGCTCCCGGGCCAAGCGCGACTGGCGCAGAGATTCGCCGGTATCGGCGAACAGCCAGCGGATAGCCTCGCTCATCGTTTCGCACTCGGCGAACCGAGCGCGCGACGTGAGCCGAAACGGGGCGCATTCTACGGCCCGGCCCACGTCGTCGAGGCCGACGGAAGCAGGTTCCCGCCCTTCGTCCACGGCGGCTGCGAGATCGAGCGCCGCCCGATGAATGGACGTCGGCTCAGCGGAACCCGTTCGCGCGATGGCGCGATGGAGGATCTCGCGAGCCGTCACAGGTCCCGTACCGGCGAGCTTCTCCACGATGGCCATCTGATTGGCACGGGAGGTGCCGGCGGATGGATCGACGCCAAGGAAATCCTCGGGCGCGCACTGTTCCACCGGCTTCTTGCGTTGCGGTGGTGGCGGAAGATAGGGCACTCCCGGCAACACGGCTCGGTAACGGGACATCTCCTCCGAGACGCGCACGGCGCTGTCGATGATCAGGCGGCTTCCGTCGGTCCGCTCTTCGACGAGCACGATGTTGCTGTGTCGCCCCATGATCTCGCAGATCAGCGTGTACGCGCGCCGGTCGCCGAGGTCGTCCAGTGCTTCAATTGCCATTTCAAGCACCCGATCCCATCCCGGCTGTGTGACGCGGAGGATGCGCCCCCCTCAATGTGTTTGCGCAAGAGCACGCAGAACATCGGCGGCGTGGCCGGGTTGTCTGGGCGTTCGTCCGCGAGAAAGTGGACGCGCGCAAATTGTTGGTGGGCGGACACGTACAGGCGCCGCGCCCCCAAATGGGCCGAGCGGACGGCGAGGACGAGATCGCGCTCGCCGGGTTGATAAACTCTGTCGATCCGTGCGCCTCGCAACGCGTCGTCGAGTTCGCGCGCGAGGCGGCGCAAGGTCCAACCGTCCACGCTCGATGCTCCTCTCTCACGAAGCCAGTATACCGCAGTTTCCTCCATTCGGCGCGGTGATTTCTTGACAAAGGTCGTCTGGATACGACCAGGTCTCGGACATGTTCGCTCGGCCTGACGCATAGATGATTACGAGACAAGTTCACGAAGGGGTGTGCTCGGTGGAACAACAAACGTGGCATGCGCAGAGCGAGGCCGAATGCCTCGCGCGACTCGGGACGTCGCTTGACGGGCTCTCCCAAGAGGAGGTGGAACGGCGGCGCGAGGTGCACGGGCTGAACTTGCTGCACGACGGGAACAAAGTGTCGCTGTTGACCGTCTTCTTCAATCAATTTCGCGACTTTATGATACTTGTGCTCATCGCGGCCACGCTCATCTCCGGCCTTCTCGGCGAATACACCGACGCCATCACCATCATCGCCATCGTCTTTCTGAATGGGATCCTCGGCTTCGTGCAGGAAGTGAGGGCTGAGCGTTCACTCAAGGCGCTCAAGGAGCTCACGGCACCGGTGGCGAAGGTGCGACGCGAAGGCGCAGTGGTGGAGGTCTCCGCGAAGGAGCTGGTGCCAGGGGATATCGTGCTGCTCGAAGACGGGGATCGCGTCCCAGCCGACGGCCGCATCGTTCGTGCCCGATGGCTGGAGGTGGAGGAGTCAGCGCTCACCGGCGAGTCGGTGCCAGTGGCGAAGGATCCGCGCGTCACGGTACCGGAAGACAGCCCGCTTGCCGAGCGCCGGAACATGGTGTACATGGGGACAATGGTCACCCGCGGCCGGGCGGAGTACGTCGTGACGGCCACGGGCATGCAAACCGAGATGGGGAAGATTGCCGATCTTATTGATCAATCTGAGGATCAGGAGACGCCGCTTCAGAAGCGGCTGGATCAGCTCGGCAAGACGCTCGTCTGGATCTCGCTCGGCATCACCGTGCTCGTGGTCGTGGCGGGCGTGCTGCATGGGCACGCGCTCTACGAGATGTTCTTGGCGGGCGTGTCGCTTGCGGTCGCGGCCATTCCGGAGGGACTACCGGCCATTGTCACCATCGCCCTCGCGCTTGGCGTCCAGCGGATGATCAAGCGGAATGCCATCGTGCGCCGGCTTCCCTCCGTCGAAACGCTCGGGTGCGCCACCGTGATTTGCTCGGACAAGACGGGGACGTTGACTCAAAACAGGATGACGGTCACGGAGATTTACGCGGATGGACTGTACGTAGAAGTGACGGGTTCCGGCCACCAATTGCAAGGCGAATTTGTCGCGAACGGCCGCCGGATCGAGCCCGGGCGGCGGGCTGCGCTCAAGAGTTTGGTCGAGATCGCGGCCGTGTGCAACCAGGCGCATCTTGAGCCGGGGGCAGACGGCGCGTCCGTGCAGGCCGTCAAGGGAGATCCGACGGAAATCGCGCTTCTCGTCCTGGCGCACAAGGCGGGTTTCACGCAGCCGGACAGCGTGTACGAGCGCGTTGACGAACGGCCCTTTGATGCAGATCGGAAGATGATGAGCGTGCTGGTGCGTTCGGGCGACGAGTGGTTCGCGTTCGTCAAAGGGGCGCCGGACGTGCTTTTGGCGCGCTGCACCCACGTGCTTCTCGGCAACCGCGAAGAGCCGATGGGGCAGTCGCTGCGCAAACAGATTCTCGCGGCCAACGAACAAATGGCTTCTCGCGCGTTGCGCAACCTCGGGTTTGCGTACCGGCGCTTCCGTTCGGCGGAAGAGGCGCGCCAGGCGGATTGGGAGTCTGAGCTTGTGTTCGTGGGGATTTGCGGCATGATCGATCCGCCGCGGGACGAGGCGAAGGCGGCCATCGCCAAGGCCAAGTCCGCCGGCATTCGCACGGTCATGATCACGGGGGATCATCAGGCGACGGCGACGGCCATCGCGAAACAGCTCGACATCCTGCCGCCAGGCGGACGCGTGCTCACGGGGGCCGATCTGGAGGGCTTGGACGACAAGCGCCTCTCCAACCTCGTGCGCGACACCTATGTCTACGCGCGTGTGACCCCGGAGCACAAGCTTCGCATCGTGCGAGCGCTCCAGGCGAATCGCGAGGTGGTCGCGATGACGGGGGATGGCGTCAACGACGCTCCTGCCATCAAACAGGCGGATATCGGCATCGCCATGGGACAGAGCGGGACGGATGTGGCGAAGGAGGCGTCCAGCCTCATCCTCGCGGACGACAACTACGCCACCATCGTGGCCGCGGTGGAAGAGGGGCGCGCCATTTACGACAACATCAAGAAGTTCATCCGTTACCTGCTCGCGTCGAACGTGGGCGAGATTCTGACGATGTTCCTGGCCATGCTGGCCGGCTGGCCTCTGCCTCTGACGCCGATTCAAATCCTTTGGGTCAACCTCGTCACGGACGGACTGCCGGCCATCGCGCTCGGCGTCGATGCGCCCGAGGACGACATCATGAGCCGCCCGCCGAGAAACGTGCACGAGGGCATTTTCGCGCGCGGCATGGCCGTCAAGATTCTGTCCCGCGGCGTGCTCATCGGACTGGCCACACTCGCGGTATTCGCGTGGTCCCTGCGCCAAGGCGAGGAGCTCGCGCACGCGCAGACGATGGCCTACGCGACGCTCACCATGGCCCAGCTCATCCTCGTCTTCGACTCGCGGAGCCTCGAAGGCGGCATCTTGCGGCGGAATCCACTGGAAAACGTCTGGCTTCTGTTGGCCGTGCTGTCCTCGGTCGCGCTGTTTGCGTGCACGATGTACGTCCCGCGCATGGCCGAGGTGTTTCACACGACGCCGCTCGGATTCAGCGATTGGGCCATCGTGCTCGTGGCGGCAGCGGTACCCACGTTCGCGCTCTCGGTGCGGCGGATGGGCCGGAACAGGCTTCACAAGTTCCAGCAGCGGTCCGGTTCCGACGCGGCGGCCTGATTGCCAACTCGTCCGCCCATCGGTACAATCCTGACCAGACGATAAGCGGTCAGGAGGCATGCGCGTGGGGATTCGCAGCATGACAGGTTTTGGCCGGGCGGAAGGGCGCGTCGGACCGTACGACGTGGTGGTCGAGGCGAAGTCGGTGAATCATCGCTTCCTAGAGGTCTCCGTGCGCTTGCCGCGGGAATGGTCGTTTGCCGAGATGAGGGTGCGCGATCGCGTCAAGTCTCGTTTGCACCGCGGTCGGCTGGATATCGCCGTCTCGTTCGCCGGGGCAGGTGCGGAAGCGGGGGAGGTTCATGTCGATTGGGCGCTCATCGACGCGCTCGTCGAGGCGGATCGGACCCTGTGCGAAAAGCTCGGGATTGAGTTTGATCCGCGCGCGGCGCGCCAGTGGCTGATGTTTCCCGGTGCCGTCGCGGTGCGCCCTGCGGCGTTAGACGAGGAAGAGGCCATCACGTCGCTCACAGGACTCGTGGACGACGCGCTTGAGAAACTCGTGGCCATGCGCGAACGCGAAGGAGAGGATCTCGCCCGCGCCTGCATCGGCTACCTCCAGGAGGTGGATGCTCACCTTCGTGCCGTCCGGGAGCGGGCGCCGGCGTCTGTCGCGGCGTACCGCGCGGCGCTTCTGGCCAGGGTGTCGGAACTCGGCGTCTCCGTCGACGACGCGCGCCTGGCGCAGGAGGTCGCGCTGTTTGCCGATCGCGTCGCAATCGATGAGGAACTGGTGCGGCTCGAGGCCCACGTGCGAGCGATGCGCGACGATCTCGGCCGAACGGAACCCGTGGGTCGTCGACTCGATTTCCTCGTGCAGGAGATGCACCGCGAGGTGAATACCATCGCGGCGAAGTCTCAGGACGCCGAGATCAGCCAACACGTCGTGGAGATGAAGGCGTTGGTCGAAAAACTGCGCGAACAGGCGCAGAACGTCGAGTAGCAGACCTCCTCTTTCCTTTGCGCCGAGATCGATGTACAATGTAGGGAAGCGCCGTCTGTGTTCGAGGATTTGCGTCCGCCCTGCAGGGCGGAGATTTCGATATGGGGTGACCGTCGTTGATCTATCCGTCCATTGACCGGTTGTTGGAGCGGTGCAACAGCAAATACGCGCTCGTTGTGCTCGCGGCGAAGCGCGCGCGCAAGCTGCAGAACGAGACCCTGAATCAGCCTGGCGCGTCGACAACGCGGAACGTGAGCCGCGCGCTGTGGGAAATTCACGACGGCGTCGTTCGCTGCAAAAACTTCGACGGCGAGTGACGCAGATCCGTGATCAGGCGATGAGGCAGGACAACCGCGCGTTGTTCTGCCTCTTGTCATGAACGGCAGGAGCCAAGGGAGGGTGCGGTATGGACAAAAAGACCATCCTCGTCGGGGTGGGAGGAGGCATTGCGGCGTACAAGTCCGCGAATCTGTGTTCACTCCTGGTGAAGCGCGGTTACGAGGTGCAGGTGCTGATGACCGAACACGCGACCCGGTTCATTCAGCCGCTCACCCTGCAGGCCCTGACCAAGCACCCGGTGATCTTTGACACGTTTGCAGAGCCGAATCCGTCCGAGATTGCGCATATCGCGGTGGCGGATCGCGCCGACCTGTACGTGATTGCGCCGGCCACGGCCAATCTCATTGCCAAGCTGGCGCACGGCCTGGCGGACGACATGGTCACGACCACTGCGCTTGCCGCGACCTGTCCCACGGTTGTGGCGCCGGCGATGAACGTCCATATGTTTGAACACCCCGCCGTGCAGGAGAACCTGGACATTCTCCGTCGCCGGGGGACGCTCGTGCTAGATCCAGGCGAAGGGCCGCTCGCCTGCGGTTACACGGGCCGCGGGCGCATGCCCGAACCCGAGGATATCGCGGACGTGATTGAGGCTGTGCTCCACCAGGAGCGCGATTTGGAGGGCCTCATCCTTCTCATTACGGCCGGGCCGACGGTGGAGGATATCGATCCTGTCCGGTATCTCACCAATCGGTCGAGCGGCAAGATGGGGTACGCGCTCGCCGAGCAGGCCGCGCGCCGCGGCGCCCGCGTCACCTTGATCTCAGGCCCGACGCATCTCAAACCGGTTCCCGGGGCCCGGATGGTCTACGTCCGCTCGACCGAGCAGATGCTGCACGCCGTAAGCGAGTTCTTCCCCGAAGCGGATGCGTTCATCTCGGCTGCGGCACCGGCCGATTTCCGGCCCGCCCGCACCTTGGATCATAAATGGAAAAAATCACAAGGACCGCTCAAGCTCGATCTCGTCGAGACGCCCGACATCCTGCTCGCCGCGAGCCGCCTGAAGCGCCCTGGCCAGGTCGTGGTGGGATTTGCGGCGGAGACGGACATGCCTTTGGAACACGCCCGGCGCAAGCTCATCGACAAGGACCTCGACCTGATTGTGGTCAATGACGTGACGAAGCCAGGAGCAGGCTTCGAAGTGGACACCAACCAGGTCACGCTCATCGCGAAGGACGGATCGACGGAGGCCCTGCCGGTCATGGAAAAGCACAGAGTGGCGGATCACATCCTGACCCGCGTTCGGCAGGTCCTTCGCGTGTCGGACGGTGAGCGGCCTTTATGACCGCTCGGACCGCCCGCGTCGCGGAGGTGGTGGTCGATGGGACGGCGCTGTTTTTGGACAAGCGGTTCGATTACGCCGTGCCAGCGGGGATGGATGTCTCGCCGGGCGTGCGCGTGGTGGTACCGCTGCGGGACTCGTTCCGGTCCGGCATCGTCTGGGCGGTGCGGGAGGCCGCAGATGCAGGCCGGCTTCGTCCGCTCGCGCGCGTGATGGATCGAGTTCCCGTGCTCACGTCGGATCAGATGCGCATGGCGGAGTGGCTCTGCGACCGCTATGCCGCCACACTGCCCGAGGCCGTGTCGGCCATCTTGCCGGGGGCATTTCGCGTGCGCGTCCGGAAAGTCATCGTTTCCAGCGCGGATGCGTCCGTCCCAGACGACGTGCAAGCCTCGGCGCTCTTTCGCTGGATCGCCGACGCCGAGCCAGAGTGGAGCGAGCTTCGCGCGCGTTCCAAGGCGGACGAACGTGCCGTCCGGGCGTGGTTGGAGGCCGGTTTCGTCCGGGAAGAGATCCGGGTGGACGAGGCGGTGGGCGAGAAGCGGCGGGCCTACCTCGTCGCCTGCGTGCCAGACGAGGATCTCAGGCTCGAGGCGGAACGCCGGCGTCGGCGCGCCCGGCGCCAGAGTGAAATCTTGCTGCGACTTGCAGACGAGCGCGAGGTACTTTGGGATCGGCAGGCGTATCCGCCCTCGTCCGTGGCGCCCCTCATCCAGGCGGGACTGGTGGCTGTGNCGGAGCGGCGCGTGAGACGGGCTTTTGCCTCGCTCGACAAAGACGCGCCTTGGCCCGAGCTCACGACGTATCAGGCGGCCGCGGTGCGCGAGCTCAGCGAGATGGCCCGACAGGGTCATGGCGTGGCGCTGCTGCACGGCGTGACCGGAAGCGGCAAGACCGAGGTGTACATGCACCTGATTCGCGCGGCCATCGAAGACGAGGGGCAGGCCCTTGTGCTTGTGCCGGAGATTGCCCTTACGCCGCAGCTTGTGCAGAGGTTCGAGCGGAGGTTCGGAAGCCGGGTTGCCGTCCTGCATTCGGGATTGTCGCTCGGCGAGCGGCGCGAGGAGTGGACGCGGGTTCTCGAAGGAGACGCAAGCGTGGTCATCGGGGCGAGATCGGCGGTCTTTGCGCCGATGCGCAAGCTTCGGCTGGTCGTGATCGATGAGGAACACGAGCCGTCGTACAAGCAGGAGGATGCGCCCCACTACGACGCGCGCGAAGTGGCCATGTGGCGCGCGAGAGAGGCCGGGGCGCTCCTGGTCTTGGGATCGGCGACGCCGTCGCTCGCGTCCATGTTTCGGGTGGAACGAGGCGGCGCGAGGCTTGTCTCCTTGCCGGTTCGGGCGAATCGGCGGCCGCTGCCGCCCGTGGACGTGATCGACATGCGCGAGGAGTTGCGCGCGGGAAACCGGTCGATTTTCAGCCGCAGGCTCGCCGCGGAGCTGGAGCGCACGGTGGCCGAGGGCATGCAGGCCATCCTGTTTCTGAATCGCCGAGGCTACGCGCACGCAGCGCTATGCAGAGCGTGCGGCCACAGCATGGAGTGTCCGCGCTGCGACATTCACCTGACGGTCCACCGGAAGACGAGCGGGCACGTCCTTGTGTGCCACTACTGCGGGCACGAGGAGCCACTCGTCCGCCGCTGCCCCACTTGCGGCGAAGATGCGCTGGTCCCGTATGGACTCGGGACCGAGCAGGTGGAGCAGCACCTGCTGCGCACGTGGCCCGCGATGCGCGTATTGCGGATGGATTTGGACACCACGCGGCGAAAGGGAGCGCTTGAGTCCATCATCGATCGGTTCCAGCGGGGCGAAGCCGATGTGCTCGTGGGCACGCAGATGATCGCGAAGGGGCTCGACTTTCCGCGCGTGCGGCTGGTGGGGGTCGTGGCGGCCGACGCGATGCTCACGCTTCCAGACTATCGCGCGAACGAGCGCGCCTTTCAGCTGCTCACGCAGGTGGCCGGACGCGCAGGACGCGCAGACACGGACGGGATCACGCTCATCCAGACGTATCAGCCCGGGCATCGCGCCATCGAAGCGGCGAAGTCCCACGACTACCGCATGTTCTACGAGCGCGAGCGGGAGAGCCGTGAATTCTTTCGCTATCCGCCGTTTTGCGAACTGGCGGTTTTCCTCGCCTCGCATTCTGAGGAGCGGCTGGCGCGCGGCGCCGCGGCGCGGTTCGAGCGGGAACTCGCGCGTTCGCCGTCTGCGGCGTCCTTGACCGTGCTGCCGGCGGGGCCAAGCGGCATTCGGCGGATCGACAACGTGTATCGGTATCAGGTTGTGATGAAGTACGCCGCGTGGCAGGATGTGAAAGAGGACGTTGTGCGCGCGTACCGATTGGTGAAGGAGAAGATGAACCGGCTGGGCGGATCCGCCGTGCTCGACGTCAATGCCCAACGGATCGGTTGACTATCGGGAGGGGATGAACGATGGCCATTCGCATCATTCGCAAAGGGGAGGATCCGGTGCTGCGGCAGAAGGCGCATGTCGTGACGCAGTTCACCCCGGCCATTCACCGGCTCCTCGACGACATGGCGGAGACCATGTACGACGCCGACGGGATTGGCCTCGCGGCCAATCAGATTGGGATTCTCAAGCGCCTCGTCGTGATCGACGTGCAGCCGAAGGAGGACAGCTTCCAGAAACGCGCCTGGATTGAGCTTGTCAACCCGGAGATTATCGAGCGAAGCGGGGTGCAGCGCGAGCGCGAGGCGTGTCTCTCTCTGCCGGGGCTCTCGGGCGTGGTGGAGCGCGCCGCCTACGTGCGGGTGCGGGCGCAGAACCGGTACGGCGAATTCTTTGAAATTGAGGGCCGAGATCTGCTGGCGCGCTGCCTGCAGCACGAGATTGATCACCTGGACGGCATCCTGTTCACGGACTACCTGCGGCCCGAGGAAATCGAGCGCCAGCCGGTCGGAGAGTCGTCGAGATGACGGTTCGAGCGCTGTTTTGCGGGACGCCGGATTTTGCGGTGCCGAGCCTCGATGCGCTCTGCCGCTTGGGCTACGAGGTGGTCGTCATCACGCAGCCAGACAGGCCTCGCGGGCGATCCCGGACGCTGGCGCCGCCTCCGGTCAAAGTGCGAGCGCTGGAAATCGGCCTTCCGGTCTGGCAGCCCGAGCGCCTGCGAGACGCGATGGAGGACATCCGCCGTTTCGCGCCGGATCTCATCATCACGGCCGCGTACGGCAAGATCCTGAGCGAGGCGCTGCTGCGGCTTCCGCGCGTCGGATCGGTCAACGTGCACGCGTCCCTTCTCCCCCGTTGGCGCGGTGCGGCGCCCATCCAGCGCGCCATCTGGGCCGGCGACGCGGAAACCGGCATCACGCTGATGGAAATGGTGCGCGATCTCGACGCGGGGCCCATTTTGGCGCAGGAGCGCGTGACCATCGAGCCGACGGACACGGCCGGCTCGCTGCACGACAAATTGGCTCGGCTCGGCGGCGAGGTGTGCGAGCGGTATCTCCCGCTTTATGTCGCCGGCGAGCTTGTGCCCGTGCCCCAGCCGGCTGAAGGGGTCACCTACGCCGAAAAGGTGACGCGCGAGGACGAGTGGATCGACTGGACAAAAAGCGCGGCCGAGATCGACAGGCAGGTGCGGGCGCTCGCGCCGGTGCCGGGGGCGACTGCCGCGCTCACCACGGGCGAGGAGCTGAAGATCCTCACCGGCCGCCCCGTGCACATGGAGCCCTTCGGCGATCCCGGCGAGGTCGAGCCGCGCGGCGAAGTGGTTTGGGTGTCGTGCGGCGCGGGCATCTACGAGATCCTCGAGTTAAAGCCGAGTGGTCGCCGCGCGATGCCAGCGGGCGCGTTTTGGCGCGGGCTGCGCGGAGAAGGCGTGCGCATGAGGGGGGGCGCGAGGGATGATGGCTGAGGGTAGGCGGCGCGCGTACCAGGCGCTCATCCGGGTGGAACGGGACGGGGCGTACCTCAACGTCGCCCTCCAGGAGGCGCTCGCAGGCGCAGGCGTGGACGAACGGGACCGCGCGCTGGCCACTGAAATCGCCTATGGGACGTTGCGCCGGCAGATTACGCTCGACCGACTGTTGTCGCCGCTCGTGCGCCGCCCCTTGGCGAAACTGGATCCCGAGGTGCGCGTCATCTTGCGGATGAGCGCGTACCAGATGACCTGGCTCGACCGCGTTCCGGCGTATGCCGCGGCAAACGACGCGGTCGAACTCGCCAAGCGCCATCGACCACAGGCGTCAGGCTTCGTGAACGCGGTGCTTCGCCAATACGCCGAGCGCGCGCAAGAGTGGGAGAGTTTGCTCAAGAAGGCCCTCGCGGGGGCGAAGGACGTCGAGCGCTGGTCGGTCATGTACAGTGTGCCGGCCTGGATTGTGGAGCGGCTCGTGGCCGATCACGGGGCGGATAGAGTTCTCGCCGCGCTCGCTTCGATGAATGAGCCGGCGCCGATGTCGCTCCGCGCCAATCGCCTGCGCGAATCCCGCGAGGAGACCGTCGCTCGGCTGGCGCAGGAGGGCGCTATGGCGGTGCCCGCCGCGCTGGCAGAGGACGGCCTGCGAGTGCGGGGGCAGGTCGACGTGACGCGCCTGCGGGCGTATCAGGACGGCTACGTGACCCTTCAGGACGAGGGAGCCATGCTCGTGGCGCCGCTTCTTCGCTCGGAGCCTGGCATGCGCGTGGTGGACCTGTGCGCGGCGCCGGGCGGCAAGACGACGCATCTGGCCGAGCTGATGGGCGATCGCGGCGAGATCGACGCCTATGACGTCACCGTGGCCAAGGTCCGCGCCGTCCGGCAACAGGCGGAGCGACTTGGCCTGCGAAGCATTCACCCGAGGCTCGGCGATGGCCGGCAGGTGGAACCGGAGGAACCGTACGACGCGGCGCTCGTGGACGCGCCCTGTACAGGCCTTGGCGTCATGCGCCGTCGGCCGGATCTGCGATATCGGCGGCGCCCCGAGGACGTCGCGCAGTTGGCGAAGCTTCAGCAGTCCTTGCTGCGCCGCGCGTGTGCCATCGTCCGGTCCGGCGGCTGCGTCGTGTACTCGACGTGCACACTGTTGAACGAGGAGAATGAGTCCGTCGTGCGAGAGGTGGCGTCCGATCCGGCCGTGGGCGTTCGCATCGAGGACATCGGAGGCGACTTGGCGCCGGCGCTGGCGACTCGTGTGGGAGAGCGCACGGCCGGTTTCCTGCTTTGGCCGGACTGGCACGAGACGGACGGATTTTTCATGGCGCGCCTGCGCCGAATTTGACGGTCGGCTTCGCCAGGGAGGTGAGACGATGGTCCATTTGTATGATTTCACGCTCGAGGAGTTGCGCGACTGGGTGGTGCAAGAACTCGGCGAGCGGCCATTTCGCGCGGTTCAATTGTACGAGTGGATGTACCAGAAGCGGGCGAAGTCGTTTGAAGAGATGACGAATCTCCCGAAGGCGCTTCGCCAACGTTTGAACGAGATGGCTTACCTGCGGTCCGCCAAGCAGGTCGTGCGACAGGATTCCAAGGTGGATCCGACGACGAAATTTCTGCTCGCATGGCCGGACGGCGTCACGGTCGAATCGGTGTTGATGCGCCACAACTACGGAAATAGCGTCTGTGTGTCGTCTCAGGTCGGGTGCAAGATGGGCTGCACGTTCTGCGCGTCCACGCTCGGAGGCATGATCCGCCACATGACCGCGGGCGAGATGGTGGAGCAGGTGATGCACAGCCAGGCGCTGTTGGACGAAGTGGGGCAGCGCGTGTCCTCCGTCGTGGTCATGGGTTCCGGTGAGCCGATGGACAACTACGATCAAGTTATGCGATTCATCGACATCATCACGAACCAACACGGTCTCAACATCGGACAGCGCCACATCACGGTGTCGACCGTCGGGCTGGTGCCCGGCATTCGCCGCCTTGCGGAAGAAGGCCGTCAAATCACGCTGGCTGTATCTCTACACGCGCCGAACGACGCCATCCGCGGGCGCATGATGCCCGTGAACAAGGCGTACCCGATTGCCAAGTTGATGGAGGCATGTCATGATTACTATCGAAAAACGGGACGCCGAATCTCGTTCGAATACGCGCTGGTGGCAGGCGAGAACGACAGCCTCGAGTGCGCCCAAGAGTTGGCGGCGTTGCTGAAGGGTTTACCGTGCCACGTCAACCTGATTCCAGTGAACTATGTGCCTGAGCGCGGTTATCGCCGCACGGACAGGAAGCAGATCTTCGCATTTTGGCGCGCGCTGTTGGATGCGGGTGTGAACGCCACCATTCGCCGCGAGATGGGACACGACATCGCGGCGGCGTGTGGACAGCTTCGCGCTCAATACGCGAACCGGCAAGCCTGAGGCGGCCCGTACGCTCAATGAAGCTCGGTTCGGGAGTCGAGGTGTTGAGATGATCTACGCGGCGAAGTCTCATATCGGGCTGGTGCGCACCATGAATCAGGACGGCTACGCGGTTGTGGACGATTTGCCGGTGGGCGTCCTATTCGTGGTGGCCGACGGCATGGGGGGACCTCAGGCTGGGGATGTGGCCAGCCGGATCGCCGTGGAACGGGTGAGTGAATACGTCGGACGGCATCTCTCGGCTGAGGCGAACCCGCGGGAGGTCGTTTCGTCGGCCATCGCGGACGCGAACGAAGAGATTTACAGGCAGGCGGCGGCAGTGCCCGAATACGCCGGCATGGGAACTACCATCGTGTGCGCGCTCGCCCTCGCGGACAGGATGGTGGTGGCTCACGTAGGAGATAGCCGCGCGTATGCGTTGACCGGCGGCGAGTTCCGCCAGGTCACCGAAGATCACAGCCTTGTTGCCGAACTGGTGCGGCGAGGCCATCTGCCTGCCTCGGAAGCCAAGCATCACCCGCAGCGCAATATTGTGACGAGGTCCCTTGGCACCGAGCCCGTGAGTCTTCCAGATCTGACGGAGGTGCCGTGGCGGGAGGGCGATGTCCTGCTTCTGTGTTCGGACGGGCTTTCGAATTTGGTGGAAGATGATGAACTGAAAGTGTTCCTGGAACAGGCGCGTGAGGCACGTGCAAAGCAAGACGTGTCCGCGGCCGTGGACGCGATGATCCAGCTTGCGCTCGACCGGGGCGGGACGGACAACGTCACCGCACTTGTCGCGGTGCATCGAGAGGAGGATACCATCGGATGACGGCGCGCGCGCTCGGGGGTCGTTACCGTCTCGAGCAGAAAATCGGCGAAGGCGGCATGGCGGAAGTGTATCGCGCCATCGATACGCTCCTCGATCGCACGGTGGCCGTGAAGATGCTGCGCAGCCAATACGCGGTGGACGAGGAGTTCGTTCGCCGTTTTCGTCAGGAGGCGCAGGCTGCTGCGCGCCTTTCCCATCCGAACATCGTCAATGTGTACGATGTGGGCGTAGAGGACGGCCAGCAATACATCGTGATGGAGTACGTCGACGGTCCCACGTTGAAGGACGTGATCGTCGAGCGCGCACCGCTCCCGGTCGAGGAAGTGATCCGCATCAGCAAGCAGATCTGCTCGGCCTTGCAGCATGCGCACGAGCTGCACGTGGTTCACCGCGACATCAAGCCGCACAACATTCTCCTGACGAAGAGCGGCCAGGTCAAGGTGGCGGACTTCGGCATCGCCCGGGCCGCGACCGGACATACCATTGCGCATCGCCAGGCGACGACGGTGTTGGGATCGGTTCACTACTTTTCGCCCGAACAGGCGAGAGGGGGTCCCACAGACGCGAAAAGTGACATCTATTCCCTTGGGGTCGTCATGTACGAGATGCTGACGGGTAAACTCCCCTTTGAGGGAGACTCCCCCGTGAGCGTCGCGCTCAAGCACCTCAGGGAGCCGTTCGTTGAACCGCGCCAGCTGAACAAAGACATTCCGCAGAGCGTGGAGAACATCGTTTTGCGCTGTCTCGTCAAGGAGCCGGAAGGCCGTTACCCCAACATGGCCGCGGTGATGGCCGATCTCGACGCTGCGCTCGAGCGCCCCAATGTCCCGAAGTTCGTCTCACCTAGCGATATGGACGACAAGACCATCGTGGTGCCTGCGATGGGGGATCGCCTGAGCGAGGCTCTGAAACTGCGGAGGCCCAAGGCGGACGGGGAGAGGGCCAAGGGAGCGCGCGCGTCCAAACCGCCGATGGCACCCTGGAAACGGGCGAGTCTCATTGCAGGCATTGTGGTGTTGTCGCTGGCGGCGCTTGGCCTCGGCGGCTACGCGGCCATCGTGATTGTGACGAGGCTTCTCACCGTGCCGAACGTGGAACTGCCGTCCGTCGTCGGGAAGCCGGTGGCCTCGGCCGTGGCCACGCTGGAGGCAGCAGGTTTTTCTAGGCAACAGATTCAGGAGAAGTTTGAGCCCAATCTGAAGGCTGCATCTGGGATTGTGTATCAGCAGTCACCCGCGGGCAACACCCAGGTGAAGAAGACGCGAGACATCACGCTCTACGTCAGCCAGGGCGCGCCGAAGGTGGCGGTTCCGGACGTGACCAATGAGCCGCTGGATCAGGCCAAGCAGGCGCTCGTGAGCGCCGGATTTTCAGCCAACAACATTGTCGTTCAGACGGAGACGAGCACTTCTGTGCCGTCGGGGGACGTGATCTCGAGCAATCCGGCGCCTGGGACGCAGGTTCCCATCACGTCGAAGATCACCCTCACGGTGAGCCAGCAGCAATACGTCACGGTGCCGAAACTCGTGGGGCTTACACTTCAACAGGCGGAGGCGGCCATTCAAGCGGCGGGCCTCACCTTGGGCACCGTGACGCCGAGCGATCTCGTCAACCAGAATCCGCTCGTTTCCTATGCGTACCCGTATATCCAGGGGGATCGCGTGCCCGTCGGATCGACCATCAATCTGTATGTCGTGCCGAACCCTGCCTCCATCCCGCCGTCTAATGGGACGGGGAACGACACAGGCAACGCGGCGAACGGCGGATCGCAAAACGACCTCGGAAACGCGGCAGGGGTGGGCAATGGCAGTACCAACAGCGCGGCCGGCGACAGTTCCGCGGGGGATACCGGAAACGCTACCCAACCCACGGCCCAGTCAGCGCCCCAACCGCAGCCGCCAGGCAAAGCGGCGCCTGGTCATCTGAAGCATAAAGGGCATTGAGGAGGTGCGCGGTGAGAGAAGGGCGTGTCATTCGCGCCATCAGCGGATTTTTTGACGTGTTCGACGATGGTCAGGTCCGCCGTTGCCGTGCGCGCGGCGTGTTCAAGGTCAAGGGTACGACTGTCTTGGTGGGGGATTTCGTCCGCTACGAGCCCGTCGGGGCGCAGGAGGGCATCATTCGCGAGGTGCTTCCACGCCGGACCGGGCTCATCCGTCCCCCCATTGCCAACGTCGATCACGTCGTCGTCGCGTGTTCCTTTGTGACGCCTGACCTGAGCTTTTACATGCTCGACAAAACCCTACTTCAGGCCAGCGTCGCGGGCGTGGAACCGACCATTGCGTTCACAAAGGCGGATTTGGTATCTCCGGAGCGCGCGGCCGCGACGGTCGAACTGTACCGCCGCCTGGGCTACGAAGCCGTCGCCGTGGCGGCCAAACAGGGCGAGGGGGTAAGCCTACTCCGAGCGCGCCTTCAGGGCCGTGTGACGGTTCTCGCGGGGCCGTCTGGTGCAGGCAAGTCCACGCTGGCCAACGCCCTTGCGCCGGGGATCTCGTTCAAGACCGGCGAGGTGAGTGAGAAAATTGGCAGAGGACGGCAGACCACGCGTCACGTGGAACTGGTGCGGCTGGACGACGTCACGTGGATGGCAGACGCGCCGGGGTTCAGCCAGCTTCAGGTGCCGGTGGCGTCGCGCGAGGTGAGACTCCATTTTCCGGAGTTTCGGCCTTTGGCGCAGGAATGCGCCTATCGAGATTGCCTTCACCTGGATGAGGACAACTGTGCGGTGAAGCGGGCGGTGGAGGAAGGCGATATTCCTGCCATCCGCTACATGTCCTACAGGCAGCTGTATGAGGAAGCGCGTGAACAGGAGTTGAACGCGTACTGATGAAGACACCGGTGATTGCTCCTTCGATTCTATCGTCAGACTTTGCTCGGCTGCGCGACGAGGTTGACGAGGTCATCCAGGCTGGGTGCGATTGGATACATATTGATGTGATGGATGGTCACTTTGTGCCCAATCTCACCCTTGGCCCTCTCGTCGTCAAGGCCCTGCGGCGCCATGTGCAAGCGACGTTCGACGTGCACCTGATGGTCGAATCGCCCGAGCGATGGATCGCGGCCTTTGTCGATGCCGGCGCCGACATCCTGACCGTGCACTACGAAGCGACGCCGCACGTGCATCGCGCGCTGCAGATGATCCGCGAGTCTGGCCGCAAGGCAGGTTTAGCGCTCAATCCGGGCACGTCTCCGGATGGGTTGTCGTACCTTCTCGCCGATGTCGATCTCGTCCTCGTCATGACGGTGAATCCCGGCTTTGGAGGGCAATCGCTCGTGCCGAGCACGCTGGCCAAGGTCGCGGAAATTCGCCGCATGTTGGACGACGCTGGCCGTCAGGACGTGCACGTGGAAGTGGATGGAGGCATTCACGCGGGAACCATCCGTCAGGCGAGAGACGCGGGTGCCGATGTGTTTGTAGCAGGGTCAGCCGTGTTTGATCAACCCAATCGCGCACGCGCGATTGAGGCCCTGCGCGCGGCGCTTGGCGAGTGAAATGAATTCGCGAGCTCGTCCTGGCACATTTCGACAGGGGGCGCATATACATAGCTAGCGACAGACGCCTATGCCCTCGAGGCAGAGCGGGACTTGCGGCGGGTCAGACTCCGCTCCGACAATGGCGCAGGTTGTTCGAGGGGGGTAGAGGTCGTGAAGGTCTACACCATCAAATTGCCGCGCTTCCTGGGTGGAATTGTGAAGGCTGTGCTCAGCACATTTACGAAGGACGAATGAAGCGAGACGCAAGAGCACTCATGCGAAACCATCCATACAAAGAAAAAAGCACCTCAAAGGTGCTTTTTTCTTGTTCAGATGGCGCGCTTCACCTTACCTGCCTTGAGGCAGCGGGTGCAGACGCGGATGCGCTTCACGGAGCCGTCGACGACGGCGCGCACGTTCTGCAAATTCGGATACCAGCGCCGCTTCGTAAGAATGTGAGAGTGGCTGATTTTGTTGCCGACTTGCGGACCCCGGCCACACACTTCGCAACGGCGAGCCATGCGAGCACCTCCGTTCCCTCAAAGTGTATGAATCGGAAACCTCACGCATGGGCTTCTGCGTGATGAACCTCGCCTAGCTTAGCATATTCGCCGAGAATCCCGCAACCGTCCTTCCAGGCGCCTTTCTGGGTATAGTACTATAGTACAATGAGGCAGAGTCGTGCCGCCGTGGGCGGCGTTCACACAGGGAGGGCAGCGCATTGTCGCTCAAATCGCTGTCCGTGCGCGCGCTGCCGGGTGTAGGCCCGCAGAAGGAGCGAGCACTCGAAGCGCTCGGCATCCGAACGGTCGACGACTTGTTGCACACGTATCCGTTTCGATATGACGAGCGAGCGGAGAAGCCGTTTCCCGACTGGCGCGATGGCGATCGCGTCACAGCGCGGGCTGTCGTCGAAGGCCCCGTGCAAGTGAGGTGGCGCGGTTCGAAGTCCATCATGACGGCGCGCGTGCGCGTAGACGGCCAGCACCCGGTCGTGTGCCTGTGGTTTTCCCAACATTACTTGCGTTCCAAGCTGTCCGACGGGCGGTTCATTGTGGTGACAGGCAAATGGAACGAAGCGCTGCGCCGCTTAGTCGTCAACGAGACATCGTTTGAGGTCGGGACCCACGCACCTGCGCTAGTGCCGGTATACCGCGCAAACAAAGATCTGTCGACGAAGGCCATCCATCAACTGATCTTGAAGGCCCTGGAACACTACGCGGAAGACATTCAGGAGTCACTGCCGTACGCGCTCATGCGCAAGTACCGGCTTTGGACGCATCGAGATGCGCTCGTCGGCATCCACCGTCCCCAATCGCTCGAGGACGTCCGTCAGGCCCGTCGGCGGCTCGTGTTTGAAGAGTTTCTTTTGTTTCAAATTCAGCTCCAGTGGCTTCGCGCAAAGCGCGAGGAGCCCGCAGGGCGCGCGCAGCCCGTGCCGAGTGACGCGCTGAACGCGTTCGAGGCCCTCTTGCCTGTTCCGATGACGAACGCGCAGCGGCGCGCGTGCGAGGACATTCTGCGCGATCTTCAGCGCCCCGTTCCGATGACGCGCCTGATTCAAGGGGACGTCGGATCGGGCAAGACGTGGGTGGCCCTTTTTGCCTGCTTTGCGGTCCACCTCGCGCGCGGGCAGTCTGCGCTCATGGCGCCCACTGAAATCCTCGCCGAGCAGCACGCGAGGCTCGCACACCAGTTGCTCGGCCCTGCCGGCGTTCGCGTCGAGCTTTTGACGGGTTCCGTGACGGGACGCGAGCGGGATCGCGTGCTGGCAGGCCTCGCTTCCGGGGACGTATCGCTGGCCGTCGGTACGCACGCTCTCTTGTCCGAGGGAGTCGAGTTTCGCGATCTCGCCCTGCTCGTCACCGATGAACAGCATCGCTTCGGCGTCGCGCAGCGCGCGAGGCTGCGAGAGAAGGGCCGGGCGCCGGACGTCCTCATGTTGTCGGCGACGCCGATTCCGCGGACGCTCGCGCTCGCCATCTACGGTGACATGGACGTGTCCGTCCTGAACGAGTTGCCAAAGGGCCGGAAGCCCATTCAGACCCTTGCGGTCCCGTCCGAAGACGAGGAAACCGCTCTTCGCCTCATCCGCAAAGAGTTGGCGCGCGGGCGCCAAGCCTACATCGTCGCGCCGGCCATCGAGTCGTCGGAACGCGACGACGTGGCGTCCGTCACCCAGTTGTACGAGCGCGTGCGCGAGTACCTGGCGGGATTTCGCGTGGAGCTCCTGCACGGCCGGATGTCAAGTGCGGATAAAGAGCGCATGATGCGCGCGTTTCGCGACGGCGACATCCACGCGCTCGTCGCGACGACCGTGATCGAGGTCGGCATCGACGTGCCCAATGCCACCGTGATGGCCATCTATGGCGCGGAGCGCTTCGGTTTGGCGCAATTGCATCAACTTCGCGGGAGAGTCGGGCGAGGGCCTCATCCGAGTTACTGCCTGCTCATTCACGACGCATCGTCCGAGGCGGCGCGCGCGCGAATCGAGACCATGCTGCAGACGAACGACGGGTTTGAGATCGCGGAGCGGGATCTCGAGTTGCGCGGGCCTGGGGAGCTGTTCGGCCTGAGGCAGAGCGGTCTTCCGGAGTTCGCGTTGGGCGATCTCGCCCGCGATTACCGGATCATGGAGGTTGCAAGGGAAGAGGCGCTGGCGCTCCTCAGGCG